>JAHLWT010000207.1 GCA_019057775.1 Promethearchaeota archaeon
GTTCTACCCCTGGAGGGCCGCTAGGTGCTTTCGGGGATCCTTCAGCTGTTGGTAATTTAGGAGCTGGGGGTAGACTAGGTTTTTTAGGAGGTCCTGAACTCGGTGGAACTTTTGGTGGCCCAGGACTAGGAGCTTTTGGTGGCCCAGGACTAGGAGCTTTTGGTTGTCCAGAACTAGGAGCTTTTGGTGGACCACTCGGTGGTTTAGGTGCAGTTGGAGGTCCGCCACCTGGAGGCTTAGGTGCAGCTGGAACTGCAGATGCCGTTGCCTGAGCTGCTGCTGGTACTGCTGCTGTTGCTGCTGCTGCTCCGCCTCCACCTCCGCTTAGCAAGCTAAATAAAGTACTAGCTGCTACGGTTTTTGCTTCACCAGTTGTTGAGGCGACTATCTTTTTAGAGGAAGTACTCACAGTTTGAACTTCTTCAGCAGATTTGACTTCTTTCAAATCTTTCTGAGCTTTTGCTAGAGATTTAATAAAATCATTTATTCCTTTGACTGTTTCTCCGAGATCATCCGCTAAACTGCTTAAACCCTTTTTCATGAAATTGATTACTCGTTCAATTTTCTTCTGTTCTTTTGAAACCACGTTCTTTTCAATTCCTCTAATGTAATTGTAAATTTGATTAATATTAAAATTACTATATATAAATTTTATATTTTAATTATATTAATATGTATATATATAATAGACTTTTTTCGTATTTTACTTATCGTTATTTTTTTTTAAAATTTTTTGTTATAATTGCATTATAATCGTTTAATTATAAAAAATTATGTAGATTTCGTATTGAACGTGCGATATTCAATGATAAGAAGAAAAAAGGGTTCATTGCAATACAATTCAATTGTTGATTTATCTTTAATTTCTGAGTCCTAACAAGAATCTTAAAAAAAGTTAATTATTAAAAAACCTAAACTAATAATAATATAAAAGATATTTCATTTGTATTTAATAAGTTTTAACAATAAATTAAATATTAATATTATTTCCAGAAATATTTAATCTTTGAAGAGATTAAAAAGAAATGGTGATATGATATTCCAAAGCGAGAATTGTTTATTAAACGTGTCTATGAAATAGTAAACGAATTAAAAATACCTTTGATTGATGAAAGAGTTTATGATAAAGTCACATTTAATGCTGGGCAATCAATTGCGACCATTATTTTCAGATTTGAAGAGGATGAGTCTGTAATCCGGGGATTTCTCGGGTTAGCAGAGTACTTTCACACAGTCGTTATAAAGAGGAAGGACGAGTTCTTTATCCCTCATGGCTCGATTTTATTTCGTTTAATTAGTGCCTAGCTCATGCGCTAGCACACCCGTGCGCACCCATATTACAGAGGTACTCCATTAAGTGTATTTTTTTTTACTTTTCTTTTATATTGATGTTATTATAATTTCAATTTTGTGTAGTTCTTTTCTTAATTCTAAAAGCAGATTTTAATAATTGATGATTTTTTGGAAGTAGACAAATTTTAAAATAACCCTTTTTATAATACTAGTAATTTTTAACTTTGAATTATTGAAAATGAGAAAATGGTGAACAATCTACTTGCTAAAAGATGTTACTATGTTTAGAGATGATGAGATTTATTTGAATAAAGAATATGCTATTTCTTTTAAGAATCCTATAGTTTTATCACAAATACTTAAGTATATTGATGAAGAAGTCACTACACGTGGTTTTTATGATGAAGATCTTATTGTAGATATAATTACTTTAAAAATAATTTGTTATAAAATAAAAGATCCTATCCCCTTGTTTATTTCTTTAACCTATGATGATTCTTCCCTACCAGATCAGATAATTCCTAAATTACATAAACTTATCAAAGTCGTTCAGAAATTTTTTAAGAAAAATAATATTTCGGGAACGGATTTTTCAGAACAAAATAAAAAGGATTTAGAATCTGCCTGTTCTTCAACTCTCAATGATCTTCTAATGTTAAGGCCAGCAAAAATAAGCGTAATCGGTTATGATTTTACAGGTAAATCTTCTATTTGTGAGATACTTCAGAGTGGGAGTATACTGGGAAAATATAAGGAGACAACCCACTTAAAGAAATACAATACTAAATTATTTGGAATGCCTATACTGATTTGGGATATTCCCGATCAAGGCGATATAAGTGAAAAAGTATGGAGATCCTTTATTTTAGGCTCAGATGCAATAATTATCGTTTCTGATTCTACAAGAGCGAATGTCGAAGAAAGTAAATTGATGGTAGAATTAACAGATAAAATAATCCCAAATGCCGAACTATTGATTATTGCAAATAAACAGGATTTAGATGAAGCTATGACTCCAGAAGAAATTGAGGAAGTTTTAGGATATAAAGTTTTTCCGTTTGTTGCGAATGATCCAGACAAGTGTAGTTTACTTCAAAATCAAACAGCAAAATTGCTTGAAATAAAGGCAGAAGGGATAGATTATTCCAAGGAAGACTTTATTATTCAAAGAAATGATTAAGATTAAATCTTTAATTTTTTTTTTTTATTTTCTTCTCTTTAGAACAATGAAAAATGATTGATATTAATGGAATTTTCTAATTAGGAGTTATTTTTCTTTAAAATCAGAAATATAGAATTTAGAGTTATCTATTATTTGTAATACTTCTGATTCTGGGATATCATACCAGTTACGATATGCATCAGCAACAGCAAACCACATAACTTCTCTAATATTTGGACAAAAGATTTCGTTTACATTTACATTCAACATATTTACTGTTCTTAATGGAGCAGTTGGTACCGCGATGAAAATTTTAGTTGGATTATAGTTTTTAATCATGTTGACTGCTGCCAACATTGTAAACCCTGACGCTAATCCATCATCGATGATGAAAATACATTTATTTTGAATTTTTTGTCTATAAAACTGCTCTAAATTAATTTCTTTCTTATAGAATTGTAATCTGTTCTTAATTTCGTTTTTAGTTAATTCAATTGAATCTTCTACATCTTGTTTAGATAGATTCAATCGTGTTAGTAATGGTTGGTTAATTAATACTGATCCATCTGTAGTAACAGAACCAAATCCCGCCTCAGTATTATAAGGGATTTTAATTTTTCTGACTATTAATATATCATATTTTAAAGAAAATTGTGAACAAAAGCCCTCAACAACAGGAACTCCCCCATTTGGTATCGCAAAACAAAAAAAATTAGATGGATTCTCTATAATCTGTTTACTAAGGCTACTCCTTTGTTTTTTTATGAATTCTGCTAAAATTTCTCCTGCTTGAATTCGCGTGTCGTATTTTCTAAGTTTCATTATTTCACTAATTGTGAAGATAAAATCGAAAATTTAAACTTTGTTTTAAAATCTGTAAATTCGTTACAAATTTGCTATGCATTTAGAGCTCGAAACATCATAGTTTTTATTTATATAGATTTAAATATCTGTGGTAAGATTAATGTTACAAAATCATATAATTATAAGAATATATCAAATTAAAAGTGAACATTCTATGAAAAAATTGAGAATTTTAGTAGTTTTAGCTATTAGCACACTTTTGTTAATACCTTTTGGAAGTTTTACGAGAGCTCAGCCTTCAAGTTATGTTGGAGTACAAGAAGGCGATGTTTATACTTGGAGAATCGACTTAGATGTAGATGGAATAGATGAACTAGTGACTAATGTTGATACACTATTAGATGACCTACAATTATATGTTGCAGATTTAGATTTAGGAGGATATGAGGATTTAACAATTCCTGAGACTTTGAAGAATATAAGCTCCACAGTTCTCAGCACAGTCTTTCCTGTTGGATGGGAGGATATGAACGTAACAAATTTGCTTGTAGCCTTCATAAGTAATTTCATCCAAGATGCAAATTCTACAATGTTTGCAGGAAATATTCCCGGCAATTGGCAATCTTTAAACATAACCACATTTGCCGACTATATCGTAGATGGACTTAATGACACATTACCTGCGGGATGGGAGGTCAAACCAATCCCAGAGTTGATTAAATCCGCTATTAACACCTTCAATAATTCCCTACTATTTGGACTTGTCCCAGATGGTTGGGCAGACTTAACAATTGGAGAATTTCTTGATGCTTTAATATTACAAAATGTTCCAGAAGCATATGAAAGTTTCATGTTGCACATGTCTTTGAATCAATTGGCCGATTCAATACCCTCTGGTATGGGAGCCTTATCTCTTGAAGACTTGATATCAAGTGTATTACCCACTGAAGCAATGAGTATTAACGTTTCTTCTGTATTAGAGATGTTGCAATATCGCGTACCTCCACAATATCAATCAGTAAACATGTCCACTGTCTTTCATATATTGATGAATAACATTAGCTCAGAAATGCCTTCAGAATTTGTGGGAGTAACCATGTCTACAGTAATCGATGATTTAATTGATATAGCAATGGTAAATATTACAGCATTATTAGTTCCAGCTGTGTTCTCACCTGGTTTTGAAGATGATACAATTCAAGAGTTGATAAACGATTTAATCGGAGAACTAATTAATCAATGGGATACTGTTGTTTTTCCACAATGGACTACGAATAAAGCTCTGCTTACAACGATCCCTTCGATTGGTTTCAGAATACAAATAGAGAGCATTGGAACGGAAATAGTGGCATATGCTGGCGGTCCAAGAGGAGTGCCAATAGGGATGACGTTATTTATTAGCTTAGATTTTAAGAATTGGACGAGTATTACAGAACTTTTTGGCACCACGTCATTGCTCATGTCTTCACAAGTTGTAGATCCTTTCGCAATACTCGGTAATTTAACCGCTTTTTATGCAACATACATAGTAAATCCGGCCACATATTCAAGTGAGGAACGCGCATTCGGAGAACAGAGTTCTTTATCTTATGGCTTAATAATGGCAAAAAATTATAACTGGGAGACAATAAAAACAGACTTTTCAATTCCAATTGGTAGTGATCCTAATGGCATCTTTGGTTCCGCAGAATGGAACACGATTGGTGTTCTTAAGAATGCATTTATAGAAGCGAATGGCGTAGAGGCGGTAAAAATATCATTGCTTGGTGAAGATGATGAAATTCCTGGTTATGAAGTTGCGATAATTTTAGCACTGACTCCAATAACTATAATTGGTTTAATCTATTTTCTGAAGAAGAAAAATAGAATTAAGAACCTAAACCTAAAATAAATTAATCTTTTTTTTTTTTTAAAATTTATAAAACTTAAATTTATCTACAATTTAACAATTATATATGGAATATTTAGAATCGATCTTCATTTTGATAGTTTTATTAGTATATGCATCCACATTAAAAGCAAGTACTTTTTTCATAGTTTTTGGCTCAACAATCTATTTATTTATCATTTCACAATTCCTTTATTTAGATCCAATAGAAATTCTTTCAGTTTTTCTTCAGGATTTACTTAAAAATCCTTTTGGTTTCTTACTTTTGTTTGTTCCATTAATGATTGATGGATTATTTAGATTCACCAAGAAATTTATACTATTAAAAAAGAATACTGAATAACGTCATTCAAATTTTTCTAATCTCCATATTCCTAATGAAAGTATGACATACGCTAAACAACCTGATATTCCTATATTAATAAATAGTATGAGCATTATAGAAATGGAGGGGTTAAAGAATTCGTTGATAAATGGGATAAATATATAAAGAGTTAACAAAAATGAAACCACCTGAAGGACTAGGGTGAGATAATTATTAAATACTAAGTTTTTCCGTCGTTCGAGAAATGTTGGTCTAAGAAATTGGGTCCCCATTGATTGTGAAAGTATAATTATACTGTTTAAAATAAATGTAAAAAAAAAAGATATTGTAATTAAGAAATTTAGTTGAAACGTGATAGCAAAAAAGATGCTTAAGAAGAGACTCATCATCATTAAAAGATAAAGCATCACATACATGAATGAAGTAACATAACCACTTATGCCATAAGGTGATTTCTTATAAATTTCTAATAGTTCCTTGGTCTCAAAAAAAGTAGACATTCCCATTAATATTCCAAAAATTAATCCCCCCATCCATGATATAATAATCATTATAGTTTCTATGTGAAATATGACTTGAATTCCTATGGGAAAAGTAAAGAAAACATGTTCAAAAACTATTGTTTGATTTTTTAAAAAAACCAAAACTAAGATGCCGAAAAATAAAACTAAGCCCATTATATAGATTAATTTTATTTTATTTTCTCTTTTCCTCATGAAATTCTTAAAATGAATGAGAACTACCCCCTCATGCTTTTTTACGGTAATTTTTTTTATAAATTTAGAATAGATTTCTTTTCCTCTATTACCATCTAAACCTATATCGTACCTACTATCTAAATTAGAAACTAGTTTAACTTTTTTATAGGAAATATAGAATAAGACAAGTGGCAAGAGAAAAATAAGGCTAACTTCTACCCATATGTGCTCAAAATAGGATTCTAAAAAGGAAGGATTAACCAATAAAGTAATCATATCTGAATACCAAAATGAAGGATAAAAGAGGAAAAGTACTCTTAAATCTTGGTTGGTTCTTAATAATCCCAGAAAGAATTGAAATAACAAGAAAATCGCAATGACAGATACCGAAATGATTACTAGTATTGAATTTCTGAATTTTTTTAATTTCTTATTTACGACGACCCAATGTTCAATCCAATTAGCCATAAACTTTCCTATTAATGAACCTGAGATAAAAAGTGTAAAAAAAATTAAATAAATAGCAAGGTGATGAAATAGTGTCAGGTTTGAATTAATTTGCAATAAAAGTGATGTAAGAAATGGTCCAATTCCTAAAATAAACAATGCATAAAAAGGAATTTGTCCCAAAAATTCACCAAGGAAAATATCTCCAGCTTTTACTGGTGAAGCTAATAAGATCTCTTTTTTACCAAGTTTTTCCTTTCTAAAAAGAATGAAGAGTGGATACATAACTTGCATCAAGAAAAGTGAAGCAAATGTATTAGTTATCAATGTCGTAAAAAGAGATTCAAAACTACCTGAGTAATTTTTAAAAATTTCAGGTATGAATGAATCTAATAAGATAGGCCCAAAGTAAGCAGCCCAAAATAAGAATATCCCATAAATGCTAATGAAAAATAGTTTACGATTCCTTCTAACCCGACTCGTCTTTATCCAAATTTCCTTTTTCGCGATAGCTAACCAAAGTTTCAATAAGATCTTTCTCGCTTAATCTATTAAACCAATTAATTGTATAAATATTAATTATGAATTCTTTGTTTCAAATAAAATTTGTTTAGAAATCTCTAGAAATCTATTTAGTGGTTCTTCTTCACAAATCATCCAGGTTTTTTAATAGTTTGAAACTAAAAAAACTTTTAAAAGCTATAGAAATAATAATTAGGAGATTTTACACACAAATATATTCCATTTATACACACAAAAATCATTTTAAATAAGTTTAAATTGCTCTTTTTTTATGAATAATAAAAGAGATTTTTAATTTTTGATTAAAAATTTCACTTTTTGGTTACAAAAAATAAGAAAAATATCTTGATGAAAAATGAAAAATTTACAAAAAATTAAAGGTTTGACGCTAATTATTGTCATTATCATTCCAATGATGATGGTTTTTAGCACATTCCTTACAAATGCGAAAGCTGATACATATATCGATGTTGAAAACTATGGTGATGATCAATGGCACTGGGGAGTAGATGAAGGAGATATGATAATGTTTGAAATAGAATTTGTTATTTCAGATCCTGGAACAGGGAATTTAATCCAACAATTTAAAGATCTCATGATATTCAATATATCATCAATTGAAAATGTCACAAAATTAGTATCTGGTTTAGAACTTGTATTCTCGCAAGTAAACTCAACAAGATTATATTATAACTCATCACTAGATACATTGGAGCCTTTAGATGATGATACTCAGATGATAGCTGAATTTTCTCTCAACAATTCACATCCTGTATTGCCGTATCATTATAAATCTGAAATGAATGTTATACCTTTATTGTTACCACTTAACAGTTCTAATGTTATAGAATGGGCTAATATGACTAATATCCTTAACGATACGATGTATTCATATATGGCAGATGGTAACTTTAGCCGTTTTGACATGTTTGGTTTTAATAGAACTGATGATAGTCTCTGGTTTAGGAATAGTACTCATGGTTACTACATTGAAGCCAGTTACTATAATTTGAACAACGGAACTATTAAAGAGGCTAAAGGGAGTATTTTGGCTCCGTTTGGCGATGATGATGATCCTATGATGCTTAACTTTACTGCTGTACGAGTTTTTGACTATAATATCACTGATGAAGTAGTATGGGGTGTAGATGTTGGAGATACATTTATCTATGATTTTGCAGAAAAACACTTTGATAATACAACGTATGATGATGGTCCTATGGGTGGGGAAATAAAAGTTGAAATTTCTAAATTTAATGAAACAACTTTTTGGCTTGAAGGTAATGGTTTTGGAGATGATACAAATCCGATGGTCTTTCAATGCGTATATGCTGATGTCTACTTTTGGAATATATCTTTAAATTCTTTTGATTTAAGGGAGCCTAATTATCTAATAGGTGCTGCAAATAATTTCTATCCTGTATTAATAAGAGAAGGCCCTCAGTTTATCATACCTATAAGTGCTACTCAGGAAGATTTTGAATATGTGTTCAATCCAGAACTTCTCCAAAATAGAAATATGCCTTTTGATGATATGAGTATTGTTTGGGGTAGTAGTATCATTCACTTTGAGATGTGGAATTCAACAGGTTCTGATATAGTGAAACTAAGAATCAACGCTACTAACGGAGTTTTCATGAACTATTTGATGAGTTCTGAATGGGATTTCACGTATTATGAGCTAAAGAACATGACTTACATTGATTGGGCAGTAGATGTGGGAGATCAATTCTATTTTAAGGAATTTGGAAGAGAAGGAGAACGAGAAATAAGAGTGACCGTTGTAGGTTTTGGATACTTTTTTGATAACCTCAGTTTCTTTTTTAAAGAATTTGCAGAAATGCCTTTACCTGCTGGTCAGCCTGAATTACAGTTCTTTTCAGTAGTGATGGGCATTATACATCAATGGGATCGAGAGATGGAAATGTGGATTCCTGATTATGGTCCATCTCCCCCTCCTAATGATCTAACAGGAGGTCCCGCTCAGGCACCACCTATGATCCAGCCTATTGCAGCAGCAAATAAATACTGGGCAATCGCACCACCCATGCTTAATAAAGGTCCACCGATCCTATTACCAAATGGTACAACCGGATATGATCCTGAATTCCAGAATTTATTCGACTTAATGGGTAATAGTTTTGACGAGATTTCATACGGACTTGACTGGGCATTCCTCAGAAACTCAACTGTCAATACACACATGCAATACAATTTTAGTGCAACAACAGGAATGACAACATTAATTCGTGGCTGGATGTACAATTATGATGAATACTTGGGTCATAACGTTTGGGATTATTTCTCTGCTTATCTTGAAACAAGTGTAAATCTTCTTACTGGCTTAAATACAATTCCTCTACTGAACTTGTTTGGTTCAGATCTTAACATTACTGTTAAGATCAGTGTATCGGGTCCAAGTTCCAAATTTATTTATGCCTTAAATTCGATAAATCCTGTGGATATAGATTTACCTCTGGGAGATGCATTGGGTTATTTAGACTTAAAGGTTACTAATCATTCTTTATTGACAGAGAACCTAACACTTATTATTGAATTCCCTTCATACGTCGACTTGAATACTTATTATCCCTATTTCTGGGCTTGGAATATGGGTGGAAGTAATAATTGGGATGGAGCACCTCAAGAGTTCTATAATGCGATTATTTACAATTATGTTGCTAATTCAGTAGAATTTGAACTTCCCATGGGAGGACCACTAATGATTCTAGTTGGTTTATCCTATGGTACAGAACCACCACCAACGGAACCGGAAGACTTTGCGTTAACTTCTGATGCAGGAGATCCAGATGAAGATGGAAACTTCGTCCTATCTTGGACAGCATCCGAAGGGGCTGAAAGTTATTCGGTTTATGTATCACCAATTGGGTGTATTACTAATTTGACTCAATTATCTGTACCACTCGCTTATAACATTACTGATTTAACATATTCCGTAACTAGTCTACCTAATGGAACTTATTACTTTGTAGTAGTTGCTCATAATTTAGTAGGTGATACCTTATCGAATTGTCTTGAAGTTGTAGTTGGGTCTAGAATATTCGAAGAAATTCCTGGATATAGTCTTTTATTAGTAATGGTAGCCTTCGTCTCAGTTTCGGCAATAATTATAAAGAAGCGTCGTAAGCTATAATTTAAATTTATACTCTTTTTTTTTATTTTGTTGTTTTTTTAGTATTGAGAAAAAACAATGATTTTATTTTAGTTCTGAAAGATCTTATTCTTTAGGAAGTTTTTAATACTTGAGAGCATTAAAGAAACCATAGATAATGATAGAAATTGCAATAGACTCTGATGAGGATGGTATATGGAATCTCAAGATTCTAAAAGTAGAATTGTTAAGGAAACGTTCCCATCGGAAATTATTTCTATTGTAGGATCACTATTAGCTGGGATAATTCTTTCTTTACTGATTTTACCATTTGAAAGTTTTGCTGTTTTAATACTTATAGTGCCTGCTTTGTTATCATTAAGAGGAAATATAAGTGGCCCATTTATAGCCCGAACCTCAAAAGATTTAATAATAGGTGCTTTCAATAAAAGAAGTTGGCTAGAGAATGTTCTTGCCACTTACGTTCTTTCAATCGTTACAGCAATTTTAATAGGTATCTTTACCATATTTCTTAATTTGTTTTTAATCAAGTTACAATTAATACCCTTTGGAGTATTAATTCTCATTCCTTTAATTTCAATAGTAATTACTTTATCCGTTTCAATACCTATTTCTACACTTCTTAATTATTTAACTTTTCATTATGGAATGGATCCAAACAACGTTGTTAATCCAATTATGACTGCTGTAGATGATTTTTTTACTGTTGTTAGTTTTTATTTGACAATAATTATTTTGGGGGTATCGTAAGATGGAATACTTCAAGAAAATTGTAAAAGAATCTGTAGTGATAGTCATTATATCTTCCATACTGGGATTAATTTCTGGCACTGTTTTATCCACCAATGAAGGGATTCTTTATGCCATTCCAATTTTACTTTTAATCTTTCCCGCTTTAAATTCGTTGATAGGGGATTTTGCAATTATTTTAATTTCCCGATTAACAACTCACTTATATATTGGTACAATCCCCTCTAAAATCAAGAAAACAAGAAAATTAATGACAGATTTCTTTGGTTTACTTATTAGTATAAGTTTAAGTTTAATATTCCTAGTTGTAATAGGTTATGGAGTAGCTTTAACAATGAAGATCGAAATTGTAAATCCGTTAATAGTTATTAGCCTTATAGTACTAACAGCTTTAGTATTGTTTATTATTTTATTCTTATTTTTATTTATCAGCTCAGTTTATATTTTCAGAAAAGGAAAGGATCCAAATAATTTTCTAATTCCAACGGTTACATCTTTAGTAGACTTATTATCACCGTTATTATTAATCATTTTTATCCAAATATTTATATTAAATTAAATAATAAAAAAAATGAGTGAATAGAACTAAATGCCTGAAAAGAAAAAGAAATTTGAATATAAACCTCTTTCTGTAAAAGATATTTTAAGAGAAATGAAACAGAGTATTGATTTAATGATAGATATAGCCTACTGTGCTATTAAATTTGGAAGCAAGGAAATGGCAGATGAGGCTTATAAGATTGAAAAAAGAATTCATGAACTAACTTTCTTGTTAAATGTACAAATCATACAAACTCATACCGGTGGGTTTAAAGAGGCTAAAAAATTAGAACCTATAGTCGTTATGGGTTATTCTATTGATAAAATTTCTGATGCACTTTCTGATATTGCCAGAGTTGTCTACATTAATAATGACATCTCTTATTTTGTTCAATTATTTAGTGATCTTAGTTATGTTCCTGAACCAATAGTTAAGATTGTTGTTAATCAAGGATGCGAATTTATTGGTCAAGTTCGGAAGGATGTCCATTTTAGATCCAAACACGGAGTAGATATCATAGCAATAAGAAGAGGAAATAATTGGTATTTTGAAAAGATTGAAAAAGTGCAAACTGGAGACATTTTAATTGTAAAAGGTGAAATTCAACCTATAATGGATTTAAAGAAGGTATGTAATGATTCAGAACAAATTTCCTTTGATCTAGGGACAAAAAAGAAGAAGGAAGAAATGCTTGATCTTGAAAATCCAGATATATGCGAGAAATTTGAAGAAATACAGAGAAACTATGTGCTAATAACAGACATCTCAGAAACCATGATTGAGTTAGCTTTTGCAGCCTTATTTTTTACAAATGAGGAGGTTGCTGAAGATGTTTTAGAAATGGAAGAATTAATGGATGGATTGAACATTGCCTTTGAGAAAGATCTTCTGGATCTGACTAAATTAATAGATTCTCCCCGGGATCTTACAGGAATAATGAGAATTATTTTTTCTTGCGAATTAATTGCCGATGCTGCTGCTCATATTGCTGAAATTATAATAAAGGGATTTGAACCTCACAGAATTCTACAACAAGCCATAAGAGAAACATCAGAGATTGTGGTAAGGGATATAATCTCTGAAGAATCTTATTTTAGAGGTAAAACCTATATTGAATTGCAAGATAAGCGATATAAAAGAGGATTTCATATAATTGCTTTAAAACGAGGTGATATATGGATTTATAGCTTTAAATCCGATTTTATTTTTAAAGTAGACGATTTAATTATAGGGCTAGGCCCAAAAGAAACAGTTGATCAATGGCGGCAATGTGTAAACCCCGAAAGTTCAAAAAATAAATAAAATCATAATTGGATTGAAAATGAGTGATGATAAGATAAAGGGAAGATTTCAACAAACAATGCAAGAAATTGCAGCCCAGATTGAAGAAAATTCGACTTTAGTTAATATTGACCAAATCATAACCCTAATAAATTATATCCTTCAAATTAAGAAGGAAGATAATCGAATTTTTGTATACGGAGCTGGAAGGAGCGGATTTATTGGTCGTTGTTTTGCTCAACGACTCATGCATCTTGGCATAAATTCATGTTTCATTTCAGATGCCGTTACTCCTCAATATACTGACAAAGATTTGCTTATTTTAATAAGTGGGAGCGGAGAAACAACCTCTCCGGTTGCGATAGCGAAAAAAGCAAAGGAAATCGAAGGTAAAGTGGTATTGTTTACCGGAAATCCTGAAAGCACAATAGGAAAATTATCTGATTTAAATATTATTGTGAAGGGGAAAAGGAAGGATTTAGCAATCCAGCAAAAATCGTTAGCCCCATACACAAGTTTATTCGATATTTCCACGTTATCTGTTTTGGATTCAATCGGTGGTGTTTTAATGAATATCCTAGACATAACTGAAAGTGATATTAATAGACGCCATGCTTCAATTGAATAATATAAAATTAAGATATAAATAACAAATTTATTATAATTTTACTAGAGTATAAATTGGCTAATTCAATGAACGAGTTATTAGATGTAAAATTCATATCTTCAAAAAAAGGAAGAGGTGTATTTGCGAAAAAGGACATTAAGAAGGATACGGTAATAGACATTGCCTATGTTGTCCCAATTCCAAATAAAGATTACAAAAAAATTAAAAAAACAGTTTTATACAATTACTGTTATATATGGGATGATCCAAAGCACAGACCAGAGTTTAAAAATGCAATTACATTAAGCGTCAGCCAATTTATTAACCATTCTTACGATCCTAACGTGAAATATCTTTATGATTATGAACAAAAAGCGATGGAATTTATTGCTATTCGAGATATCTCAGAAGGAGAAGAACTCACAACTAATTATAACGCGTCCGTAAATGATGATACTCCTGTTTGGTTTAAAGTAGAATAATGTGTTCCTATTTCCTTAGTGATTTGAGAGTTTTTAAATTCATTATATCTAATTTATCATCATCTCCCTTTGGTGTTTCTAAAATGCCAGGCATATCTTTAAATCTTTCATCATTGATGAAAAAGCCAAATGGTTCTTTCCCAATTTTTCCTTGACCAATATGAGTATGTCTATCAACTCTTGAACCGCATTCTTTGTCAGTATCATTTAAATGAAACGCATAAAGATATTTTAATCCAATAATATCATCAAAATCATTCCACATTTCTTCATATTTCTTTTTAGATGTAAAATCATAACCGGCGGCGAAAGTATGCGCCGTGTCAAAACAAATACCTACCCTCTTCTTGTTTTGTATTTTGTCTATCAACTTTTTAAAATGATGAAATTTGTTTCCTAAACCTTTTCCTTGCCCTGCTGTAGTTTCCATTAGAATAACTACTGGGGAAGATTTTGTTGCATTCATTAATTTATTCAAATTATCGGCAATTTGAGAAAAAGCTTCATCTTTAGTAATTTCTTCCTTATCACTGATAGGAATAACTCCAGGGTGCATATTATCGTATTCTATCCCTAACTGATCTGTTTTTGTAAGTTCATCAAGCATGGCTTTATAAGATTTTCCTAATTTTTCTTTATCTAAACTCGCCAAGTTTATTAAATAGGAGTTATGACTTATCACCGGCCATATCTTATTCTTAAATTCTTCTTTTTTATTTATAAAGTCATCAATTTCTTTTTGTTTTAGAGATCCAGAAGTCCAACCTCGCACGTTTCGAACAAAAACTTGAAGTGCTTCGCATCCTAATTCTCTCCCCCTTTCAAAAGCCATATATTTACCTCCTGAAACACTCATGTGCGCACCAATTCTCAATAAAATCACCGAAATAATTTTAGTTTTATTAGATCCTAAATATACTATACTTTATTTTCTTTTTTATCGATTAGTCTTACTATATGATCTTAGATTCACCTGTAGAACATATAAAAGAGAAAAGAATTATATATGAATTATGAAAAAATTTTCAAATTACTGGAATGCAATTTCATATGCATTCATTAAGTATGGCAACTTAAAACGAAAAGCGAAAGAGATTCCTTATGTGATCCATCCAATTCGAATTACAGCAATTTTACACGCGGCTGATTATAATGAATTTGAACATGAGGATCTAATGATAGCAGCTTTGTTTCATGATCTTCTCGAGGATACTGACACAAATTTAAAAGAAGTTGAAGATCAATTTGGTAAAAAGGTTGGAGAAATAATTGTTGAGCTCACTAAGCCAGAAGGTGCTAAAGGGCGTAAAAAAGATGAATGGCTTGAAAATTTTGTTAAAAAATCAAAAGAAGCAAAAACAATAAAATTAGCAGACAGAATAGACAATCTCATGGATATGAGAGATGTTTGGGACGTAGAAAAACAGAGATCATACACTGATCAAGCAAAAATTATTTTAAATTCCTGTGGGAATGCTAATAAACAATTAGCAGATAAATTGGATGGGCTTATCAATGAAATCTTAGCTAATCTATAGAAATTGATTAAGTTTAACCATTAAGGATCTTGAAAAATAGAAAAAAAACTATGTTAAATGAATCAGATAATTAGATTTATGTTTATGGATTTCTAATGCGGTCGGAGAAATAATCAGGGTTAACAAATTTCTAAATTTTTCAATTAAATGGTCAGAAAGTTCTTCGGCATCTATAATCTCATCTCCTAAAGATTTATATCTTTCAATGGCAGCAATATTTTGTAATTGTAGCCGGATTGTTGCACTTTCTACATTTAAATATACGATTCCTTCGCCCTTATATCTAAGAAAAAATTCTTGATCCTTTGTGAATGCGGTGCGATTTATTGTGAAAATTGTGCTCGAGCATTAATGAATTTGGAAAATGTGTGTTAGGCTTGTGAGGAGCCAATCGATTATTCAAAGCCCGTGAAAATATTTAAGGAAGAAGTAGAAGGAATAATTGTCGATAATAAAGGAAAGAAGTAATAAAATGAGAAAAAATTAGATTCATAAGAAAAGCCTCCTCACCAACAGTAAGGTTCAAGGTATTCTTTATATTTATTCAATCAGGAACAAAGGGTATATTTGGAATAATCCTCTTTAATTTCTTCCCTAGGAAGAACTTTTTGAGAAACTTGAAGTATCAACAAAACTTTTTAAATCGGAATCATTATACAAAAATATGGGCATTAAAGGTAAATGGGAAATGTCATTCCGGGTATTCGGGATGATTTTATTGCTCATAGGAATAATTTTTACAGTTATTCTTGATTTCTATATATTACAAGACACTATAGTTTTTCTACTATCAATAGGAATTTTTTTCCTATCACTTTCTATAATTATTGGTTTCAAATTAGAACTAAAGTTATTTATTGAAAAAAAATCGAATCTTCTAATAATTATGGTTATATTTTCCACTATTATTCTTATTTTTGGTTCATTATTAAGTCTTAAGCAGTCCAATATTCATTTGTTTTTACTTCTCAGTCTCTCCAATAGTATAGTTATTGTAAGTTGGCATTATTCTTTGTCTTTTTATAGAAAGAAGAAATTTATCTTTATAATTGGAAGCGTAGCTCATATTACTATTTCTCTAATTATAAGGCATACTGCACTAATGAAATTACTTGGATTTATAGGTCTGATCCCTTTCATTCTTATCACTTTTGGGATAGGATCTATTATTACAAGCGAAGGAATACTTTATAAAAAAAAATTATTAAAATATGTTTAAAAAAAAATAGTTTATTCTTTGTTAAGAATTAGTTAAAATTTCTTAACTACAGCAACCACAGCTACATGCTGCTTCGTCTTTTTCTTTATCTTCTACTTTTTCCGTTTCAGTACAACAATCTTGATCTCCCATTTTTAATGAACCTCATGTTTTTTTTAATTTTTTATATAATTTTAGTTAGCTTCCTAACTAATAATAGTTAGTTTCCTAACTATTTAAATGTTATGTTAACAAGATTAGAAAATTAGGGAATTCAATAGTTTTTCAAGTAAAACACCTAAACTTTCTATTTCTTCTTGCTTAATTCCTTCACAGCATCCATTTACCATTGTTTCTAATGGAGGAGTCGAACTTTTTAATTTTTTCCCCTTTTCAGTAAGTTTCACGAGCATACTCCTTCGATCTGTTGGATGAGATTCCCTAGTAACTAACTTTTTATTTTCCATGGTGTCAATAACCCCTGTGATTGTAGACCTAGAACAATCACAACCCTCGGCTAAATCCTTAAATTGCCGTTCATCAGAACCCCATAATTCCCGTAATATAAAATGTTGAGTAGGCGTAAGTTCTAGTTTTTGAATATTATCTCGTTGTAGTTTTTCATACTTCTTATGGAGCTTATTGACTAATTCAAAAACATTAACTATGTCTTTGGCTTCGCAGGAACAATCACACGATTCAAGAGGTTCTTCGTTCATAATAATTAGGTAATTAATAATTTATCTTATAATAATAGTTAGGATCCTAATTATTTAAATTTTGATAAATAAATTGAAAAGTTTAAAGGTATATCTTAAAACATATATGAAACTAATCAATTCATTCTAATGGTTCTTCAATTCTTTTCCAAAAGTTTTTGAACTCTTCTTTTGCAAAAGACACTTTTAAATCTAAAGGATTGGATTGGATTTCTCTAAAGAATGAAGGAAAGTCATTACTGTCTTGAGTTAATCCTGCTTTTTCATTAAATTCTAATTCTGTTATTATTATTTTTTTACCTATATTGATAACATCACTTCTACTTAAATTAGTCCCATACATTGCATTAATAGCATCAGCTATAATATTCATATTCTCATAAGAAGGACCAATAAAATAGCAACAACCCATAGAATCTAAAACAGCAGTATAAATTTGTAATTCATATGATAACTCAAGTTTTCCTTTATTTTCAGTAAGTTCTCCATAATCCTTGCCTGAGCGTGCAGTTCTTCCTGCAATCGCAGCTCCAGCTGTATGATCAGCACCCATCGGAGATGTTGCATACGTGACACTCATTGCTTTGAAGACTCGTGGTTCATAACCTGAAATTCCTTGACCTTTCACCTGAGGAATTCTTTTAGCATTGAATTTTTCTCCTAAATAACATACTCCGTTTCCATATAATTTCCCTTTATCTGAGCCTTTCTTTATTTCTCCTAAGATTTCAAATACCGTTTCAGCATCACCCCAAGCCACTTCTCCACAATCCATAGCAACTCCCATTGTAACACCAAATTCAATTGTATCTATACCAGCATCATCGCATAAATGATCGATTTTAGCCACATGGTCTAGGTTATCAATTAGAAGATTAGAACCATTGGCAAAGATTGTTTCGTATTCAAAACTTGAAGTTAGGTGATTTCCATCTTCATCTAATATGACGTTTGAGCATTTAATAACACAAGTGGGATTGCAAGAGACTTGTTTTCTCCCTTTTCGAGCAATTACTAACTCGTGGAGCCTCTCTCCTGAAATTTCCATCGCTTTATCAAATGAACCCATTCGGAAATTTTTAGTAGGTAATCCCCCTAGTACACTCATCCCTCTTACCATGTTAGGGGTTCCATAAATTGAGAAATTTCGTTTAGTTTCAGCCAAGTTTTTCGCAAATGGTTTTGAAGTTTCTCTGAATTTTTTAATATCGTGAAGCTTAACTTTTGAACTCTTGGTTGGAATAATAACAATAGCCTTAATTCCTTTAGAACCCATGACTGCTCCTAAACCTCCTCGAGCTGCGTGCCTACTGGGATATCCCTCTAAATCATTTGCCGCAACACTCGCAGCTTTCATCAAAAATTCACCAGCAGGACCTATTGAATAAATACCAACATTCTCTCCATATTTTTCTCTCAGATTTGAGTGGAGCTCATAATTTCCAAATCCTTTATACATCTCAGCAGATTCAAATTTTATACCTTCATCATCAATTACTATGAGTTTTAAAGATGTAAATTTCCCTTCCAAAACTAAAGCTCTTAAACCATGAAGGGCTAACATCATGGCTGGACGTCCCCCCGCGTTTGCTTCTTTAATGCCATTTGTTAAAGGACTCTTTGCACCTACAGAAGTTCGACCAGAATTAGGAAAAGGGCTTCCAGCTAATAAACCATTAGCAATAATTAATTTATTTTCTTCACCCAATGGATCAGATAGAGGGGGAATTTCATCATGAACAATTTGAGACGTTAAACCACGCGCTCCTAGGAGGTAAAATTTTGAATCTTTAGTTATTTCTTCATACTCAATAGATTCCTTTTCGACATTAAATCTTGCTATTCTCATAATCTTACTATAATTAATGACATTATTTAAAAAATACATTACTTTTTTTTTTAAAAAATTATATGCTTTAATTACCTCGATATCACCAGAACATCTTGAAAATAAGAATTCTCTTTTTGAAATCAATGATATTTAGAATATTTCAAAAAGATCAGCTTTAGCATAGTAAGAATCTTTAAAATTAGTTAATTAAATATTCTTATACTTTTTTTAATCTTTTATTTAATACTTTTTATCTTGCCGTAGTTTTTATCGACTTTTCTCTTTTCCTTAAGAAATACCTTTCTCTTTGCAATGGCTTGATACAGTTCTGTAAAACTTTCAGGGGGTATAGTTTCATTTGGTTTTTTTATTAATTTGCGTGCATTCTCGGGACAAGTGGGGACGCAAACACCACATCCTATACAATATCCTAAGTTAACTTCGCTAATTCCGTTTTCATTGATTGAATTCGCTTCCATATGGCAATTAGTGATGCATTCAGCGCATCCTGAACACAAATCTTTGTCAACTGCTACAAAAAAATTTGAATTGATATATTGGGCGGGATTTGTATATTTTTTAAGATTTTCAAGAACAAAACACGAACATCCGCAACAGCAGCAAATCATAAAAGGTTTCTGAGCATTACTCGGGCTTATGACCATCCCTTTTTCTTGTCCCATCCGTAACACTCCAAGTGCTTCCTCTTTTGTAATCTCACGACCTTGTTCCAGATAAATCCGTGGATTCGCACCAATAGTAATGCATGTTTCCATTGGATGGTCACAACCACTTCCTTTAACTGCTTTTGATTGCCTACATATACAAGGGCTTAAATAGATCGTCTGATCAACATTTTCTATAATTGCTTTAATTTCATCGAAATTAGAAATATTATATTCTAAACTAATGCTTTTTTCTATAGGGATGGTTCTCATTTGTAAAATACCATTTTCGAACATTGTAGACATGAAACCTTCATCCAGGTATTGGTAAAAATCATTTACAAATTCTTTTGTCAGACGGTCTATTTGATAATCATAAAACCCTGCAATTAGAAAAGCGATAGAATAATAATTTGTTCCATCTCTTCTACGAATCCAATTTATGGATCCCTTTTTTGCCATTGTTAAAAGGGCTTCAGAGAATTGCTCTAAGGTCCAACCTTTCTTTTTAAAGGGGCGAAAAAGTGCCTTTGCTTCTTGGGGAATAATCTTCAGCTTTAAAGCAATTTCAGCTTCTTGAGGTGTAAATAAATGTTTTAGAATCCTAATTTCTACACCAGATTCCGTCTCAGGATAATCAACTGGAAGAGAATCTAAATATATCTGAAGCTTTCGATATACTTCATCTTCACTTTTAGAATTCATAGACTACAATATTTATAATACAATATATAATTATTTAGAAATTTCTCAATATAATTTTATATTCTACTTTTAGTAAATAAGATTCCTAAATTCAATCCAAATATAATCAATCTTTAAACCATTTGGTTAAAAATTTTTTTTTTGTTCAAATAAACATTTTATTGAAATTAGTCGTTTTTTCTGAAAAAAATAAAGGTAGAATAACTTATCTTACTATTTTTATATAACAAATTTCAATAAAAAAAATAAAAAAAAAATATTTCATCCAAACATTTAAAAGTGTAACTGGGATCATATATTCTTATTATAGTCTCACAACATCTAATTTTTTCATATCGATTTTTTAATATGAATATTATCTTCATTAAAAGCGCATTTGGGGAATAAAATGAATAGTAATTATCGTAATCTTCTAAAAAATAACGATCCACAGATGGAAAATCAAAACTCAAACTGTTGTGGTAATCCTTTTATTGAGTCACGAGATGGTAATGAAATCTGCATAAATTGCGGTTTGATATTTGAAAGGACTTTTGTTGGAAATGAGAGAAGAGCATACACAGTTGAAGAAATACAAACTCGCAGAAGAACAGAACCTCGATGGCGCGACTTTGGACCCAGAACAATGTTGCCGAACACTAAAACAGATAGTAAAGGGAAGAGTATAGGGCCTCGTGAACAAGCTCTTTTTTCTCGACTCTCAAAAATTCAAAACTCGTTAATTTCTAGTATTGAGAGAAATTTCTGGGAAGCAAAACCAAAATTAAAAATGCTTACTTCTAAATTAAATATACCAGAATATATTGCCGAAACAGCCTGGAAGATTTATAGTATTGTAGCAAAAAAGAAGTTAACTATGGGTAGATCAATTAATGGGTTTATCTCTGGATCTTTATAT
Source organism: Promethearchaeota archaeon (assembly GCA_019057775.1). The sequence goes on from JAHLWT010000207.1 coordinate 21,488, forward strand.
GCTGCTATTAGGGTTCATGATTTTCCTCGTTTGTTAGATGAAGTATGTGAAGCATCATTAACTCCTAGGAGAACTGTACATAGAAGTCTAGCCATGATAATTAGAGAAGTGCTGCCGGATTTAAAACTCCGATATCAACCTATTACCGCTGAAATCCTAGTTTTCCGTTTTGGAAATGAACTCTCATTACCGATCCAAATTCAAAAAAATGCAATAAATATGCTCAGAGACGCTTCAAAAAAAGGCTTAAAGCGAACTGGTAAAGACCCAAAGGGTTTAGCGGCAGCCTGCATTTACATAGCGGCTAAAAATGGGGCAATTAGAAAGACCCAGTCGCGGGTAGCAAATATAGCTAAGATCACAGAGGTAACGCTTCGGAGCCGAGCCAAACAGATTAAGAACAAGCTTATTTAAAAGGATTTTCCATATCCAGATATTTTTTTTTATTTTTTTTTTACCTTACTTTTACTATTACTTTTTCTATGAGCTTGTTGAACTCTCTTGATTTTCTTGCAAGAGTGTATATTTTATACCAATTGCAGTTATAGATAGAGCTCCAATCATAAAACAACAATCCGCTGAAATAAAGAAAACCCAGAAAATTCCTGGCATTAAGGGGGTAATATAAAGATCGTAAAGAGCCTTTTGAAATTTAATAGTACCAGATGTAGTAGTTAATTTAACTTTGCCTAATAGAACTAAATAATTCAACTTAATCAATCCGGCTATTAATATTACCATGCCAATGACAACCATATATTGTGCTAAAGCGCGGCTTTTAATTTTATTACTTTTAGATATTTTATAGAGAAATAAGCCAACTAATAAGAAACAAACCATAGAAACGTTCAAAAATATCCATAAAATGGTCCCTGCTAGCGGAATTATACTTCCTGAATAGATAAACTCAACGAGAAGTATAGAATTACCCCCAAAATTGAACTCTGTGAAATTGAAGAGAATTATATAAGCAATTTCTAATATAGAGATAACAATAAATACTAAGGAAATAATTTCAAGAAATTTTAACACTTTTTTGTATTCCATCGTAAATCCACCGTTTTTTTAAAAAGAGAAGAAAATTATTTATTCAATTGTTTTTTTACTTATTATTGTTTTTGAACTTTAATAAAAATTTTTAATATTATTGAATTTTTAAGAATTTAATTTTATAAGAAATAAATCATAAATAATTAACTCCTTTGACGAGTAAAAAGACTTCCGATTCAGAGAATTCAATTTGCTATCATAACTTTAAAAGAAAAGGCAAGAGATTCATTTGTCAGATATGTAAAAAAGAAATCAGCCTACGAGCTTATTACAGAATTAGAGATATAAAGGATAAAAATCTAGAGAAAGACTTATCCTTCGAAGAAACGGTTCCACTTAGTGGAATTTTTCCTAATTCCCAAAAGGATTATGAGCGTAATATTCGAATAAGTGATTCAAAGGCACTCCAAGATCCAGTAATAAAAGAGAAGTATATACGTATAAAAACTTTAGAGAAATGGTTTAGAGATTATAAATCTGATTTCGGTGAGCAAAAGAAAACTATAGAATTATTGAAAAGTCATGGGATTGGGTTAGATATTAATGACGTGAAGTTTAAGGAGATTAAGAAGATATATATTAAATACAATAAATACCATCGGAAATCTTATCAGAATGCTGTTATAATCTTTCTTGCTATTGTTTGGATGGAAATAAAGGATACTACAAATATACGTATTGAAGAATTCATTAATATCTCGCAGGAATTAGGACACAAAATAAATAAAAAGATGTTAAATAATGCGATGTTAAAAATTAAGCGAACAGAAAAAATGTTAAACAAGAGCTCTGTAAATTTAGAACAAGAAATTAAAGATAGGATAAAAATCGTCTTTCAAAAAGATGTTAATAATATACCTTATGAGAAAATCCAAGAACATTTTACGGATAAATTCCAATTTGAAAAATTGAGGATTGATATGTTGTTATTAGCTGATAAGATTCTCAAGCTTATAGCATATGAGAATATCCAAAATCTTAATTATAAAGCCTTTACAGCGGGTTTAATTTACTATATAGGACAAACTCTTGATAATAAAAAAATCTTTACTCAAAGCTTAATTGAAAGTGCTACCAAATTTTCTAGCACAACTATCAGAAAAAAGTTCAATGTATTAAAAAAAATTTTAGGAGATCCTCACAAATTCAATATCTGAACAAAGGAAATTATATTTCAAATTTTAATGTAAAATGTAAGCTTAAAAGGTATAAAACCATATTTATAATTATTTAAATAATCATAGTCGCTAAACCTTAACAATAATGTCATCAGTAAAGCCAAGCGTAGGATATTATCACGAGACGATTAAAGAATTAATCAAAACCTTTGAAACTGATCCTGACATTGGTTTAGTTGATGATGTAGTTCAAAATAGATTAGAGGAGTATGGTGTTAATGAACTACCAAAGGTCTCTAAGAGTATTATTCGAATCTATATATATCCTCTCTTTAACTTCTTAATAATGATCTTACTTATAACAGGAGTTATAATTGTGATTTTGGGGAAAGGGGATACCCAAATTATTACTTTTACTGTCGTTATTATAAATTCAATAACTGCGATAATTCAACAGTTTAGAGCCCAAAAAGCATTAGAGTCTCTAAGAGAAATCTCCGCTTTAAAAACAACAGTAATCCGCAATGGAAAAGAATTTGAGATTGCAGCGAGAGATTTGATTCCAGGAGATATTGTTCTATTAAACCAAGGAGATAAAGTCCCGGCTGATGGAAGAATTATTGAGCAGATGAATTTGAGTGTTGACGAAGCACCCCTTACTGGAGAAAGCGAACCCGTTGATAAAATTACTGATGCTTTAGAGAAAAAAGAAATAAACATACAAGGTCAAGCCAATATGGTGTTTATGGGAACCCATATTCAAACGGGAAGAGCTAAGGAGCTAATAACTGGAACCGGTGTTAACACCGAAATTGGAAAGATTTCTCAGACGTTAAATGAAATGGGTAGTATAGAAGATATCCCTCTAACTCGGAAGTTAAATCGCTTAGGATATATTCTTGGAATTATTGTAATAATAAATCTTATAATACTTATCATTTTCAAGCTTGCTATCCTAAATATTCAAGGGAATTTTGTACAAAATGAAATAATTGAAGCCATTTCGAATTCTATAATAAGAGCAATGAATATAATTCCCATTAATCTACCACTTCTAAGCACATTAGTCCTTATTACAGGTGTGTTAAATATGGCTCAAATGGGGGTAATTATAAAGAATTTATCTGCCATTGAATCACTCGGGCGTGTCTCTGTTATTGCTTCAGATAAAACTGGAACAATCACTAAAAACGAGATGACTGTTGAAAAATTTTGGATAAGCGAACAAGAATATGATGTAACTGGCTCCGGATATGACGCAGAGGGACTTATTCTTAAAGAAGGCTTGCCAGTTGAATTGAACGAGAACAAAACGTTCTTAAAATTCATAAACTCAATTGTAATCAATAATAATGCAAAACTCACATATGAAGACGTAAAAGTAAAATTAAAAGATATAAAAGAAAAAGCAGTTAGAAGAGCACTTGGTTCACCCACTGAAGCTGCATTATTAGTCTTAACAGAAAAAACCGGATTATATCCTTATGATATAAAGAAAAGTTTCGAAATATTAAAAGAATTTTCCTTTAGTTCAGAAGTTAAAAGGATGACAACAGTATGTAAAACTCATGATGATAACCCTAAGATTTACGTTTTTTCAAAGGGAGCACCAGAAAGAATGCTAGAGATATCGTCTCAAATAGAAATAAACGGAACTATGAAAAATCTCGACAAGAATTATAAAAGTATGTTATTAGATAAGATTAATGAACGAGCTATTCAGGGATTTAGAATTTTAGCAGTTGCGTATAAAACTGTCCTTAAAAGTGATGAATTAGAGAGGAAAAATATGGAGAAGGGATTGAATTTCTTAGGTTTTGTATCTATAATGGATCCTTCTCGACCGGGAGTTAAAGAATCTATTGAAAAATGTCGAACAGGTGGTGTTAAAGTGGTAATGGTGACTGGAGACCATCCTGCTACTGCTAAAACTATTGCCTCCGATATGGGCATTTATAGAGAGGGAGATTTAGTCTTTACAGGAGATAATTTAAAAGATTTACCCTTATCAGAATTTAATAAAACTACCGTATTTGCTCGTGTAGAGCCAACCGATAAAGAAATTATCGTAGAAAATTATCAAAAACAAGGATTAATATGTGCTATGACAGGAGACGGTATAAATGACGCTCCCGCATTAAAGTTGGCCAATGCCGGAATTGCGATGGGTATAACTGGCACCGATCTTGCAAAAGAAACGTCTGATATGGTCATTACAGATGATAACTTTTCCTCAATACAACAGGGAGTGAAAACAGGGAGAGGAATTTTCTCAAAAATCCGAACGATAATTTTCTTCTTTATATGTACAAATATAATGGAAGGTGTTCTATATTTTACGTTTGAAATCTTAGAATCTTTCATAGGATTTACCTTATTTGCTTCAAATTGGCAACATATCTATATTTTCGGAATAATGCATTCTTTACCTTCATTGGCGCTTGTTGTTGATACTCATCCTAAAGATGTTATGAAAGAACCCCCAAAAAATGAAGAACAATTACTAAATAGAAATCTGTGGATTTTATTACTAATACAAGCATTTCTAGGGGGATTAGGGATATTTCTCGCTTTAACACTTACACTCAATGGGACAGTCCCATTAAATATGTGGAATACCAATCCATCGTTAAGTTATATTCCTCTAGGATCAACTCAAATAGATTTAGTACATATGAAAGCAAGAACAATGTTTATTACTACAATATATATTTTTGAAGCTTTTTTCATTTGGACATTTCGTCGCCCCAATAAATCTGCCTATAAAAGCCTTAAGGAAGAAATGTGTTTAACTCTTTTATTCATATGTTTATTTGCATTAGGTATCCACGTTCTAATAGTTCTGTTTTCTTTCTCAGTAAATTCCACAATAACGGGATTAGAGTTAAATTTTATGTTCCTTAGTATTGAGGATTGGTTAATATGCATCGGTCTAGCCATGCCGGGAATACTAGGAGTCGAACTTGTAAAATTTTTCGCCAGAAGAAGAAAGATCTTTTTTTAATTAGATATATTCTTTCTTTTTCTAATTCATTTCCTTTTTTACCTTTTTACCAATTTATCTCCTTGGATCATTTTATGACCTTTTTTTCAAGCAAAGCATCTCAAGTTTTGAAAAAAAACTTATTAGAAATATTAACTTCATTTTTTTCCAATCAATAATTATGTTAAACTTAAAAACCATAATTATTATAGTCTATTTATTAGATTGATAAGAATTTCAAATTTAAATATCAATAAATTAATTTATTAAAATTCGTGGGAAGTCACTATGGAATCAATAGAGCAAAATTCTTATAACCTGGGATTAGACCAAATATATAAAAAACTTGATACTAATCCCATTAAGGGTCTAACTGAGCAAGAAGCTCAGATTAGATTAGAAAAATATGGAACTAATGAAATTCCTAAGGTATCTAAGGGATTTATTAAGATTTATTTGGCACCATTGTTTAATTGGCTAATTGTTATTTACCTAATTGGTGCATTAATATTATTTATAGTAGGTTTGTTTAGTGAGGAGGGTAATATGTTGATGATTGCCCTTACTTTAGGAATAGTTGCTCTGAATTGTATAGTAGCTATTGTTCAACAATATAGAGCAACGAAAAAATTAAAAGCATTAAGAGAATTATCCGCACCAACATCTACCATGATTAGAGAAGGTCAAAAAAAAGATATTCCCACAAAAGAAATTGTAATTGGAGATCTTTTAGTTTTAAACCAAGGTGACAAAATTCCTGCTGATGCAAGAATAATTGAGTCTTTTAATTTGGAGGCAAATGAAGCTTCTTTAACAGGGGAAAGTGAACCCGTAAAAAAATTAGAACAAGGTGTTGCATTAAATGAAGAGGAGGCTTCTATTGGGGATCGTAAAAACATGGTGTTTTATGGGACTTATATTACAACCGGAACTGGTAAATCTATTGTAGTGGATACCGGGGGGGATACTGAAATTGGTAAGATTTCTCATGGGTTAGAAGAAGCAGGTACAAGTGAGATTCCTATTCGGGAAAAAATGAACAATTTTGGGAAATGGTTAGGATTAATGGTATTCGCAATGTGGGGAATTATTTTAATCTTACTTGTTGCTGTTAGAGGTTTAGCAGCAATTGAAGCAGAACCAGGAGGTTTTAGTTCTGTTGTCATTGAAAGCTTAAATGCTGCACTAGATTTAATGCCTATCAATATTCCATTACTTACAACAATCATTTTGGTTACTGGTGTTTTAGCTATGGCACATCATGGAGTTATTATAAGAAATCTAGCCTCTGTTGATAGTTTAGGGCGGGTGAGTGTAGTTTGTTCTGATAAAACGGGCACTTTAACTAAAAATCAGATGTCTGTTGAACATGTATGGACAAACGGTTCAGTTTATAAAGTAACCGGCTCAGGATATGATCCCGATGGAGAGATAATATTAGTAGATGATCAAAAAAATCTTAAATTTGTTAAACATATCGATAATTTTCCACAGCTAAAACTACTTTTAACTGCGGGATTCTTGAATAATAATTCAGCTCTCATAAAAAATGAAATAAAAACAGCAAAAAAAATTATTTATAACTGGAACGTAGTCGGTTCTCCAACAGAAGGAGCTTTAATGGTTTTATACCAAAAAGGAATGGGAGATATTGTACTTGATGATTATGATCAAATAACAGAATATCCTTTTGATTCTACTTTGAAAAGAATGACAAAGCTTTATAAAAAAAATGGAGATTTTTATTCTTACACGAAAGGTGCCAGTGAAATTTTAATTCCTCTCTGTACGAAAATAATATATAATGATAAAGAAATCCTATTTACAGACGAAATCAGGAAAAAAGTTAGTGAAATTGTTGATCTGTATGCTCATCAAGGTTATAGGATACTGAGTTTGAGTTATAAAAAAATGAATGAAAAACCACCGGAAGGAGACAGTGGAAGGAAATATAGTGAATCAGAGATGACTTATATTGGATTTGTTACAATCCTTGATCCTCCTCGAGATGGAGTGAAGGAATCAGTTATCCAATGCCATGAAGCAGGAGTAGATGTAATAATGATAACAGGTGATGCTCCTACAACTGCTAGAGCGATTGCCTCACAAATTTCTATTGTACAAGATGAGAAAGACCTAGCGCTTCAAGGTAAATATGTAAAAGATATCGAATCGTTTGAAGAATTAAGAAAAATCAAAGTATTTGCTAGGGTTTCTCCGGAGCATAAGCAAGATATTGTTGAAAAATATCAAAAGGAAAAAAAGGTGGTTGCGATGACGGGGGACGGTGTGAATGACGCTTTAGCTTTGAATATGGCAGATGCAGGAGTTGCTATGGGTATAGCTGGTACCGATGTAGCTAAGGAAGCTTCTGATATGGTAATTTCTGATGATTCTTTCAATTCAATAGTAACTGGAATTCATCATGGGAGAGGTATTTTCGCAAAAATTCGAGCTGTAGTATTTTTCTATATTTGTATTAATGTATTTGAAGGAATTGTACAATTTATTTTAGCTATTATTTTTGGATTGCCCTATTTCTTGGATGAAGCATTCTATCTACAATGGATCTTCTTAAGTATTACACTACACATGTTCCCTGGTTTAATTTTAACTTTCGATATGACTTCTAAAGATGTCATGAAGGAGAAACCACGAGATGAAGAAGAAATACTCTCAAAAAATATCATCGTTCTACTAGTAATATTTGGGATTTTACTTGCTATAAGCATGGTGATTGTTTATTTCGTTAGTTATAGTGGAATATATCCTGTTTTTGCAGAAAATTGGAATTTCGGGGATCTTAACCACACTTACTTATATACTCTGGAAAATGCTGATCTAAATCCCCTCGGCGTTAGTTTAACCGAAGCTAAAACTTTAACGATGTTAATGGTGACTCTATTCTTTTGTGAATCTTTCTTAATATTCCAAATCAGACGGCCTAACAAATCCTTAATTAAAAGTGTGCGTGAAGACAGCAACAAACGTATGTATTTAATAATCGGTTTGTTATTTGCTCTATTCATGATGTTGATGTATATCCCAGGTGTTCAGGTTGGTTTAGCATCATCAGGTATTAACTTTATGTTCATGTATTTAACTGGTTTTGATTGGTTAGTGTGCTTTTTAATATCTTTAATTTGCATAATCTCCTTTGAAATTGTTAAGTTTGCTGCTCGTAGAAAGGATATAACTTTCTAGCTTCGATTTTTCTTTTTTTTATTCGTTTAACTCAAAAAAATAAATAATTTTTTATTTCGAAATTGATTCTTTTCTTCTATGTTAAGAGGAAAGAGAATAAGTTTAACCCCCATTAAAAGAGAATATATTGAATCCTTTCTCAGATGGTTCAACGATCCAGAAATTACCCAATACTTATTAATGTATCGACCACTCACTCAGATGGAAGAAGAAGACTGGCTTGAAAACCTAAAAAATAGGCAAGATACAATTTCTTTCTCAATTGTGGCCTCAAATGATGATAATTCAGAGATCCTTATTGGTAATTGTGGAATACATAATATCAATTGGAAAAATAGGGTAGGAGAGGCAGGGATAACAATCGGAGAAAAACAATATCACAATAAAGGATTTGGAACTGAAGCGATGGAATTATTATTAGACTATGGGTTCAACACTGTAAATCTCAACAGAATTGAATTGTTTGTATATGAATATAATACTAGAGCCATTAATTTGTATAAAAAATTAGGATTCACGGAAGAAGGACGGAAACGACAATTCATGTGGAACAAGGGTAAATATCACGATGCAATAATGATGGGTATGTTAGCAGAAGAATGGAGAAGAAGGAATAACTCTATTTAAAATGGTCATGACTTTTTTCATATAAATTAATTTTTAAAATATTCAATATTCCAATCACCAATAAAAAATAAACATAAATAAAAGGTGTTATAATGAGCAAATCAATAGTATCTGTTGTAAAGTATGAAAAACCATTAGAATCAGTTCGCAAACTAGTGGATTTAATTAATTTATTTGATGAAATTCCTAAGACTGCAAAAGTTTTTATCAAACCTAATATAGTCTATTGGAATGCTGTTACCAATTTTCCTAAATGGGGGGTTATAACTAGCTCCCGTATTATTGAAGATGTCGTCGTTTTGCTTAAAGAACGTGGGATCGATGATATAATTATTGGAGAAGGTATAGTAACGGCAGATGTGAAAGATACTGAAACGGCAGCAGATGCATTTGAAAAGCTAGGGTATAATCTTCTTAAGGAACGGTATGGAGTAAAACCGATCAATACCTTTACACGTCCCTTTGAGAAGATAGATTTAGGTACCGGTTTTAATGTCAATTTTAATTCTGATGCTTTAGCAGCTGATGTCGTAATTGATATACCTGTATTAAAAACTCATTCACAAGCCGTTGTTACGCTAGGATTTAAAAATTTGAAAGGTCTAATCAACTATGCTTCTCGTAAAAAATTTCATAGTGATGATCCAGTAAAAGATTTACATCACAATGTTGCTCAACTACCTAATAAACTAAAAAAAGTATTGACAATTATTGATGGAATCTATACTCTTGAACGAGGACCTGCCATTGATGGAAAAGCTCATAGAAAAAACATTCTCATTGCTTCCTCTGATATCCTATCAGCAGATATGGTTGGAGCTAAACTACTAGGTATTGAACCAACTGATGTACCTCACTTAGTACAAGCAGCAAAAGATAGAGAAAGACCTATGGATTTATCAGATGTTGAAATTGTTGGTGAAAAGATTGATAATTTAGCATCCCATCATGAATGGGATTTTATTTATAATGATGCAGGAGATCTTCCCCTTCCTTTTATGAGAATTGGAGTAAAGGGATTAAAATATCATAAATATGATAGTACTTTATGCACGTATTGCTCAGGAATTAATGGAACTTTATTAATGATCATCAAAGGTGCATGGCAATCGAGGAAGGGTAAACCATTTGACAATGTGGAATTCTTAAATGGGAAACTAATGGAACCAACCCCTGGAATGGATAAAACAATTCTAATTGGTCAATGTCAATATAATAAAAACAAAGATCACCCCAATATAAAGGAAATGATTCCAATTAGGGGATGCCCTCCTTCGATAGATGATGTGAGAAATGCGTTTAGCCAGATAGGTATTGAACTTCCATCTACGATGTTTGAGAATATAAACAAGGGTGCTGGATTTCTCATGGCGAAATATAAAGGGAGACCCGAGTTTGAGGAGTCTTTCTTTCAAATAAAATAACTTTTTTCTTTTTGAGTAATTTTTTCTTTTTCGTGGTTCAAGTTTTTCAACCATAATTTTATTTGAAAGAAACGTTAACAAATTTTTATTCCAACCTTTCAACATTAACAATTTCAAGTTAAACCTAATTTTCTCCAAAGATATTAAAATAATTATTTTTATTACTTAAATTAGTTTTATCAAATCTATTTAAATTCACAAAAAATGATTACTAAAGAAAAAATTATTTCTTTTATCAAGCAAGAATTTGTTTTGAATACTAGTGACTCAAATTATACTAGAAAATCTAAATTTCTAAATATTCTTCTATCTATATGTGGATTTGTTTCATGTATTGTGTTCCTAATTCCTCCAATTTTTGCTATCTTTGAAATTCCTTTTGGTTTTGAAGTAAGAATTAATAAAATTTATACAGGAAGCCTAATCTTGTTAGTTTGTATAATTATTATACTTTTAATCAAAAAATTTGTATCAAAACAATTTGCAAACATTTCATTCATAATTCTCGTGACTTTACTTATATTTATGATGAGTGATCCTGTATTAATAGCATCAGGTATGCTTATATTTTGGTATTTTCTTCCTATCTTACTATCGAGCTTATTATTTCGTTCAATCTGGAGTATAGTGACAACTATTGTAATTTTTATAATTATACCCTTAAATTATTTAACGTTTGGTCAATTTCCAGATTCAATCGATTTAATAGGTCTTATTATATTTTCCAGTATTAGTTTATTTTCTTCACGAATCTTGGAAAATTCTTTGACACATTCTCAGAGTGCAGAAAAAGACATTAGAGAAACGTATAACAGAGTTGAATTATATAAAGATCTATTTTCACACGATGTCAGTAATATCTTTCAAAATATACAATCGTTTATTGATTTATGTATGTTTTTTATTAATGACCCTCATAAAATAGAAAATTTTAAAGATTTAATAAAGCTTGCAAATCAACAAATATATCGAGGGGGGAATTTAGTTTCAAATGTTAGAACTCTCTCTGAATTAGAGAAATCTAAACAACCATTAATAACCGAAGATGCCCTTTTAATTTTAAACCAAGCAATAGACAGTATTAAAACTAATTTTCAGGATATAGTTACAAATATAAAAATCGAATCTCAGGAAAAAAGTATTTATATAAAAAGCAATAACAAGCTAATTTTTCTTTTTGAAAATATTTTAAGAAATTCGATTGTTCATAATGAGAATCCAACTGTTAAAATTTTAATAATAATCTCTAAAGAATTTATTGACAAAACAAGATATATCAAATTTAAATTCATTGATAATGGGATTGGGATTCCTGATTCAATAAAGGATAAAATATTTATAAGAGGTTTTGAGAAAGATGATGATATTGGAGGGATTGGACTAGGTTTAACTTTAGTAAACAAAATTGTAGAAAATCTTGATGGTAAAATTAAAGTTAAAGATAAAATCGAAGGAGATTACCGCCAGGGATCTATTTTCACTATTCTTATCCCTACAATAGATTGAATTTTTAAATTTTCAATTCTATTCGGTGGTAAAATATTGAGATGGTTGATGTATAGTCATATTAATATTGGCAAATTTATTAGAATCGCAAATTTCAACCAACCATGTATATGTTCAGTAAATTATATGAAAAATTTATGTTTTGTTTTAAATCATATAGTTAAATCTCTGAGTAAATTAGTTTTTAAAATATTTAATACTCAAATCAGTATACAAAAATAATAAAAATAATAGTGAAAGAAATTGAGCAAATCAATAGTATCTGTTGTAAAGTATGAAAAACCTTTAGAATCTGTTCGAAAGGCAGTAGAATTATCTAACCTCTTTAGTGATTTACCAAAAGACGCCAAGATATTCATTAAACCAAATATTGTGTACTGGAGCTCTGGCCCTCATCCAAAATGGGGGGTCATTACGACTTCACGAGTTATGGAGGATGTAGTAACTCTATTAAAAGAGCATGGGATTGAAGACATAACAATTGGAGAGGGATTTCAGACTAATGAAGCTGCCAAAGATGCTTTCAAGAAATTAGGTTACAATGATCTTAAAGAACGATTTGGAGTCAAGTTAATTAATACAAATGATAGACCATATGAGAAAATAGATATGGGATGTGAATTTCTTGTAAATTTTGCCTCAGACCCTCTGAAGGTGGATTATATTATTAATCTTCCTGTATTAAAAACTCACAGTCAAGCAGTTATAAGTTTAGGTATGAAAAACCTTAAAGGATTTATCAACATAGCTTCTCGAAAGAAATTTCATAGTGCTGATCCAATAAAGACCCTTCATTTTAACGTTGCAAAACTTCCAAACAATATCCCTCCCTGTCTTACACTTATAGATGGAATTTATACATTAGAACGCGGACCCTCTATGGATGGAAAAGCCCATAAAACTAATGTTTTAATTGCCTCAAAGGATATTTTATCCGCTGATATGGTTGGTGCAAAAATCTTAGGGATAGAACCCTCCGATGTACCTCAGTTAGTTCAAGCTGCTGAAGATAGAAATAGATCGCCTGATTTATCAGATGTTGAGGTTGTAGGAGAGAAAATCGAGGACGTAGCTGCACATCACGAATGGAAATTCATATACAATGAAGCCGGTGATTTACCCCTTCCATTTTATAATAGACAATTTAAAGGCTTGAAATACCGAGAATATGATACAACGATGTGTACTTATTGTAGTGCAATTAATGGACTTTTATTAGTATTACTGAAAAATGCATGGAATGGAGAAACTTTTGGTGGGATCGAATTTCTAACAGGTAAAATAATGGAACCTTCGACTGGAATGAATAAGACAATCCTGGTTGGGCAGTGTCAATATAAGAAAAATAAAGATCATCCGAACATTAAGGAATTAGTCCCTATTAGGGGATGCCCACCCTCCATGAAAGATATTAAAAATGCATTTGAAATTTGTGGAATTAAGGCTAATCCCCTCATGTTTCAAGGAGGAGGGTTAGATGCAGGGGGAGTTATCTTCTTACAGAAATATAAAAAAAAACCTGAATTTGAAGAAGATTTTTATAAAATAAAAACGACAAAATAATTTTTTTTTATTTTAAACATTTACATCAGATTTAAAAGAAGAAAAAAAGATAAAGAGTATTATTTAATCATTGAACTATTGTTTCTGATGACACTCTCTGCATTTTTCATTATTCCTTCGATAATATCATTAACATCTTCAATTTTATCAATAATTCCAATTGATTGACCAAGTAAAACGGCTCCAGTTGTTGTATCACCATTATATACCCTATCATAAGAGCTTAAGTCCTTTAATTGTTGCTCAGGAGTAATAGAGGCTTCATAAGCAAGCATCTCCTCTTTAGAGGAGGGTGCGGGGTGGGCTGCAGCATATTCGTTTTTATATAATCGAATTGGACCAAATGATCCCGTAAATAGCCCCGTATCTTGGGGTTTTCCAGGTGGAATTAATGCCTTATAATTTTCGTGAAACTCACTCTGTTTTGAAGCTATGAATCTTGATCCCATCGCAATCGCTCCTGCGCCTAGAGATAAAGCAGCAGCTAAAGATTCCCCAGTAACAAAACCACCACATGCAATTTTAGGTAAATCAGGAAAGTTTTTATTAATTTGCTGAAGTAATACAAGAGTTGACACTCGCTCAAAAGATTGATGACCTCCACCTTCTGTACCAGTGACTACGATTCCATCGACACCAGAATCAACACACTTCTGAGCTAACCAGACAGCTGGGGCTACATGAAAGTGTTTGATTTCTGAATTTTCTCTTAGTTCTTTAAAATACTTCGATTGAGGAAGAAACCTTGAAGAACCGGCAGAAGTTAACCAATATTTGCATTGGTCTCTCATTTTAACATTGCCCATAACTATTTTAGGTAAGTTTCTGGCCATTGCTTTTACACCAGGATTATTCCTAGATGTAAGGATATTTAGACCGAATGGCTTATCTGTATGTTCAATCATATATTCTATACTGGCCATATGTTCCTTGACGGGATCAGTTCCAGTTATGTTAACATTTGATAAAACTCCCAATCCACCAGCTTCACTCACAGCTAAAGCGAGATCACGCGTAAAAAAAGGACCCATAGGGGCACTGAAAATTGGATGTTTTATTCCAAACATCTTCGTTATATCTGTTTCTATCATTTTTTTAAAATATCACCTTTAGTTGAATAAATAAACAGTATTTTTAAACGTGTTTTTTTGTACTTTTTATACTTAGAATTTCGTGTTTATCGCGAGAAAATAAAAAAATTACTTATATTTATATCTTTAAATAAACTTTTTACAATTAAGATAAAAATGTCAAAAAATAATTAACACACCTCATAGTTCCCAGATATTTCAATAATTTAAAGACGTAATAATTTGAAATTCATTAAAATTCAGTAGAGCGATAAATGAAATTTCATTTTTCTAGTGCTAAAGGTAAAAAAAAAGGAATTTCCATCTTAGTTTCAGTTATAGTCTTTCTTATTTTTGTAAATCTGAATAATTTTTCAAACTCGACTTTAGATACGTCTATTGGAGAACAAAACGCGGATTCATTTTCAGATTTAAATAAAATTAAAGAGCCGAAGGTAGCCGCAAATGAGCCAAATGGAAAACCATTACTAGTTTATCAACACTCTACGATAACCAAAACTTT
This sequence comes from Promethearchaeota archaeon, assembly GCA_019057775.1. The sequence goes on from JAHLWT010000207.1 coordinate 36,556, forward strand.
CTATCCTTTTTCTTTACCATATGATATAAGTTTCACCTTAGTAGAAGGATGGACTTCAAAAAATGTTACTATAAGTTATGATGGAGTAGCTCATAAGAAGAATTGGGTTGTAAATGGTTCTTTTGATGAAGGGGAGACTCCGTGGGTATATAATAGTTCTAATTCGGCAATTACTAATATGTCTTGGCAACCCACATACGTGGAAATAAAGGTTATTTCTCAACCTCAAGATATTCCTAAAGGATCTTCTGGATATTTCGAACAAAATTTTACTATCCCAGAAACACTAACATCCGATACATTAGTAACTTTATCTACGAATTATAAATATAGAATAACAGGGGGAATAGGAGTACCATCTAGAAATATTAGTGCTTTTATTTCTATTAATATCGGAGGTATTGAGAAAAATAAGTCTATAAGTTTTTCTAATTTAGTTGAAGGATCAGCGAATTGGAATCCGATGACTTTACCCTATTATATGTCCGAAGTTGGTCAACAGCTTCCTGGTAATATTACAATACGGGCAGGAGTATTTGTAGATAACATAACCGATACTCCAAATAAAGACCAATTCCTATCTCTTGATGATATTCAATTTACAGTGTGGACCAAACCTAACCTGCCAAATTTATTAATTGCTAATGATACAGATGATGTTTTTTTTTATAATGTTTATAATTATACTAACAGTTCATATGGTGAGGGGAGCGCATTTATAGATGAATCAATTAGGTATAGCGAAGATACTGAAATAGTTTTCACAATTTTAAAAAATAGTACATTCACAGAGGATTTTAAAATAGATAACATTACTATTGCATCAGAAGCAGTTAAAATTTTTAATACTACTGCGGGAGGGAAAGAAAGTAGTCAATATACTAATGGTATTAACATAAACTGGCAAACAGAATGCTCTATTGACCTCCTTCATTATACTTATTTACATAACTGGGCTGAGATAAATAAACCCAATGACTGGAATATCACTTCTGTTTTGTATGGATCTTACACAGATTATATAGCAAATTGCACGGGAACAGGACTTGGTTCTGAAAAATTAATAATACCTGAAGAGATTTTTAGTTCTGGAACATGGACTCTTAAAGCTAATAGTCAGAACTATATTTCTAATGGGAGTCTCGTTGTTGGTCCTACTTATAATGAAAAATCAAATATAACCATGGGAGAGCCTTATCGGATAAACGTTGGTTTATATCATACTCTTGATTTGACAAATACACAAATAAATTGTACTATTGAATATCCCAATGGTACAATATTCTATCAAAACACTAGTATACCCAATTCAAATGAGATGAATTTTGGCACTCACACTGTTGGAAAAAATATGACTGTTGGGACCTATCAAGTACTATTAGAATGGACAAATAATCAAACTTATTTAAGTAGGGATAAAGTGGGATTCTTACAATTTGAATTTGATGTGTGGCATCATACAAATCTTACAGCGGTAAATCCTCTTGAAGTGAAGGTTTCGGGAGAACCATATCTAATGAAAGTGAATTTCACCGATTATGACTCTAATACATACATCGATTTTGCTACAGTAACGTTTATTTCTATTAATAGCACTGGTCACCTGATGTCTTTTGGAACAATGATTTATTTTGGTTCTGGGTTTTATGTTTATGATTTGGATTTAAGTGATTTAGAATTAGGGGATTATTACTTTTTTTTTAATACTACAAATAGATATTATGAAAATCAATCTATAAGGAATTTAATTAATTTAACAATTATTTCACAACCATTAACTTTAGAGGTTCCCCATGAGGTTATAAATGTGGATGCTAATAGCTATGCAACTTGCTATATAAATGTCACAGGATCAATTACTGGAACTTTAATACCAGGTGCTATTAATATAACTACTGATTGGTACAAAAATTTTACAGTAACAGGTAATGATATTGCCGGTAATGGTATTGTCTATCTCAATTTCTCGACATATCAAGTACCCACACAAGGCATTGTTGAAACTTTTACAGTTACTATCTTTGCCAACAAAACTAATTTTGGGAGTACTTCTGCTTTTATATCATTAACCGTAAATCCTATACCAGCTATCGTTAACGTAAATGAAACAATTATTGATGCGTATCTGAATAGTAGTTTCTCATTGAAAATTAATTATACCATTGAAAGCTCCGATGAAATTATTCAAGATGCTGCGCTAAATGTTATTTGGGCATCAACTTTTAATGTTTTACCGGTTGTTGATGGCTATTTCATAAATTTTTCGACAACAAATCTTTCTTTAGAGATCTATTCAATATTTTTTCAATTAAGTCATCCTGGATATGAGACTGGTTACAGTAGCGTGTATGTGAATATCTTGCCAAAATCAACATACGTGGAGATTTTTTTAGACCAAGTCGATAAAACATCTGACAAGACCTTAACAATGCCTTGGAATAATCCTCTAAATATTACCATTTTATACAAGGAGTCAATATCAAATCAATTTATTTCAGGTGCTTCAATAGAATTAAATGGAGCAGGTTTGTCAGAATTAATACCGCAAATTCAACAACAGTATACTTTAATTTTAAATCAAGGTGAATTACCAATTGGAATTCATTTCTTAACGATTACTTCTCAGAAAGAAAATTATGATAGAGTTCCTATCATTCTTAGAATAACCGTGGAGCAAATTGAGGTTCAAGTCGATACACTTGAGTTCAATGGTACTATAGATGTATTTGCGGGAGCTTCACAAAAAATTAGTTTTTTTATTAGTGAAGCAGGATCTGGAAGCGGCATTGAAAATGCTGATGTAACGTATTCATGGAATTTCCAATTTGGGAGTCTGTTTGAAAACATGGGAAATGGCATTTATGAGGCTAATTTAAGTATTCCGAGCAGTGCTCTAGGGGCTTATACTATCGAAATCATTATTAGAAATGAAGAAGCACAATATAGAGATCGGAATTTTCTAGTAAACATTTATGTTTCGAAAATTGAGATTCAAGCCTATACTCTTGATTTCAACGGTACTTTAGATTTATTTACGGGAGACTCACAACTAATTAGAATTTTTCTTGGTGAAGCGGGAAGTGAAAGTGGAATAGAAGGAGCAAATGTAACATATTCATGGGATTTCGCGGATGGAGTTCAGTTTGAAAACATGGGAAATGGAATTTATGAGGCTGAAATAAGCATTCCAAACAGTGCTCTAGGGGCTTATTCTGTCGAAATTTTTATTAGAAATGAAGAATTACAATATAGAGATCGGAATTTTCTAGTAAATATTTATGTTTCACAAAAAACTACTCCTAACTACACCATTTGGGTAATAGTTATTGCTCTTCTATCTGTCATTGGAGTTTTAAGTACTTTAAGTGTAAGAAGCTATGTAATTCTACCACGTAAGAGGAAAAAAGAAAGAATTTTTCAAAATACTATCCAAGTTTTTAAAGATGTAAAAAATATTCAATCTGTAATGCTTATTCAAAGAAATAGCGGAATGCCGTTTTTCAATAAAAATTATGCCAATTTTGATACCAGAGATAATTCTCTCCTTTCTGGTTTTATTCAAGCAATTACGATATTTGGCGAACAAATGATTAATGGCGCGATCTCAGAAGATCCTAAGAAAAAAAGTAAAGAAATATATTCTAAAAATATTATAGAATTGAATTTCAAATATTTCCATTTACTTATATGTGATTATCAATCTGTAAGATCTCTATTAATTCTAAGGGAACATTCATCTGAAAGACTAAAGAGGCAATTTTATTTGTTATCAGTTGAAATTGATGCCAAATTAGGGAATAAAATAGAAAATTTTAGCGGTAATTTGACAGAATTTGAGTCTAATGTTGATATTCTATTGAATGAATTCCTATCCCTATATTATTCAGAACCGTACAGATTAATTAAGGATGCATCGTATATGCAATTCCTTAAAAAGAGTAGAGAATTAAAATCAATTGAAGCGCGTATCCTCAATGTTATTATTGCAAGAACTAAACTTGAGAAGGAGTTTACGTTAAACAACATTGTTGAAGAAATCGATGAGAAAAACGTAGACGCAATTTATGGTGGTCTCCATACATTAGTCGCAAGGAATATTATTGTTCCGATCCATTATAAAAAGAAAGATTCACACCCTCTCTTAGGTGGATTTAAATAATTTTAAACTAATTTCAAGATCTATGGTATATCTTCCTATTTAAAACCCTCACAGAATGATTCTGCATTTATAGGTAAAACGTTATGGTTGTAACCGCCCTCTAATAAAGCGTATCGACGCCCATTACATAACTTATTAGAATAAGTTTTCATTAGATTTCCTAATTCATAATAATCTTCTGGGTATAAAAGGTGACCCCAATCCTCTATACCTTGATCGAAACCAGCACTTGCAGCAATTATATCTATATCTTTTAGATTTCCCATGCAAGATCTAACTTCTTCAATATAACTCGTACGCCCACTTGAATCGGGGTTAAGTAGTTTTACTCTAAATTCATCATCTCTATTTGTAAGAATATTTACATTTCCGTCACCGAAATGTAAGTCGAAATCTAAAACAAATGCGGTTTTAATTTTATTTTCTGAAAATAGTTTTAATAAACTTATACTCATATTATTAAAATAACAGAAGCCCCAACAAGAATTAGCAGAAGCGTGATGACCAGGTGGTCTAATCACTGCAAAAGTAGGATTATTGTTATAACCCTCTTCAGCAGCTAAAATTGCACCACCAGCAGCTAAAGCCGATAATTCAAATAAAAGCTTATCATTCTTAATATATTGGAAATGTCTTGATGAATGAGCTCTTAGGATATCTTCTTCTGTAGCTGGATTTGGACTTATTATCTGAGAATCTTCTTTTTGAGACAAGGTTTTCATAATACCTTCTAAACGCCCCGGTGAAGCTGCGGGATCACCAGCATACTCAGAGTTGTAATATCTTTTACTAAAGACAATTTTCATTATAATTTTACTCTTTTTTGATATTTGATATGATATAATAAACTAATATAAATATCTAATTAAAATTAAAAATAAATTGTGTTAAAAATTTATAGACGCTTACTAAGTATATCAATCATATCCTTTGTCATTGATTCTAGATTAAAACTCGGTTCCCATCCCCATTCTTCACGAGCAAGAGAATCATCAATTGATTTTGGCCAAGAATCTGCAATTTCTTGTCTAAAATCTAGTTTATAGTCTATTTCAAATTCAGGTATATGCTTCTTAATTTCAGCAGCTATCTCTCCTGCTGAAAAACTCATACCAGTTATATTGTAAACGCGTCTTTTTAGTTTTGAATTATCTGCTTCTAATAAGTCGAAAAAGCATTTATTACAATCCGGCATATACATCATAGGTAATACCGTATCCTCTCTCAAAAAGCAAGTGTAACTTTTCTTTTTAATAGCTTTATAAAAAATCTCTACAGCATAATCAGTGGTCCCTCCTCCGGGTAACGTTTCACTGCTAATTATTCCAGGTAGTCTCATCGATCTAATATCTAAATTATATTTTTTATAGTAATATTCTACCAATAATTCACCTGCAACTTTAGAAATTCCGTACATCGTTGTAGGTTGGAGCACTGTTGTGTTTGGTGTATTTTCTCTCGGTGTAGTAGGGCCAAACGCTGCTATAGAACTTGGCCAGATTATCCTATCTACTTTATAATTTCTACCTGCTTCTAAAACATTCATTAAGCCATTAATATTAATATCCCATGCGGTTTGGGGCATTTTTTCTCCGGTAGCGCTTAATATCGACGCCATGTGAAAAATTGTATCAATTTCATATTCATAGAGAACTCTCGAGAGGCTTTCCTTGTCTAATGCATCTAAATAAATTACCGGTCCTGAATTTTTTATCTCAGTTGGAAGTGGAGTCTTTCTCCCCGTTGCTATGACATTATCATTACCATACTTCTTTCTTAAAGCCGGAACTAATTCACTCCCAATCTGTCCTGCAGCACCTATTACAAGAATCCTTCTCAAATTTATCAGCTCTACTTTAAAAATTTTTAGTATTATTCATAATTCAATCAAGTAAAAAAGGTTTTTCCAATTAATCCCATTTTCAACCCATCTATCCCATTAAGGAAAAACTAATATATTTTTTTAAATACCTTTAAATTATTAATTTTCTCTATAAAATCAAAACAATAAATGGTGTTATGATGAAAAGAAATCCTGATGCGTTCCTTAAGGAGGAAATGACTGAATTAAGGAACAAAAATTTAGAATGGATTATACGATATCTGGAAAAAGGCTCACAACCACATTCAAAAGTTGATGGAAAAGACGTGCTAATGCTGAATACTAATAATTATCTTGGCTTAGCGACTCATCCAAAAATAATTCAAGCCACAATTGATGCGACTAAAAAATATGGAGCGGGTGCAGGCGCAGTTCCAGTTATAGCTGGTTCTTTTGATTTAACTCGAGAATTTCAAGAAAAATTCGCCAAATTTAAAGAAGTCGAAGCTTCAATTTTATGCCAAACAGGATTCGCAGTTAACTCTGGTTTAATTCCCATGTTAGTTGGAAAACCTGACATTGTAGTATCAGATGAATTAAACCATGGATCTATTATTGATGGAGTGCGATTATCCGGCGCTAAAAGGATCATCTATAAGCATCGTGATATATCAGATTTAGAATCTCAGTTAAAAGCAGCGGAAAAAGTAGGGCCTAGAAGAATTTGCATTATAACTGATGGTGTATTCAGTATGGATGGTGATATGGCACCAATGGATAAGATAGTAAAAGTTGCAGAAGATTTTGGTGCGATGATCTTCGTGGATGATTGCCATGGAGAAGGTGTGTTAGGTGAAGGTCGTGGAATAGTAGCACATTTTAACTTACAAGGAAAAGTACATGTAGAAGGAGGTTCAATGAGTAAAGGATTTGGTGTTTTTGGTGGAACTGTAGCAGGATCGCAAGCGTTAATAGAGTTTTGCGCTAATAAAAGTAGAACATATTTATTAAGTACAGCTCATCCACCTGGGATAGTAGCAGCAAATATAGCTTCTATCGAAGTTGTTGAAACTGAACCAGAACATGTGAAAAAAGTTTGGGAAAACACTAATTACTTTAAAAAGGAAGTTCAGAGCATGGGTTATGATACTGGAAGATCAGAGACTCCAATCATTCCATTAATAATTGGTGACCCTGGTAAAGCTCAAGAACTCGCTCGAATCCTCTTTGAAGAAGAAAATGTATATGGTACACCAATAGTATTTCCGATGGTAGCAAGAGAACTTTCTCGAATTCGCGTTCAGATGAATGCACTTCTTACTAAAGAAGATCTAACTACAGCTTTAAGCGCAATAGAAAAAGTAGGAAAAAAATTAAGTATAATATAATTATAAATTTTTTTTATTTAGTTCTTTTTTTTAAAGTGGTTTAGCTAAAATTGCTTTAACTCGTAATTGATCAAATAAACTTGTGGTCATTGGTTTAATTAAGCAAACCGTATCTGCTCCTCTTCCAGTACCGCCTACGCATATTACGTCTTTGTTTAGGTCCTGGATTAATCCACCATCACTAGCCATGAGAGCAATTTCCATGCATACTTTCATTCCTTGGCAAAAATTAGTTCTGAGGTATTTCGCTAAAATTTCAACAGGCCCCCATTGTTTTAATGAGATTCTCATGCTTCGTTCTACTCCACCAAAGGCGTGAGTTGTAGAAAAAACCTTAAATCCTTTCTGATGTAGACTTTCTCTTAAATCCTCTGGGAAAGATTGCCTCTTTTCAATCCCACCAAAATAATATGTATGTGTAATAATAACAATATTGTATTGGTTTGGATCAAATAATTCCGAAGCTTTTTTAGCAGTTGTTCCTGTTGTACTGGCTATTACAATATCTTTTATACCAAACTGGTCAGCATATTTCTTTGCGATTTCCAAAGCTTTATCAGTATTTTGTGGTCCTCCCTTCTCAAAATATGTTACTTCCAGATTTAAATCTCCCATAAATTTGTACACCTATTCATTCTTGTTAAATTAAAGATTTGAATAATAATAATTTGCTATTAAATTTAGATATTTGTTAAGTGAGAGAGATTTTAATAAGGCTCTTATAAAACATAGTTTTATAAAGATAAAAATCCAATACAATTTATTCCAATTTAATAATAAATGTGCTAAAAATTGACTGAAAAAGAATTATCAATAAAAGAAAAAGTTCTGTTTTCAACATCAAGCTTCCCTGACCAGTTAACTTACCAAGCTTTTACGATTTACGTGTTCACCTTCTATTTTGCTGTAATAGGTCTTACTATGCTTGAAATATGGATTGGTTTTATTCTTTGGGGGATTTGGAACATGTTTAATGACCCTCTCTTAGGAGCATTAAGCGAAAGAACTAAACAAAAAGGAAAGCTAGGAAAGAGGAAATTTTATTTAATAATATCGTTTATCCCTTTAGCTTTAATGATGGTCCTATTATATACTGTACCTGCTAATTTAGAATTTGCATATTTTATCTTTATTATCTTCACGTTTGAGTTCTTCTACACTATGTTTTCTGTCAACACTAATGCTGTTTTTCCTGAAATGTTTCCAACTGTAAAACAAAGAGCAGACGTAAATATGTTTTTAAAGAGCTTTACTATGATTGCAGTAATTATAGCTTCACTGGTTCCAACGTTTGTTATCTCTCCATTAGTTCCTGAAACAAGTTCACCCGCGGAAGCTGCAAAAATTCAAGGAATGTATATTACAGCGGGAATAATCTTATTCATTATAGTATTGGTTATGTCTATACTTTTCATTTTCTTTTCCGTGAAGGAAAAAGAAGAGGATACATCAATTTTCGAGAAAAGACCTGGATTTTTTGAATCTTTAAAGATCACTTTTTCAAATAAGACTTTCATTAAATTTACTCTAGGGAATATGCTTATTTGGTATTGCTTTAATCTGATATTAACCGTTTTTCCTTTATACGCAGTGTATATTCTTGGAATTGGGGAAGGAACTATTATGATAGGGATTACATTAATGGTCGGTCTTCTTTCTGCTGCAATATTTATGCCAGTACAAATTAGAATTAGAGCTAAATTTGGAAATCGTAAAGGTTTAATGATAGGATTGGGAATTTGGATAATCACCTTATTTCCTTTAATTCTTCTCTCAGATAATGCGATAAGTAGAACTTTAGCAATGGTTGTATTTTTCACGATTGGTTTTGGATTGTCTGCTGCACTTTTTTATATTGACTTACTTCATGGTGATGTTATTGATGAAGATGCTCTTAAATTTGGAGTAAAAAGAGCAGCGAGTTATTATGGTGTTAATGCATTTATTCATCGGTTTTCAACAATCCTCGGCATTACAACTATAGCTATTATATTTTCAGGGACGGGGTGGAGTAGTTATGAGTCTATTGTTGCTGATCCCGCTTTAAGAGATCTTGGTTTGAAAGCATTAATCTTTCTATTTCCCGCAATAGCCCTTATAGGTTCAATACTTATTTTTAAAACTTACGGATTACACGGAGAGCGCCTTGAAAAGATGAGGAAGCAAATCGAAGAGCATCCTGAATTAAAACCAGAATAAAATTATTTTAATTATTTTAATTTTTTTTATTTTTATTTTTATTTTTTTCTTCTATAATCACATTCAAGTGCATCCTGAACTTGTTCCTCAATCAATGAAAAATATTTTAAGAAAACGTGAATATGAATTATTAAAAAAAAATGAAGAATTGATTGAGTTTCTTCTATTTTTTGAAAGTTAAAACGTCTTAAAACGATGGTATGGATAATGAAAGTAAAGTTAAATAAATCTGAAAGAGACGTTATCATCTTACATCTTATATTTGTTGGTGTTTGTCTATTAGTAATTTTGATCCCAATAGGCTTACCAATTGGCATAAAATTACTGATTCTCGTTATTATCTACAATCTATTAATTGTAATTTTCGGAACATTGCGGAATTATCAAGAGTGGATAAACATATGGCTTTTTTCATTTATCCTCAGTATTTTTCAAGTTTTCCCAGATTGGATACTCTCTGCAGAACTTGAGATTCTTGTATTTCCTGAAGATGGATTATTTAAAATTGGATCTGTATCAGGATATATGCTTGGTTTATGGGCGATACCTTTATTTATCATTCTATTTGTTGGACAAAGATTGCAAGAACGGTATTCTAAAAAGAGTTCCTATTTAATTGTGGCTATATTGGCTCTGTTAATATTTGGGGGGTCGGAAAATACCATGTGGATGCTTCAATCTTGGTATGCTCAAAATGTGACAATGTTTGGGCACTTAGCTATATATATTATTATTCCAGAGATTATCCTCGGCTTATCAGCGTTTTATGCTTATGATTCAATTAAAGAAAATCATCATTGGTTTAAAATCCCAATGGCATTTATCATTATGCTTCTCTACATTGGAAGTGCCGTATTCTTCTATTTTCTAATCGAAAAAATAATCTTACTCTAAAACAAATCTTATATCTTTCTACTCTTTAAGATAAATTAGTAAAATCAATAGAAATTATAATTCTTTTTTTGTTCGAAATATAAGACATGTTTACAGCCAAAGCTAATAATATTGAAATTAAGTATGAAACTTTTGGAAATCCTTCTTCGGAACCAATTCTTCTTATAGCAAGGAACAGTGCTAAAATACTTTATTATAGGAAAGAATTTTATACTGAAATTGCCCAATTTGGATTTTGGGTTATCATATATTTATATACACAAATAATTGATACTGTAGTAAAAAATAGACATAAAAAAGAATAATAAATAATAAAAAAAGAAATTTATTTGATTTTTTTAGCTTCCTCGATCCACTCTTCAATCATTTTTAGTGTTGGAGGTCTTCTAAACACATCAGGCTTTTCTTTATCTAATTTCATAATACGATCAAGTGTATTACTAGGATTACGTTGAGCAAACTCTTTAACTGAATCAATCCCAATTTCATTAAGTACTTCAGAATATTCAGGCCCTACACCTCCAATTCTCATGAGATCAGCGTGTTCAGCCCATTTATCTATCAGTTTTTCTGAAATTTTTGTTTTTTCCGCGAGACTTTTTACTCCACTTCTATCTAACCCAATTAAGGATTCCACATTTGAATAACCGGCTTTTTCCATAGTTTTGCTATATTTTGAGCCAATTCCTTCGATATCAATAATCGGAGTTTCTTTAGGTTTTATTTTAGCTTTCTTTTCTTCATACATGCCTTTTGCTTCGCTAATCCAGCCTTCAAGATCCTCAACTCTCGGTATTTTTCTAATAACATCTGGTTGTTCTTTATCAAACGCCACAATTTTATCTAAAGTATTTTTTGGATTTCTTTGAGCAAGTTCTCGAGTGGAATCAATGCCAACTTTATTTAATACTTCTGAATATTCAGGTCCAACCCCTTTGATTATCATAAGTTCTGCTTGATCCTGCCATTTCTCCAGTAATTTGAGCGAAATTCCCGTTTTTTCAGCAAGTTCTTTAACTTCTCTCCATTTTAATGGAATTAAATCCTCTACATTTGCATGACCAGCGTCCTCTAATGTTTTAGCATATTTCTCTCCAATCCCTTCAATCTCAATAATTTTCATTGTTTTAAATCCTCTATCTTCTAATTTTAGAATTTTAATTTTTGTAAATTAAATATAGTGTATTCTTTTTTAATCTTTTACTCAATACTTTTTAAGTTGAAAATCAAATACGAAGTTTTCAAAATTAGCAACTTTGTAAGAATAACCTTTAATTAAGTAATAAATACTCACATTGAATGATTTACAAGTAAAAATCAGTTTTTATAAGCTCTATATGATATTAAGAAATATATAAAAATTATTTGAATTAGAGGTATTTAAAAGTGACTATATGTTTTGTTTTAATAGTTTGCCAAGCAGGTTTTGTAGAGAAAGTTGTTAAAGGGTTAGCAGATATCGAGGGTGTGCAAGAATCGTACCCTGTTACTGGAGGAATTGACATTATAACAAAAATAGAAGGACCAGATGTGGAAACAATCGCAAAAATAATTCTCGCAAAAATCCATAATCTCGAAGGCGTCTCTCGAACAGAAACTCATATTGTTGTTCCATTATAATGATTAACCAAGGAAATCATAAAGATTTATAAACATTCAATAATATGATGATTTCTTTTCTGATCGCCAAATAAAATTACAACTTTTATATTCGAATTCATGCCAATAATCAGCGTATCCTCCACCAGTGTATTCTGACTGCCTTTCATCTTGAAATAACTTCCCATCACACTGTGGGTATTTAGAAGGTCAAACTTCATTAATATCTGTCATTTAAATCATTGGATGATTAAAAAACCTTAAGAATTATATCTTCTAAAGCTCTTTTAGGAACATGCATTCTACCTTCTTCATCTTTCCAATATTTAAAAGAATCCTTATAAGGTTCAATAGAAGATTCTTCATCGGGATAACCTAAACTTATCACTTGTTTTATATTATAGTAATTAGGTATCTCCAGTAATTTCTTAATTTTCCCTCTATTGATTGCTCCCATCCAGCAAGTACCTATTCCAGAATTCATTGCTCCAAGTAAAATATTCTGAACTGAAGCACCTACATCAAAGTCGACATAGGAACTTTTAATATTTGTATTAACCAGCACTACTATATAAGCAGAGGGTTCTCGCCCTTTTTCAGGAGTTCTCTCATTTTCTGGAAGTGATCCTGCCCAACTTACTAAAGGGAACAACTTATCTTTAATTTCAGTGCTATTGACAATAATAAATTCAACAGCTTGAATATTTCTCGCTATAGGGGCAACACGAGCGAAATCAATCAGCTTTCTTAGTAAATCCAATGGAATGGGATCTTGTTTAAACCTACGTATTGTTCTCCTTTTATATATTACTTCTTCAAAATCCATTTTTAATCTTATATTTTTAATTATTTTCTAGATTGAATTAGAGCTTCTGATAATTCAATGAAACTCTTTTCTACATTTTTTCCTGTTTTTGCTGAAGTCTCAATATATTCCAAATTAAATTCTTGGGCAATTTTTTTTGCCTCTTCAGCTAAAACTTTTCTTTCACTTACTAAATCTTCTTTATTACCTAAAATAAATCCTACCAATTCTCCTTGGCGTGGAGTAACCTTTTTTTCTAAATCTTTAAACCAACTCGGTAAACTCTCAAAGGATTTACGATTAGTCAAGTCAAATATTAAAATAACACCTTCAGAACCGTTGTAAAAATGTCTTCGCATAACTTCAAATTTACTCTGCCCTGCAATGTCCCAAAGAATAAGATTAATGTTATCATTTTTGACCTTAAGTATCTTCTCACTAATTGATACTCCTAACGTGGGAATATACGTACGCATAAAAGCATTATCTGTAAATCTAAGGATTGTACTTGTTTTCCCTACACTAGGGTCCCCACAAACAATGATTTTAAAGTTATATCCTTCTATACCTTTTTCAGCATCAGTTTCTTCTGGAAATGCTTCCCTTTCAGAAATGGATTTTTCTTTTTTACTTAAATCATCCAATATTACCGTAAGGTTTTTTCTTAGCCTGTTTATCTCAACAAATAATTCTTCCGATTCTGCTTTTTCCTTTTCTAATTTAATAAATTCTTGAGCACTTTCAGAGAAGAGTGTTTCAAGGTAATCCATATACTTATAAAAAATTGAATCATTCGCTTCATTAAACAAAACTGTAATTGATGATAAAGCAATCCCTCCACGATACCCTTCTTCCTCTCGTTCAATATATTTTATAATTCCTTTTAAATTAAACTTTGGAAAAGGGATTATCACTAAAGTTTTAGGCATGACTCCTTGGTCAGTTGATAGCAATGTAATTGATTTAATACCAGCTGACATCCTAATTCCCTCTTCTAAATCGATTGGATACCACAAATGTGGTTTTGGTCCAATACGTTCATCAAGAATGGTATAGACAATAGCCTTAATTATCTCTTTTGACATATCTATGCATGTTTGTAAAAAATCCTTTGTTGACTTTTTACATTTTTCTAATGAGTCTTTATAAAATATAGCGCGAAAAATTAATAAAAATTTGTAAATTTGTCTTTATGAATTGAAGATGGTGAATTCGGTTCACGAAGTTACTATCAAATAATAACAAATATAAATTAAGAAGTAAATCTCTGATTATTGAAATTGGCAAAAAAATTAAAGAAATAGTAGATGTTATTAGAAGTATTAAGGATATTGAAAAGTATTTTGAAGAAGCGGTAACTTTTAGAAGCATTGGTCAGTTTAAGACAGATTTCAAAACATTACAGAAAGAATTTATTATACTAACAAGGGAATGATTTAGGTAAAATTGGAATATTTCTTTTAATTATAGGCATAATAGTATTAATAATTAGTTCTTTATTAGCAGCGCTAAGCATATTAAAATTGGTTTCTGGCATTATTGGTATTACTTTGATAATAATAGCTATATTATTATTGATCATTAAAAAAAAGACTCTAAAAAAATCAATAATTATTCAAGAAAAAGAAGTTCAGATAACAAAAGCTCAAGATAGAAAAATGTCAGGAAACGATTTTTGCTCTTTTTGTGGTGCAGAGATTCTGGATAAAAAAGGAGACTTTTGTTCTAAGTGTGGAACCTCTTTCAAATAAAATAAAAAATTCAAGTTTTAACTTAGTTTTTATTTATTGTCGACGATACTAAATCTAAATCAAAAAGATATCACTCTTCAAATTTTACTATAAATTAAATGGTTTATAATTTCAACGATCTTGACACCACTTTCCTATTTCTTCAATCACATTATTGATGTTATTCATGGTTACATTAGAATGGCTTCCCTGTATGAAGTTTATTAACAATTCTTCCTCATCGTGCATTTCTTTTTCCCGAAATAACATTATGATACTTGCAAAATAATATTTCATTTTATCCTCATTGGCGATGTGCGTTTCCCAAGCTAGATACTGATGTTTGATAAAGTTGACTGCTTGATCTAAGACACTCTTTGATAAATTTAAGTATTTTTTTATCTCATTTAAATATTTTATATAACCAAATATTAATATTTCAAATCCATCTCCCGATAACCTCGCACTTCCCTTTTTCTTTAATTCCTTTTCTGCTTTTTTCCGACAAGGGTAACATATTTTGTCTATATATCTACCATCATTACTAATGGTTATACCGTGAAGTCGTTCATTTATACTAGCGAGCGATACGAGTTCAGATCGATGTTGTTCACAAACAGGACAAATTATTTTTACTGACATTTTAACTTTTTAAATTTGTAATTAACGAATAATGTTCCATAATATTTAAAAAAGGTTTATAGAATATACGACAAAATTAAAAATTCTTAAATTTTAATAGAATTATGAATGAAAAAACGGAATATCTAATACCTCTAATTTTAATAATTCAAGTTTTAACTCAGCTGATTTAATATTTGTTAAAAGAGAATGCGACAAAATTAAATTTTTAAAAAAAGATTGTTTTTAATACTTTTTATCCGCATACGATTACTTTCTTTTATTAATTTTGGGAAGTTAGACTAAAATATGAAGGTCAAAGAATTTAGATTCTTATTTATAATTTAATAGTAATTTTAAAATAGGTTTTTTACACTCTATAACTTTGGAAGACATTATGAAAGAGTTAGATGATTTAATTGAAGCAGAAGAAATTGTTCTCTTTATGGCATGTCAGGTATTGAATTATAGTCTAACTGCACGGGTTCCTAAGAAAAGAATTACAAATAAAATAAGAAATATGCCTCCAAAATATTTGAAAAACGCGTTCAAATCGTTAGTTTCAAATGGTTTTCTCAGATTGCATCCATCAGGGAGAAGCCCTACTTATCAATTGACAAGAAAAGGAATGAAAGCAGGTACTATTCTCTATAACCGTAAAATTGGATTATAACTTATTTTTTATTATCAATTTATCAATACAGAATATTCTGTATCACAAAAAGCTTTAAATAGTTACTTTTTTGTATTATTATTGCAATAGTGGTAGTGATTTGATCAGTTTTGAAATCGAGTTTTAGAATTAGTTTTTTTAGGTATAGTTGGGAGTGTGATGTCGGTTGGAGGAAATGGCAAATGTGGTTAGAAGAAAAAGGGCTTTTGAGAATAAATGGGTATTATATGAATTAATAAGCAAAAACCCTGGAATAAGTATTTATGGCTTAGCAAAAAAGAAAGATTGGACACCTGGAAAAGTAGAACATTATGTTAAAAAATTATTAAAAGACGGAATGATTGATAACTCAACAGAAGTCGTTAAGGGGAGGAATAAAAGAAGTCTTCGAGCAAAGAAAATGGAGCATTTTATTAACTGGGATAAAATCAAAGAGTTGAAAAAGCCACCTAATATTAATAAATAATTTTATTCTTTTTTTATTGTCAGATTGGAAGTAAAAGTAAAGATTTAAATTTTGTCGGAGAGATATAAAAGTATCAAAAAATACCAGGTAAATAAAAAATGAGTAATAATGATGATATGGAATTAAATCCTGAAGAAAAATTCATAGATAGTATAAAGAATGAATTAATTGAAGTAATTTTAAAGAATACTATTGAATATGGAGTGAATAAATTCAAGGAAAAACTTCCAGAATGGAAAGAGAAATATCAAATTTGGAAAAAGAAGTATTTCTCATAAAATACTCTGAATTTAAAGGACTCAAATGTGAACATTGCAATAAAAAATTCAAGATTTAACTAAGATGATTTAATATTTTTTAAAAGAGAATGCGACAAAATTAAAAATATCTGTATTTGAAAATAAAACAATTAGTTGAATAATTTAAATTTATAATTTATGTAATTACTATTATAAATAAGAACTAAGAACTGATTCAAATGTCTAAAAAAAAAAAAGAAATAATAAATGAAGATGATTTAGAAATAATAACTCCTGATGTAGAATGGAAAATGTGTATGGATTCTTTGAAAGCTATGGCAGAGGCAGAAACAAAGTTCAAGAAAGAAGCATTTAAAACACCTGTAAAATTTCTAAGAGAAAAATTGGTTAAAACAGCAATGTTTATTAATATTTTAATTAAGAGGTTAGATTCACATTATCATGATGTTAATAAATTTGCAAATTGTGAAGAATGGTATGGAGCTGACATGTTTAAAGATATTCAAGTTAAATATACTGGAGATGAAATAGATAAAGAATTTACATTATTTCGTATTTCACAGTGTCTTACCAATTTGGATTATATTGTATGGAGATTATATGAAAATGAATCTATAGAAATGGAAGTAGGAAACCAAGAAAAATTAATTGAAGAATATTATAAAAGAGAAAATAAAAAATTTAATGAATTTTGTAAAGAGAGTAAGTATCATCAAGGATATTATAAAGAATCAGAAGATAAAGAAAAAGATAATAGTCTATAAAAAAGAGAAGTTCTCTCTTGATTTGGATATTTCCGTTTATGTGTATGTCTAACAACAACACGACCATCATTTAAATGTAATTCTTTTTTCAGTATCAGGATAAAAAAAATTTGAATTAAATCTATGATTAAAAATCAAATTTAGAAAGCTTTTTACTTAATTTTATCTCATAATATTCCTTAGCGTAATTAATCATCTTTTGTAATACTATTTCGAAATTCTCCTTGCTCATCTCAAGTCTTTGATTGTTCATTAAGATTAATTCTACACCTATAAAGATATATTCATTGACTATATGTAATGCAGTTCTTCTTTTTGACTCTGATATTTTTGGAATTACACCAATCTTGATTAGGTTTTCAGTTTGTGTTAGCAGATAAGGTAAATCAGCGATGAATTGCTCTTCGGGATTATTTTTTAAGATAGTCTCGAATAATTTCTTGATACGCAGGAATAATGGCTTAATTTCCTTCTTTTCTTCATTTTTTTCTTTTTTCTTATCTAACATTTTGTTAATTATAATTGGGATAAATATACTAATGCCCAAAACAACTAAATCCCAAAAACTTAGGTTCCAAAAGTCTTGAAATATCATTTAATTCTTACCTCTAAATTGGATTTAAACATTGTCGAACTACATATATATAGTTTTTTTTTAATTGATAACATAATTTATAATTATTAATTCAAATATAAATACTCTTCTATTTACTTAACCAAAACATTGAATTTACTTAATTTTAGTTAATTTTAGTTAATTTTAGTTAATTTTAGTTAATTTTAGTTAAGTTAAGTTAAGTAAATTCAAATAAATTTAAAGCAATTTTGATTAGATTTTATCCTGGAATAAACTTTTTTTCAGTACCAGGGAAAGAATTTTTAATTCTATTTTTTAGTTAAATCACTTATTTCTGCTCTGAATTTAAAGGACTCAAATGTGAGCATTGCAATAAAAAATTCAAGTGTTTTACTAAGATGATATAATATTTTTTAAAAGAGAATGCGACAAAATTAAATTTTTAAAAAAAGATTGTCAAAAAACTGGCCATCCTGAGATCAAAATTTCTCCTGGAATAAATTTTTTTTCAGTTTCTTCCATTATTTCATTGATTTATATTTTCTTTTTTGTATGGCTCTCCATAAAATTCTAAAAGGATTTCTATATCTCCAATAATTTTATTAATTAAAACTTTTGATTTGTAATTATTTGCTTTATGTCCTTTTGCTTTGGATTCTTTATTTGCTCTCTCTTTTATTTTATATAAAAATTTTAGAAATTTCTCAGTACATTCTATATTTTTATCTTTATCCAATTTAACCCCCTCCTTTTTAAATTTCTTTTGTCTATAAAAAGATAAGGATCCTATGCTTTTAATATATTCATTCTAAAAAATCATTCAAAATTTAGAACATATTTTTTTCGATGAATTTTATCCCGGAAAAAAAGATATAACACCTTTAAATATTTTGATCATTATATTTAAAATAGAAAAGCAATCCGACAGGTTAAAATTACGGAGTACATTTATTTGAAAAACTCGTGTGTTTTAACCTGTCTGAAAATTTAAATAATTATAATTTTTATCCTGATTTGTTTCTTCTTTATTAGTTTAATATATTTCTCCGGTCATTTCCCCCCCATATTTGAGTAAGAATCGAAGATTACTAATTTACTTAACAAATAAATTTCTGCTTTAAATGTGGCCTTCCAATTAATTAATTTCCTTCTTTTTTTCTATTAAAAATTAAGTCTTTATATCAAAATTATGAATGAAAAAATTGAATATCTAATACCTCTAATTTTAATAATTCAAGTTTTAACTAAGATGATTTAATATTTGTTAAAAGAGAATGCGACAAAATTAAATTTTTAAAAAAGATTGTCAAAAAACTGACCATCCTGAGATTAAATTTCTGTTTAGATTCAGGGAGATTTTCTTTTCCAATTTGGGTCTAATTGATCATAATTAGTAAATAAAGTCTTTATCTTTCTTACATTATTCTCTTTATTATCAACTATACAAAGGTGTAGCCAAATATTTTGAGAACCAGGTAATAATTCTTTTATCCAATATTTTTCTAAATTGGTCTCAGGATCTCTTCTTAGTGAGTCTTTTTTTTCACAAAATTTCATTACTTCTAATACTTTTTCTTTAGCTTCCTCTTCTGTAATAGGTTCTTGACAATCCCTTGCTGCTTTAAGTAATCTATCTCTTGCTTTTTCTTCCACATGAGATTGACTGCTTTCTAAACAACCAACAACCCACATGATATAATACAATTCTATTTTTTAATGCAAATTGTTCCTTCATAAAAATTATTATATTCAGAAATGATATTGAAAAAATAAAATATTAAATCATTCTCGAGTTCAGGGGCTCTATATTCTTTTATTTGAAGCTTTAATTTACAATTAAAAGGAATAATTCTCCCTAAAATTTTAGCCATTACAAAGACATTGTTAAACGCTCCTTTATTCAAGGGTTAATTGTAATAGATTTTTTTTCAATTTTTTCTATTTCAAAATCCTCATCGTATTCAAGAAAGCCTTCCAGTTCATCCCACAAGAGGCTTACCAAATTTTCTTCTTCACGAATTTGTTCTTTGAATGTTCTACTCTCTGCTTTAACTTCAATGTAATTTATTACATTATATTGAGTAAAGAATGCTCGTTCTTTTATGGTTTCTTTATTAACAATTTTCTCGTGATATTGTTCAGTCATATCTAAATCAATCCTTTTTACTAAATCTTTGATAAATTAAATCTTCCTGAATTTCAAATTCTTTATACATGTCATCTACTTCTTGTTTTAGGTTTTCAATTAATGTTTTTGAGGCTGTTAATCTAAGCGTCTTTATTTTACCTTTTGCCGAATCATAATAGGTTAAAATTATTTCACCAGTGGTAAAATGAAAAAATTCTGTTTTATTTTCTATTTTGAAATTTATTGTCTTTATATCCACATTGTATTCAAAGTCTTCTATAATATTAGCCCTACTTAGACTTTTAAACACGATAAAAGATAGGATCTCTTTATTGCTGATAATTATTTTTTCTAAATCTATTATTTTATCATTATATTGAGGAGTTAAATCATCGTCTGCAATTTTTAATATCTCCTTAATTTGTAGCTCTCCTTTATTTGTTATGAAATCAATGATTAGCTTAAAGATTGAGAGAATCACATCTTTAGGATCAGTATTTCCAATTCTGAAATCATCCAAATGTAACTTTTCTTTAAAGTCTGTATTTATCAAGAACGTAATTCCAGTAGGAGTTAGATTGTAATCAATAAAATCTTTCTCTATTAATCGTTCGATGCTTATTACCATTTCTGTTAAAGTTTCTAAATTACTCTCTTTTATTATCTGTTGAATTAAATCTGCGGAAAAAGTCTTAATATTTTCATTTTCCATCATATTAATCGTTTACTTTCATTAATAATTTATAAATCTTGTTTAAATACTAAAATAATTTGAATATTTAAATATGTTTAATCTAATATTAGAATTATTCAACAAAATTTTAATTTTTTTATTTTTATCGATTAAGGTTTTTGAAATCATAGAGTATAAGCACCCTACTCTTATCATATCCTCAGGATCTTTTTTGAATGGAATTTTAAAAAAGATTGTTAAAAAACTGGCCATCCTGAGAGCAAAAATTTCAACCAGTGGAAAAATTTTTTCTAGTCCAGAATAAAAAATTTAAAAAAATTATAACTTATTATCTACATAACTTTTTAAATTAAATAAATAATCAAAATTATCACTATACACAGCTTGCTTACTTTCTCTTATTTCTTCTGGGTTTACAGTTTCGGAGCTAGTGCTAATTCTTTTTTTATAGATATAACTTCCATCATCTTGTAAAACACCAATAACTTTCACTGTCTGAGCAATAGCGATAATTAAACAAATCTTTTCTGAATTATTATTATCCTTTAGTTTAATTTGCTGAATATTCACAAAATTTTTATTGTACTTAGTGTGTTTTTTTATAAGAATTTTTAAATCCCTTACTCTGTTTTCTAATGGACCATAATCCAATCCAATTATATTTCGGGGGATTTTATCTGAAATACCAACTATTAATACACCTCCATGATTATTAGCAAAACTAGCAATATGTTGACAGAATTTTATTTTGCTTTTGCTTAACTCTTGAATTTCTTTTATATTCCAAAAATCTAAGGTACGTTTAAAATCCCATAATTCTGTTTCAATTCTGTTATCTTCCATTGATTTTTTTACAAACTTAATCCAAAAGTTTTCGTTGGAGAGAAGGGATTTTTGAATGACATATTTACTCAAATCCAAATCAAGATTTCTACAAATCTCCTCATAGTTTTCTTTAGGGATTAGATCAATTGTTGATTGATAATTTTCTTTTTTTAATAAATAGACAGAGCAACCATTATTATTTTCGGGTAAAAATTCACGAGAATGAGTTGTAATAAAGATTTGAATTTTATCTGAAATATTTATAAATTTATCCCTTAATTTAGTTTCTAAACCAGGATGAAGGTGTAATTCTGGTTCTTCTATGAATAGAATCTTATTTTCTTTTAATTCCTTAATATATGCAAGAAGATGAATAATATTTAAAATTCCAGCTCCCATGTTTTCTTGTGTTAATACAATAGCTATATCCCTTTCTTTAAATGTAAGATATGTTCTATTATTTTGATCAGGCATTTGTCTCACGGTTAATATGTCAGGAAAGTATTCTTGTAATTCTTGGTTAAAATCTTGCAACCATTTATCTTGATTTGTAGCTGTTTTCATATGAATAAATTTTGCTAGATTTTGACCATCGGATTCTAATGTTGTATCTGGAATATTATTTATGTCAGATAATTTCTTGAAATTCCGTCTATCGGGAATTAAATAAATGATGTCAAAAAACTCTTTTTTTATTAAATCCATCATGATTGATAAAATTGGGTGTTCAGAAAATATATGGAGATTGTTAAAAAAGTTAGGAAGACTTGAGTTGATACTACCAATATTAAATTGAGGGAAATCAGTAAAAAATTTTTGAATATTTATGCTTCTTCCAATAAGCTGACGAAAATCAGAAATTAAGGTTTGATTTATATTATTTGGTTTTTCTTTTAATATTGCTTTTAGTAGTATTTGTTCTTTTTCTATATTTCTATGTTTTGTTGAAACTTGACTAATAATGAGGTTTTTAATTATGTTATTGTAAACAATTTCTATGCAAATTTTTGAATAAAAGCCTTGATCAAATAACCATTGAATTGCTAGATTTTTATTTCGCCAGTCAGCTTCTTTAAGATATCCTTCCAATCCTTCTGAAGAACGAAAAGCATTAGTTAAGTAATTACCTTCATACAAATGAGTGAATAATTTACGTCTTAATGATTTTGATAATTTAAAAGATAAGATAATTGAAGCTTCAACTTGCGTGTTGTCCTCATAGATGTATCTTGAAGAAAAAACACCATTTTGATAATTTTCTTTTAGCATTCTAAAAATTTTAAATAAGTTAGATTTTCCAGAATTATTTTTTCCAATTAATACATTATAATTATTGAGATTAGAAAATTCTGCTCTAATATAACTTAAGAAATGAAAAAGTTCAATTTTTTCAATCTTTAATCCCAACTCGATAATTTTTGCTGATTTCATATTCTTTCAATAGTATAATGCTATGATAAATATAAAAAATTTATGCTCAATGATTCTATCTACAAAGGAATGGATTTTGAAATATTATCTTAACAAAATTCAATTTGACACTAATTTTAAAAAGTAAGTATTAAAAGAAATCTACTACAAAATTAAATTTTTAAAAAAAGATTGTTAAAAAACTGGCCATCCTGAGATCCAAATTTTCTCCTGGATATCATGAAAAAATCTTAGTAAATGTTACATTTAATTGTTACATTTCAACAAAGAAATTTTCCACCGGGTGAAATTTTTTTAGGTCCAGGATAAAAAAAATTAATTTTATAATATTTGATATTTGTTAATCATATTTGTAACAAGTATTTGTTACAAGTATTTGTTACAAGTAATTGTTACAAGTAATTGTTGCAAATAAAAGTGCAAATAAAAAAAGTTAAAAAATTTTTTCCAGATCCAAGATAAAAAAAATAAAAAATTATAATTGAATATTTTTGAATGGATACCAGGTATCATAGTAATTTAGAAATTTCTTATAATTAATTGATTTTTTGACATAATTATTAAAATTAACACCATGTACAGCTTGATTTAATAGAATTTTCAATATTGTATCATCAGTGCAACCCATTTCAAATCTTAACGCATTGAGAGATCTTCTGAAAACTTGACAAGTTATATTCTTTTTAATACCAATTTTGGGGATGACATCTTTTAGGAATTCATTGAAAGTACGATTTGAGAATCGTTTTAAATGTGTTGAGATAAATAGTGCTTTATTATAGGTGTTTAATAATTTTCTTTCTTCAATAAAATCCTTCAATTTATCTCTAAAGTCTGTAGAGAAATAATATGCTTTTCTTCCTCTTTTCCCAGAAGTATCGAAAAATCTTTTTTCCAAATCAACTTTATCATAATCAATATTGATTAGTTCACCTTTACGTGGCCCTGCTTCTACAAATAAGCGAAAAATCAGATAATATGTATAATTTCTTGGCTTTAAATAGTCTAAAATCTCTTTGATTTCTTCAATAGTTAGAAAAACATCTGAATTTGAATTTGCCTCTTTATGTGTAGGTTTCCATTTTACAAGTCGATTGGGGAATTTAATGATAAAATCATATTTTTCATCATAATAATCCATACAGAAATCTAAAAAACTCTTTAAAATTGTCCATTTAAATTTTTTAGAACTTAACCCAATGTCCTTTAATTGATTTAAGAAATCAAAGTAATCTATTAAATCGCTTTTGTTTATTTCAAATATATGGCAGCTGTATCCAAAATATTTTTTTTTTTTAGATTTTATCTTAGATTCTTTTTGAAAAAAGTAGTTTAACGCCGATCTTCTTGCTGCAACTGACTGATTTGAATGCTTATATCTATTTAGGTATTTATCAATTATTTCATCGTTAGATGGGAAATTTCCCTCATCTTTCTTTGATTTATCTGTAATCATCGAAGGCCATACCTCCCATTTATTACGTTTAATTTAAAAATTTCTCTATTAGTCATTATAAGAATTACTTTATTGCACTCAATTTTAGTCATATCGCTAATTTGTTTAGGAGTTAGGGATTTATGCCCTTCCAATAATTTCCTAATTCTCATTGTTTCTTTTGTTAAATCTGACATTATACCTTTTTCTTTTAACTTTTTATATTCTTCTTGAATTGCTTGCGACGTTTCTAAAATATTATTCATAGCTTCATCTCTTTTCTTTTTCTCTCCTTCAATCTCAAGTAATTTCTGAGTATCTTTTGATATTTTAAGAAGAAGCTCTGGATTAAATTGTATTGAATTCCTTAGCTCAGGGTTTTTAATTCTCTTTATTTTTTCACGTATAGCATCTCTAATCCATTCCGAGGCAGTTGACTTTATGTCTTTAGCAAATTTTTGAATTACTTCTTTTTCATCTTCAGTAAAAGCAATATGAACAATTTTATTCCTTATTTTCTTTTCATTATCTTTTTGAGGCAGTTTTAATCACCAAAAAATAAATTTTTTTTCTAATTAGATAATGAAAATTCACATATATAAATCTTATATATTTTTAATATTATAACACCAATTTCACGATGATTAAATATACTTTTTATAATCGAGATTTATAAAGTAAATTCGCAATTGTAGAAAAAGCATAATCTACGTTTTCTCCCAATAGAGCTGATGTTTCAATAAAACCTAGTCCTAGTTTGCTGGCCAGTTGATTTGCCATTTCGGATTTTATTTCCCTTTGTTCAATCAAATCTTTTTTATTTCCAATAATAAAACCCATTAGGTCTTCAGAACGGTTAGATAATTGATCAGAAACATCTGAAAACCATCGTGGAATATTATCAAAGGAATTAGGATTAGTAAGATCACATACCAAAAAAACAGCATCGGAACCACGATAAAATTGTTCTCTCATGCGAGCAAACTTTTGCTGCCCCCCAATGTCCCATAAAGTCAATTGTATAATAGACTCTTCGATTTTAAAAATTTTATCAGATACCATAACGCCCATAGTGGGCACATAAGATCTCCTAAATGCTTTATCTGTATATCTTAAAATTAAAGAAGTTTTTCCGACCGAGGGATCTCCGACAATTATTATCTTAAATTGATAATTTATTAAACTTCTATCTATCGCTTGTTGCTCTGGAAATTGTTCACCTTGTGGTTGAGCATTTTCCTGCATTCTGAAATCATCCAGAAGATCTGATACCTTTTTTTCCAAAGATGTCAATATATCAACAAAATTTTCTCGAGGGGCTTTTGATTTTTCTGACTCCATGACTTTTTGAGCAATTTCTTCAAAAGGAATGGATAAATGAGTAATATATTTATAAAAAATAACATCATTATTTTCTTTAAATAAAAGAACTATAGCACCCTGACCTATAGATCCACGTCTAGTTTCGTCAATCCAGCTTATATACTTTATTATTCCTTTTAAACCTAATGAAGGAAAGGGAAGTATTACTAAAGATTCTGGAACTAGTCCTTGTTCCCCTGATAGGACAGAAAATGTCTTGATACTTATGTTGATTAATTCCATCTGTGAAAATTTAGTCGGAAGCCATGCTTTTGGGTTTGGACCCACCGCATCATCCAATTCAAAGTAAATAATATCTGTTATTATCTGCCGGTTCATCATACTCATATAAATTGGTATAAGTTAAAATTATATTCGTAAAATAAAACTGTTTGTCTTCAATTAATGATTTAATTTCTTCTATTAAATATTAGTAACAAAAAAAAAGATTGTATGTTTTAAAAAAAAAAGTAAGATAAAGTATTTGGTTCATCCTTTCAATCCAACGTACATGAACCAAAAGCTAGCTAAATATCCAATTCGTACAAATATAACCGTTATTCCAGGAACTGTCAATCCCTCTAACAGCCCAAAAACACAAAAACCTATTGAGCCCGCTGATAAAAAAAAGAAATTTTTCCTGATTACTCCTGAGGTTTGAAAACCTTTGTATAAAAACCCAAATCCTAAGAAAACAAGCGTGGATAACAATAATCCACCAACTAACATTCCCGCAATAGTAAACATATTAGTATTATAATCGATTAGATTTATGCTAGGAGGATCTGGTGGTTCTGGGACAAAATTGAATGAAGTTAGAGGATCAATAAGCATAACTATTTCAAATGCAACAGAAATAACAATAATAAATGTAAGGATATACCATTTTTTCTTCGGAGTTAAAAGTTCAGTGCCAATATACATTGCTAAAATAATGACTGGAGCGAACCAGATATAACTAAAAATTCCCACAAATCCATTATTAACAATATTGTGGCCTGTAATAAGAAGTGTTAAGAAATCACTAAAAACTCCTAAGAACATTAGTCCTGCTAACATAACGGTTAATCCTAAATATGAAAGAAGTTTAGCACCCGTTTTTTTCGATTTAAAATAGAAGAATAAACCAAATATTACGCCAAACACCACGACTCCAGTAGCCGTAATTCCATCAATCCATCCGTATTCATTTAAAGCCATATTTAAATACACTAATAACGAAATTTTCTTAATTTATTATATGATCTTCAAGTATTTTAAATGATTTGTTAGTGATTTTTTTTTGAAGTTATTTTAATGGGAAAGAGGGGATTTGAACCCCCGGCCTCTTGGTTCCGGACCAAGAATCATACCAAGCTAGACTACTTTCCCATATCTTTATTATAAATATTTTAAGTAGAAAAGTTTTAAGAAAATAGGGACTGTTAAAATAGGAGATATAAAGGTATTAGAATCCTAATATATAACGTATTTTATTTAATCTTTAATGTTCTCTAAGATAGAGATGATTCGGTAAACGGTTGTCCGAGCATGGAATGGAATATTGGCATCTTGAGCGAGATCATCAACCATATACATTACATTACTAGAAATGACCCCAGGGGTTTCGTCCTCTTTATGTAACTCATTAATACTTCTTTGAGCAACACGTTTAATGTTTCTGGGAACACTACGATCACTCATCATACCATTAAGAAGTTCTTCAACATTATCAAAAGTTTTTTTGACTTCCTCAGCTGAAACTTTAGGCAATAGAAAAAATCACCAAGAGAAGAATTTTAAAATATAAAATATTTCTTAAAATTTAATTTTTTTGATTTAATAAATCCCAAATTCTCGAATTTCACGTTTTATGATAGAAATTTTTTCTCCAAATCCTTTTATTTGGTTTTCATAATTATTAAAGGTATTGTTAAATTTAGTGCTATCTCCTTTATCTATATCTTTTACAAAATTATAAGAGATCTCTTGAAGCCTGTCAAAGATTTGATTGATTTGTTCTGTCGAACTTAAAAGATTTTGCTTAGGATTTTTACCTTTTCGGCGAACCATATTTCTCAGTTTTCCTCTTGGAACTCTTATGGATTCTATTAAATTGTCACAATCATCAAGGAATTGATAGGATTTTGCTTTATTTTCGTCGTCAAGTTTATCCTCAATTATCTCTGTTCTCCATGTATTTATACGTCCTCGAGCAAATGTATCAAAATTTAATGATAATGAATCAATCCCTTCTCGGACTAAAAATCTTAAAAATTCAGGGTCATCACTTGGGGCTTGTCCGCAGATTCCCACTTTTTTACCATATTCATGAGCGGTTTTTATCAAATGACTTACAGATCTTCTTATCGCCTCACTATTTGTATCATAGTTAAATCTTCTACCCAAGGGGATCATTTTTTCGTTATCTCTTCCAACTCCATAGGTTAATTGTGTAAGATCATTACTTCCTATACTAAAACCATCAAAATAATTACAGAAAATATCCGCGCATATAATATTTGAAGGAATTTCTGCCATAACATATACTTTTAAACCGTCCTTCCCTCGAATTAATCCTTCAGATTCCATTATTTCTAGGATATATTTTGCCTCTTCCGGACTTCGGTTAAAAGGAAGCATAGGGATTATATTTGTTAAACCCCAATCCCTGGCTTTTTTAATGGCTCTAATTTCTAGTATGAAAGCATTTTGAAAATCATCATGGACATATCGAGAACAACCTCTGAAACCAAGCATAGGATTTGATTCTTCCCCTTCATATATCCATCCTCCAATTAAGTTTTTGTATTCATTAGTTTTGAAGTCGGAGAGTCTCACAACACATTCTGCATTAGTTCCATCTGGGAGCTCCTTCCATACACCTGCAGCTATAGTGGCAATGCCTTCAGCTAATTTTTCAACGTAAAATTCTTCCTTGTCGTCATAACCAGCTGTTAAATCTCTGATCTTATCCAAAGTTTCCTTTAATTTCACAATCTCTTGATTAAATGGATCTTTATGATAGAGATCTGATTTTTTAATATGCTCAATCCTTTTTCTTTGTTCTATGAGAATATCATATCTCATTACTAAAGCTTCAAAATCAATTAGACAATTGGGGTGCATTTGAATTTCGTCATTAATAATAAACTCTAACCTTGCTAGTCCTGTACCATCTGGATGCTTTCCTGCTGATAATGCTCCTTTTGGAATTCCTAAGTTAACTAATACTTTTGTTTTGGTACGAGGAAGCTTTGCAAATTCGATTGTATCAAAATCATATTCTACTGCTTTTAACCAAATTCGTGGTTCTCCTTCGCTACAATCAATAGTCACATAGTCATTATTATCGCGTAGTTTTTCTTTCATAATTTCTACTATATTATCTGCTCCAACAATGGAGGAAATATTTAACTCTCTGGAGACTATTGCGGCGTGACATGTGGGTCCTCCTCGCGCCGTTATAACTCCTCCTAGGTTTTGCATATAGCTAGTCCAATCAGGATTAGTCTCCTCCGTGATTAAGATATCTCCTTCTCGTAATAAATGGGCATCATTTATAGACTCGATAACCTTAATCTTTCCATATCCAATACGACGTCCAATTGCGGTTCCAGAGTTTTCAACTAAAAACCCACTTTCGATTAATTTATCAGGATTTTCTAAAAGGTAGAAAATTTCTTCTGTATCTCCTTTTTGAGAGTGAACTGTTTCTGGACGAGCTTGAACAATATATATTTTTCCATTATTTCCTAAAGCCCATTCAATATCCATAGGTTTATTATAATGCTCTCTTATTTCTTGGGCATATTTAGCTAACTGCATAACTTCTTCATTTGTCAAACAATATTCTCTTTGCTTCTCTATAGGAATTTCTATTATTTCAGTTCCGATATTTTCAGCACCTTGAGAAAAGATCATCATTTTTTCTTTTTTCACAAGCTCTTTTCGAATAATACGCAAAGTTCGAGGGTCATGTTTAAATACAAGAAATTCATCTCCTTTTTCTACTCCTTGAACAATAAGTTCTCCCAGTCCCCATATACCTCTAATTACAATGACATTTGGATTACCAGAATCCGGATCTTCTGTAAACATTACACCTGATACTTTAACTCCCCCCAAACCACCCGCCATTTCTTGGACTCCTACGGATAGCTTCACAGAGAAATGATCAAAACCTGCTCTTTCCCGATACATTGTCGCTCGTGTCGTAAATACTGAAGCCATATCTTTCAATATATATTGCAATATTTCCTTATCGCCAGAGATATTAAGATGAGTATCTTGTTGACCGGCGAATGAAGCGTCTGGTAAGTCTTCTGCAGTAGCAGAACTTCTTATAGCAAACGTGGTGTCTTCTCCAATTCTTTCAATTAATCTTCTATAAGCATCCAAAATCTCATCAGTGAGCGAATCTGGAATTTTAGCTTGCTCAATGACGTATCGTATATTAGCACAAATTTTATCTACAATTTCAATAGATTTGATATCTTCCTTTTGTAATTCCTTTGAAATTTTCTTTATATCTCGTGCAATTAACGCTCTGAGTGATATCTCCTCTTCTTTTATAGTGTAATAATTAGTATCCAAAACATAATCAAACGCTTTTGCTGTTACAGCAAACCCTAAGGGAACAGGAATACCAAAACTTAATAACTCTCCAAGTGAAGCATTTTTTCCCCCAACAAGCGCTACATCATTTACTCTTACATCATCAAAGAACTTAATATATCTGTATTCATCCATTTTCCAAGGTTCCTCCCAAACGTTAATGAAGAATTAAATGTAAAAATTTTATTTTTTCTAATTATAAATTTAACTTTCTAAAAAAAGTAACTTAAATCTTAAAATTGTTACTTTAATTCTTTTTCGAATATTTCTAAATTAGAATGAGTGTATAAGCAAAAAATAACTTCTTTAATTTGAGTATTACCGTTAAAATACTGAGATACTGTACTACACATGATTTGAGCGCATTTTTTTATGGGATAACCAAATATTCCAGTCGATATTGCAGGAAAAGCAATAGTTTGTAATGATTTTTTATCCATTAATCTTAGACTGTTCAATACAGCATTCCTTAATTTCTCATCTTCATTACCCTCGCCCATTCTTGGTCCTACTGCATGGATAACATATTTAGCTTTCAAATTACCGCCAGTAGTTATAACTGCGCCCCCTACAAAGGTTCTCCCTATTTTATTACATTCTTCTTGGATAGACGGCCCTCCTTTTTTTCTTATTGCTCCAGCTACACCCCCACCTAATACTAGCTGAGCATTAGCAGCATTTACAATTACATCAGTGGCTAATTCTGTGATGTCCCCTTGAAAAAGCGTGATCTTTGAATTTTTAATAATAAGTTCTTTAATAATTCTCACTTAAAAATTAAAATGTGTCTTGTTACTATAAGGCACTTAAAATATATAATAATTAATTAGAAAAAAATACAAAAAAAAAAATTAATGCTCATGGTTGTGATCGTGGTCGTGATCATGTTCGTGGTCATGTTCGTGATCGTGGTCATGAGTTTCTTCCTGTTTCTTGAAGATCTCATCTAGTTTCTCTTTATCACCATCACTCATCTTACTCATCGCTTCCATTTGTTGTTTCATTAACATTTGCATAAAATTACTTGAAATTATTTGATTCAATACAGGTAAAGAGATTCTCATTCGCGTTAATTCATAGTGCATTGTTCTCGCAGTTTCTCTCATCGCTTTAAGTTCTTCTTTAGTCATTCCTTCTTCTCCAACGCCAGGACAGTCTGCGTCAACAACTATGAAATTTTTCCCGTCATACTCTAAAGGATATGTACGACAACTCAATGGACGATTGTCATAAATTAAACATTTTTTATCATCCTTATTATACAGAGGACATTTAACGTTGAGTAATTCTTCGATTGGAGTTGCTTTAAAAGGATCTTTATTATCAACACTTTCCCCTTCTTTAGGAGGAGGAGGAGGAGGAGGAGGAGGAGGAGCTAAAGGTTTTAGAATTAAATCAATAGTACCATCCGGTTTGTTGTATATATCTAAATAAGGCATGAAATTTTTAACTACGCCATTTCTTGCCCACATTTCTAAATCCCACATTGTTAGTGGGATAGGTCCACGTGTGAGGCAGCATTCATTACACTGAGTACATTTAAAACTAAATCTCGCCTTTGGTTTTTCTGCAGGAGCTTCTTCTTCAACTACGTTTTCATTTTGAGGTTTATTTTCTTCTGTATTTTGATCTTCTGGATTATTTTCGGACATTTTTATTTTCACTTCACAAAACTTTCTTATGAGAAAAAGAATATTATATAGAAAAAAAATTTTATTATTCGTCAATACTTAATAATTTTCTATCAATTAATAAAAGTTGATTGAAATAGATTCACTGGTCTTTTAAACGGTAAACAAAGAAACTATAACCAATAAAGTTAAAAAAAACTAAGCTTTCACCTTTCTATAAAAGATTTTTAGTTATGATAAATTTGTTACATTATCAATAGTTTTAGTAGATATACAATGAATCCGTTAACCTTGAAAAAAATCTTAATTTGGTCATTGCTCTCAATTAACTTAATATTTGCTTTTATTATCGGATTGACCATTCCTTTGTTAGAATCGAAAAGTTTCTATAATCTTGGGTTTATAATGATTCCATTATTAATTATCCTTAATTACATAATACTAGATCGGTTTCATTATTTCGTAAGGCACACAAATGATAGGGAGGAAGATTCTGATGCTTAAATTTAAAGACTTGAAAAAAATCAAAAAACATGTAATAGAATCTTTCTAATTAGAAAAGAGATTACTTTGTATTACAGAAATAAGAGTAATATAATTATTATTTAACCGTTGGAAGAGTAAAGTAAAAAGTACTTCCTCTGCTTTTTCCTTCAGATTCCATCCAGATTTTCCCCCCATGCGATTCCACAATTCTTTTTGAAATGTATAATCCTAATCCAGTGCCATCAATCCCTAAATCAAGCCCTTGCCCATAGCGTTCGATTTTTCCAAATTGTTGAAAAATTTTAGTTTTCTGTTCCTCAGTAAAACCAATACCGTTATCACTAATTGAAACAACCACAGAATCTTCTCTTAATTCTGTTTTTATTTCAATTTTGCCCATAGGCGGAGTGTACTTAATCGCATTAGTTAGTAAATTTGAAAGAACGTCATGAATCTCCTCTTTTTCAATATTTGCATATAAATCATTGAGTATATCTATTTTAATTGATTGATTTCTTCTTACAGCTAGAGATTCTAATTCATGTACGCAAAATTTAATAAGAAATGATAAATCTTCTGTTTGTATTTTTGGTTTCAATTCAGGTGATTCTAATCGAGACGCTTTTAAAAGGTTGTTTATAATATTCTGAAGTCTTTCGCAACCAGCGTTTATCTCTTTTAGTTTTGAAATAATTGGTGTATCTAATTGATCTTCATGTAAAGCTAATATGAGTTCAGAGAAACCTTTAATTGAGATGATTGGCGTTTTTAATTCATGTGAGGCTCTTCTAAGAAACTCAGATTTTAGCTTATTGACTTCTTTTAAATTTTCCTCCACAAGTTTTCTCTCAGTAATATCCATTCCATAAATATTTAGATAATTTTGATCCTTTACAGGTCTAATGGCAAAAGAATAAATTCTCCCATCAAGTTCCACTTCTGATTCAATAATTTGATTGCTTTCAAGCGTATTTTTCACGTTTTCCTGTAAGATATTTGGGATTTGACTATAATCTTCTATATTTAATAATTCTTGACCCGCATCGTTTATATAAATAACTCCATCTCTATTCACTCTTAAAATTGGATAAGGGGCCTCGGATGGAAACTGAGCTAAATCGAAGATTTCTTTTTCTTTTTCCTTGCGATCGGTGATATCTTCGCCAGAAGTTAAAGTTCCAATAATACTCTCTTCTTTATCATATAATAAGGAATTGTGCCATGCGATTATTCTTTCTTCGCCGTTCTTTGTTAGTATAGGGTTTTCATAAAACTCAATTGGTTCCAATTCTCCTCTTAATAGTCTTTTAAAATCCTTAAAAACAGGTTCACTAAATCGAGGTGGGAGAAATGTTTTAAACCATTGTTTTCCTATTAATTCTTCTTCTAAATAACCAAGAACCTCACATCCTTTTTTATTTATCATCGAAATATTTCCATTTTTATCTAAAGCAATAATAATAGCTCCTGCTAAATCTAAATAGGATTGTGCTTTATTTCTTTCTTCTAATATTTTTTCCTCCCACTTCTTGCGTTCGGTGATATCACGAACGACACTAAGGATAGAGAGTTTATTATCATAATGAATTCTCCTTGCACTTATTTCAACGGGTATAACCCTGCCGTCTTTTGTTTTATGTGCTCCTTCGAAAAATCCAAATCCTTTCTCTTTTACTTCTAAAACTCGACTTACTACCAAATCAGCATATTCTGGAGTATTTAAATCCTTAGGGGTTAATTTTAATAATTCTTCTTTTGTATATCCTAATCGCTCGCAGTATGTTTTATTAACCATATAAAAATTACCCTTTAGATCATGAATAGAAATAGCATCATTTGCATTTTCGAATATTATTTTAAGTTTCTTTTCGGATTCTTTTAATTTTTGTTCTGCTTGTTTACGCCAGGTAATATCTTGTGCCACTCCTATAAGACCGATTATCTTTCCATTTTTATCTCTAATTCCAGTACTAGTTGCTTCTACTTGAAATTCTGTTCCATCTTCTTTAAGCATTGTGTACTCTATAGGATCCCGATGTATACCGTTTAAAGTTTTCTTCATTACTTTGGATAATATTGGCAAATCTTTTTTTGCGATGAATTCCTGAATTTTTCTACCTATTACAAGTTCTGGTTTTTTGACACCGTGAAGCTTACAAAATTTCTGATTACATAGAAGTATATTTGATTCTAAGTCTGAAACAATTATAGATGCGGGTGCTATATCAAATAAGGTTCTGAATTTTTCCTCTGACTCTTTTAATTTCTGTTCATTTACCTTTTTTTCAGTAATGTTCCGAATATTTATTAAAATCCTTAACTTTCCGCTTGCATCATGAAATAATGAGCCGTTTATTTCAGTCCATATATAATTTCCATTTTTATGTTTTAATCGTATTTGGATTGGAATATGAGTTCTATCGGATTTCTTTCTAAAAGCTTTCATAAGTAAACTAATATCATCGGGATGCAAAAATATAATTGCTTTCTTACCAATAATATCTTTTTTTTCATATCCAGACATTCTATGTAGAGAAACTTCATTTACATAATCAAATTCAAATTTTTCATTGAGAACACAGATTAAATCTGTAGAATTCTCAGAGAGTACACGATATCTTTCTTCACTTTCTTTTAATTTTTGTTCTGTTTTTTTACGTTCAGTAATATCTCTAGCAATTATTCCAAGTCCATTTAATACTTTGAAAGCACTCAGGGAAATATGAAGGGTTCCAAATTTGGGATGGGGTATAAATTCTTCAACAAAGAAAGGTTTTCCAGTATTTATAACTTTCATATACTCATCGTATCTGCCCTTTTTCTTAACATCAGGCGACAATTCTACGATATTTTTTCCTATTATATCTTCTTTCTTAGTTCCCGCTGGAAAACGCTTAATTCCAATTTTATTGATATCAATTAGATTTAAATCTGAATCGTAGAGCATAAAAGTATTAGGTGCTGATTCCATAAATATTTTTAATCTTTCCTCTGAGTCTTTTCTGTCAGTAATATCTCTAATTACTGCTTGAATTGACTTCTCTCCTTGTATCTCTATTGCTCGAGAAGACACTTCTGCTGGGAAAACCGTGCCATCTTTCCTTTTAAAATAAAACTCAAATCTTACAAAGCCTTTCTTAGAAATTTCTTCACTCACTTTTTCTCCTTTTTCTTGTTCTTCAATTGTGCGAAGCATTGGAGTTGTAAGCGCTAAGAATTCTTCTTTAGGATATTTAAATAGTTCAATAGCTCTATCATTTACTTCTAAAATATGTCCTTCAAAATCATGAATTATAATTGCATCGTTTGAATATTGGAAAAGGTTACTGTATTTTTCTTCAGATTCTTTCAATTCTTGTTCGATTTTTTTCCGTTCTGATATGTCAATAGCTAATCCTATTATGCCATTGATTTCACCTTTATCATTATAATAGGGGACTTTACTAGTAGTTGACCATATTTTTTTATCTGGAAAATCTGCTACTTCCTCAATATTTAATTTAGGTTTTCCAGTATTAATCACTTCTAAGTCATCTTTCCGAAAATCTTCTGCTTGATCTTTTGGAAACAAGTCAAAAGTAGTTTTTCCTATAATATCTTCTTTTTTTGAATTGAGAAGAACAGCAAAATTCTGATTTATACGAGTTATTACGTCATTTATATCCTTACAAAACAACATTCCAGGAATAAGATCTAAAATTGTTTCTAATTCGTTGCTTAAAATTTTATAATTTACTTCAGATTCTTTTATTTTCTGTTCTGATATTATTTTTTCGGTAATATCTCTAGCAAAACCGTAAAATCCAATCTTATTTCCTTCAGAATCGTATATTAAATCGATTATACCTTCCAGAAATACTTGTTTTCCCCTATTCGTTAACCCTTCAGCTCTATTAGTATGAGGAAGGGGAATTCCTGATTTATAAAGTTGGTTAAACATTTTAAATAACT
Organism: Promethearchaeota archaeon; assembly: GCA_019057775.1. The sequence continues at coordinate 73,052 of JAHLWT010000207.1, forward strand.
CTTTAGATGTCTTTTCGTCGAAAATCAAGTGATAATTATTTCCCAATAGTTCTTCCTTTGAATATCCTACTGTTTTACACCAATAATCGTTCACGTAAGTATAATTTCCCTTAAGGTCGAGAGTATAATATCCTTCCTGTATATCTTCGAGAAGCTCTCTATATTTTTCTTCGGATTCTTTTAATTTTTGTTCCGCCTTCTTACGCTCAGTGATATCTCTAACAAACCCCCACATTCCTGTTGGATTTCCGTTTTCATCTTTAATCACCCATCCTTTCAAAGCTACAGGAAATACCGTCCCATCTTTTTTTATATATTCTTTTTCAAACTCGTCAGAATAACCTCGTGCGATAAATTGGCTTTGGACTATCTCCACTTCCCATTCATGCCATTTTTTAGGCGTCAATTGTTGATAAGTTAACTCTTTAAGTTCTTCTGTGGTATATCCAACCATATTTGAATACTTCTCGTTGCAATCTAAGATTCTTCCTTCCACGTCTGTCATTACAATTCCATCAATACTTGATTCAAATAATGTACGATATTTCTCTTCAGATTCTTTTAACTTTTGTTCCGCTAACCTTTTTTCAGTAATATCAATATTAACTCCTAGAATGTTTTGTATTTTATCATCAACATAAACTGGAGCAAGAATATCATAAAAATATCGTGATTCTCCATTTATGTCATATTCTGCTTCACTAGCGATAGTTTCACCAGAAAAAACACGAGAATTGTTACTTAACCATAATAATAAGGTTTTTTCATCTTTTGCGATGTCTTTAGGGGTTTTTCCAATGAGATTCCCCCAGGTTTTTTTGGCATTAGTATTTTGCATTATATATCTTCCACTTTTATCAACCATAAAGAAAGGAAATGGTAAACTTTCAATTGCAGTGCTAAGTTTTGCTTCGCTTTCCTTTAGTTTTTGTTCGGTTTCTATACGCTCGGTTACATCGACAAAAGTGCCTTCAGAAGAAATGATTTCTCCATTAGAATTCTTATTTAATTTGAAATTCAATTCTAAAAAGAACTTCTCTCCATCCACATTTTTAGCTGGAGCGATATGGTTCTTAACGATGCCATTTTTGAGAAGAATCTCTATAAATTTATTACTTTCTCCAGGATTTAGCCAATAATCTAAAGTCTTAGTGCCAATTAAACTTTTTTCGGGATCATAACCAAAAATCTTGTTAAAAGTAAGATTGTGCTTTAAAATAACGCCATCGTTACTAACTTTTACAAAACCAATACCTAAATCATTAAGCCTGTCTAGTAAATATTTTTCGGGGTTATAATTTTCTTCACTTACAGATGCCAAAATTTATCATACTCCTCTGATTTTTGAAGATTTCTCTTTGGTTGGTTTATTGAATAGAATTTAATAAGTAAATATATAAAAAAAATTACGGTTTTATTAACTTTTGTCAAAGTTGATGTTTCAGTTTCTCCATTTAAATATGACTAAGAAGTGTGATTGCCTATAATTAAGAGATGTTAATTAAAAAATACTTTTTCGACTGTAATTATGAAATCTCTTTAAAAGTGGCTAACAAGTATACTTGATTGATTTCACTATTATATAAAGCACTCTACGGACCTATCGTAAGTTATGCAAAGAATGGGGTATTACTTTTCCACCTTTCTCGTATAAAAGATATAAAAATAATTATTTAGGCGAATATTAAGCAATAACTTATCAACCTAAAACGCAAAAAATTTATTATAACTTTTCATTTTAAAAACCATCAATGCTAAAATTTAAAGACTTTAAGAAACCTGTCATCGAGTATGAAGAACGAAAATATATTTTTTCCATTCGTTCCTTACTTTTATTAGCTATTGCCGCACCTATTTCGGCTTATTTAATTTACCTATTCTTTGACCTTAGAAGCAACTATTGGCTTCATGAGCTTGTGACAAAGCAGACGGTATATTTCTTAAATCTCTTTTTCGATATGGGTGCTGAAGCCCAATTTGCCCCAAGTGGAAAATATGATTGGAGATTTCTGGTTCCAGGTAAAAGCCCAATATATTTCGAGACATTTTGCACTGGGATACAAGCGATATGCGTTTTTGCCGGGATAATAATTTTTTCTCCTCATAGTCAAGATTCGCTAGCCAAGGAAGATATTATATGGCGGAAAACAAAATCACTTATAATCTCGTCATTAATATTTTATGTCGTTAACATTATTAGAATGCTCATTCAAATTGAATTGTATTATATTGGGTATGATTGGGCAGATATACACTTCTCAATCAGCGCTGCAAGTTCTTTTGTTGCCGCAATAATAGTGTTGTTGCTTCATAAATGGATACCAGAGTTTATTCTATCAATTATTTACACTGGAACCCTTGTAAGCGAGCCAGTTAAGAAAAAGAGAAAAGAAAAAATAAAGGAAGTAGTTTCCCAAACAAATAAAGTTGAGTTGAAATTAATGGGAAAAGTTCTAAGAATGGATAAGAAAACTTTTGATGCACAGATTTCCAAATGGTCAACTGATTTTGGATATAAAGTTGAGGGAAATTATATAGTTGTCTCAAATGAGCAGATACCAGAGTTTATTGTTTTGTTGATGCAGGATAAACCCTTTTCAAGGATAAAAAAGGATAGTCCCCTTTAATTAAAAATATTAGAAAGATTACATATATCATTTTATTTAATATGTTAACGAAATAAGAGATTTTAGGATTTCTGAGAATTTTTTTCTATTGAATTTGGTTTTGGTATTATATATGGAAGTTCCAATAAATCATAAATTTCTGCTTCTATCCTTTCTTTTGGCACGTTTGGTAAGATTTTAATAAGATAATTAAAAAGTTTCTTAAAATCAAAAAATTGATAATTATCTTCTATAAGTATGCCAACATTCAAAATTATCTCTTGGAATGAACTCAATCTAGTATTAAGTGCATTTTTATTAACGATAAGTGAACCTCTGAAGTTAGTTTTAAAAAATTTATTAGTTAACAATGAAAAGTCTTCAAATGGATTCAATTCACCAGTAAAATGTTTTATATATTTGAGATATTTAATTTCAAACTGTATAATAAATTCATTGAGGGAGAATCTAAAAATTTCAGAAGGACTTGCTTTTAATATTAATCCTACTCTAATATATTCACCATCATTCAGAAAAATTTTATAATCTTGATAATCTAAAACTATAGATTCTCTCGAATCAAATGAAACTCTTTCATTTTTCAATCCATACTTAAAGATTGTAATTGCTTGTAAAAATCCACTCATTAAAGATCCATCTAAATTTACCTGGCCGATATCCTCTTGAATTAAAGCGATACCACTTTTTTTTTCAATAATTACAATATACTCAATGTTCAAGAAATCTTTGCATAATTTACTCTTTCGTGTCCAGAGAGTTTTTTTCTTTTTCAACTTGATTTTTCTAACAGATAAATAAATGAGAAGACCAATAATAATCCCAATTAATATTATAAAAATTATCGAATTATCTATAAGAAATTGATGTGTGGGAGTTCGTACATTAATATTTTCTTCTTTGAAAGTTGATGAATATAATAAGAGATCTCCTTCATAAAATATTTCAAGATTGAAAACATCAATTTTAGGAATATGATACATAACTTCAGCCATTCCTTCATGATCAGTAGTATGATTGAAATTGTTATATTCCACCCTTCCATTCGAATATATCTCTGAAATTGTAAAAAATAATGTTTTCCCGATTATAGGTTCCTCGCCGCAACAAAGTTTCGCCGAAAATTTTAATTCTGCTCCCTGAATATAATTTTCTTTAATTTGCGTTTCTAATGTTATAACAGTTTCATTTTTAATGAGCTGTACTTGATAATTATTACTTAGAATACCTGCGATAGTTCCATTAAAAGTTATTAATTTTATGTTAATATTCAGATTATTTTCTAAAATTGAAGTGTTTTGAATAGCAGACCAGAGTGGAAAGTTATAATTGTTTCTTAATAAGTTCACACTTATAGATATATCTAATAGTGTTGTAGTAACAAGTAATGAAGCTTGTCCATTTGAATTTCTGAAGTGAGCAGAGACATTAATGAGATGCGTAGAATTTATAATATCTACGATTTCTCTCCAGTTCTTTTTATCACTACTAGATTTATAATCTTTTGATATAACATCATTTATTTGATTAAAATTAATAGTCCACATATTATTTGAAATGTTAATGATTTTCACATAGTTTTGATGAAGCTCGAAATTGTTATATAGAACTCTTTCATTAAATATCGAAGAAAACTCCCAAAATTTAGGTTTATAAAAAATAGCAGAATTATTAAATGAATTTGTTGAAAATTCATTAACATTTAATGTTAAATTCCATAAAACATCTTCTTCTGCCTCTGCTTTAAAGTTTGAAGATGATTTAGTATTATAAATAAAATTTCCTCTGAAGGTAGCATTAAATTGAATATCATTAAACCAAAGTGATGAAATTGGAATGAAAAATTCATTTTGATCATGAGGGAAAAAGGATTGATTTGAATATTTTCCCGTAGAATCTATTGGGGTATTAAAGACGGATAAATTTACTTGATCAGGTGTTGGGTTATTTGTTATCGGAGCAAAATTAGCCTTCAATAGTCCATTTTTTTCTGGAAGTAACTCCCAACTCCCTAATAATCCATTTTTTTTATAAAATACCGAGTTAAATTCTTCATAAGACTGCTCAATTCCATAAGAAATAAAAGCTTCGTCATTATACCCTGCTAAATTAGGATATTTTATAGATTGAAATACGGCAAAAAAAGTATTATTGAATGTTTTTGAAATATTTAAAATTTGTTTTGTAAAGTTCGATTGGTACCACTGTGCCGGTTGGTTAAGTGGTTTATTTGTTAAGTTAAAGATGGTTTCATCTAAAGGAGTATCAATCGTTTCATCAGGCATTGTTTCATTTAATAAACTGGTAGCATTATAGACTCTTATAGAAAACTCAGACTCATCCATCCCCGAAGAAGAACCCCAATATTGAAGAAATATTGATAAATTCTTGAGATAACAGGTATTTGGGATCATAAAAGAAATCCCATAAAATTGATCAACACCTTTATATTTTTCAATACCATCATTGTTGGTTTCAATTTGAACTAAAGTCTCGGTTGCATAGAGATCGGTAAACTGTAAATCAAAACCAGTCATATTCCAACCGATTTTTGCATTTTGAAATGAAATCCCCCCTTCTCGTAAAGAATAATTAATAAATGATTCATACCGATCCTGAGATAAGGAGACAATTTGGGAAGTTCCGATACTTGAAAATGAATTTCCATTAAGAATAAAGGAATTATTTAAAACTGGACCTTCTTCCGTTACTTCTAACTTCTCAATACTTCTGATAATGAAGTTTTGATTAATGATTTTGAAGCACATATTAAAAATAGGATTTATTAATAAACATATAAAAAAGAATATGAAAATAGTACATTTAATTGAATTCTTCATTAATTATTACCTTAAAATGACTAGTAGGTAGAACAATAACCCTTTTTTTCGATCTACGTTAAACATATAGACATTTAAGTATAAAAATATATAGTACGGTAAATTTGAAAAACCGTTTATTGGAAATTCTAATGAATAGGTATCTTTCCTATTTTATATTATCTAAATTAATCCAGGAAATAATACAATTAATTATTTAGTTTCCAATAGAATGTAAAATTTTTTTTATATTTGATTAATTCTATTATTAAAACTCGAGATTTATATTCTTATGTTAGATTTTAAGACTGAACAGAAAGTCGTTCAAATTGGGAATAAGGGAAGGATTAATAAAATTACTTAGTTGACAAAAACTAAACCTGCAATCATACACTAGTCTTTAACTATTTTTTTACATATAGAATATTAATAGGTTCCTTTCTTAAATTATTACTAAATGAAATGTTTTTCCGCAATTAATAAATTAGAGGAAAAAATTTTTGCCTACTCTATCTGAAGATACATTGATATTTTATGGACTTACACCGGGTGTAACAGAATTAAATTCTGTTTTCGACGCATTGAGAGAATTTTGCGACGTAAAAACTAGTAAGGATGCTAGTGACCGATTCAACATTATCTTATATCAAGATTTTGGTCCGAATTACTTGGAAGATTTTACTTTAAATTCTGAACACGTATTAACAGCTCTCCGTTCACTTGAGCCAATGCTTGTAAGACCCAATATTGCCGGAGGTATTTTTGTGGCTGTAACTTTCATTATAGATGTTTTCAAAAAAATATCTGAAAAATGTTTTCGATTAATTATATTAACTGATTCTGGTTCTC
>JAHLWT010000208.1 GCA_019057775.1 Promethearchaeota archaeon
GAAGTACTATCAGCAAGTACAATAACATCGTATCCCATATCACGATAGTATTCAGCGATGGTAACTCCAGAAAATAAACTTGCCTCTCGGGCAGAGACTGGCATATTAGAGGTGTTTGCTATAAGTATTACCCTCTCCAATAAAGGAGCACCTGTTTTAAGATCTATTGTTTCAGAAAATTGTTTCAAAACGTTGGCAATCTCATTTCCTGGCTCTCCGCAACCGATATAGAGAATAATATCGGCGTTACACCATTTAGCTAACGTATGCTGAATGATAGTCTTACCAGTTCCAAATCCGCCAGGAATAGCAGTAGTTCCTCCTTTAACTAATGGAAACAATAAATCTATAACTCGAATTCCAGTAAAAAGAGGTTCTGTGGGATTTTCTTTGCTTTTATAAGGTCGATTTTTAGTTATTGGCCATTTTTGTAGCATCGTAAAGGATTTTTGCTTCCCATCAATGAGTATTTTATATATTTCATCTAAAATTGTATATTCTCCTTCAGGAGCAATAAATGATAATTTTCCAGTAAAACTAAAAGGAACCATTATTTTATGTTCAATGAATTGAGTTTCTTGTACAATCCCTACTACATCGCCACTCTCTACTATTTCATTAATTTTTCTTAAAGGTTTAAATTGCCAAGTCTTTGATCTTGATAATGGAGGGAATTTCATCCCTCGTTCTAAATCTGCAGATTTAGTTCTGTTAAATACTACCTCTAAGGGTCTCTGAATTCCATCAAAAACGTTTGATAGGAGTCCAGGCGCTAATTCCATTGATAGAGTCTCGGCTAAACCAACAACTTGATCATTTAATTTTACCTTTATTGTATTTTCGAAACATTGGGCAATAACATGATCAGAATAAATTTGTATTACTTCACCTAAAATATCATATTTAGAAATTCTAATTAACTCATGAAGGTGAACATAATTTTCTAATCCCTTTATTGTAATTAAGGATCCTGTGATTGCTGAAATATAGCCATATTTAGATTCTTTGTCAGATTTTCGCATTACTTTCATTTTTTTTCAATCTTCTTTTTTAAATTTGTTCTCCACAAAAAGGACATTTACTTTTTACGAAACTTGGTAAAATATTTCCACAATTTTCGCAATTACTTATTAGAGGTTTGCGATATTCAAATTCCAGATTAACTGATTTAAAAATTATGGGTTGAATTTGTTTAGGATTCTTTACTATAATTGGTCGTCTTTTTTTTCTCTGTCTTTGAGGTGTTAGACGTTTTTTTCTATCTGGAAACATTCTGGAGTAAAGTGATCTCTTATTTTTTCGCTTAAAAAAAGGACCAATAGTTATTAAAAATACAAATACTATTAAAGTAATAACTACGAGAAGATTTGAGCCGAATTCTACAAATATATAACCTAAATAGAGTAAAATAAGAAGATAAACAATTATTAAAATTACTTTAAGGGCAACCCCTTGGTGTGATATCTTATCTTCTATATTTTTATTTTCATTTGGCATTGAATTCGAAATTACTTAGTTAAAGTGTTATTATTCAAATCTTTTTGTTATGAATTTTATAGCTTTATCAATTTCTTCTTTCACAATTTGAGTATCTATCTCTCTTTCAATTTCCTCAGAAATAATATCTTTTTCCATACCAACCCTGAAATTCAGAATAGAATAATAATTATCTAAATAGAAAGGAAAGTACTCTATCCCGGATCCTTGAAAGAACTTGAAAAAGAACTCATAAAAATGTAATCTTATCGCGTTAAGAAACACTAACAGACCCTCCAGCAGAATAACTATCATATTACCAAAAATTCCACCAACAAAATGTATTATTTCTACTCCAATACCTTCTCCCTCAATTAATCCCATCATCGCATTGATAGAGGTTAACAGAGCAATGTGAGCGAGAGCTAAAGCTAATAATCTAATATATGACGCAACATTACTCATAACGGATAATACTGTATCAAAAGCTTCCATTGAACCTTCACCCAATAAACTCCCAAATGATTCTTCCTGTAAGTAGGAGATTTTAAATGTCTTTCCTAACGGTTTAAGCAACAACAATAGAAGCCCAGGAATCACAACTAATAAAATCGGATAAGGGGGAGTTATCCATTTCCCCATTATATCAAAACTATATCCAAAAATTAAAACAGTTCCTCCCGTTAGCAAAAGAATCTTCATTAAAGAATCACTTAATCCCAAATATTTCCTTTTTTGTTTCCAATAATTCAGAAATTGAATAAACCATCCTAAATTAAGGTGAAAGACACCAATTAGAACCGCAAATTTAAATACAACCATTATATTACCCAATGGATTATATAACGTAACATTCAAAATTGGAATTTGAATTGGCTTAAGATGAAGTAGTACATTTCCAAAAATTTCTATCTCATGATGCCCTAAAAATTCTCCGTATAAAAATCCAACAAAAAACGATGCCCAACCACAATAAAAAATAATCCAACAGAAATTGACAAGATCACCCCCTCGCTTCCTAAACTTCATCGCACCAATTAATCCAGAGATTATTAGAACTATACCATGTCCAATATCGCCAAACATCAAACCAAACAATAGAGGGAAGGTAAAAGCAATAAGGGGTGTAGGATCTATTTCAGAATATGTCGGTGACCCATACATTCGTGTAATTGTTTCGAATGGTCTAAATAAAAAAAAGTTTTTCATGACAGTAGGAGTAATGTCTCTTAAATCTTCTAGTTCTTCAGATTCTACAGTTTCTTCTTCTTGATTATTTTTTTGCTTTATTTCATAATATTTTTTTGCTTCACCAGATAATCTCTTTTTTGATTTTTCAATTTCTGGTTTTAAAGCGGAAATTTCATGAACAGGACTGTTTTTAGAGATGTCGGTTGTTTGAAGGATGACATCATCTTTAAAAGCTTCTTTAAGAGTTTCTTGAACCATTTTTTTTTTACCATGAGGTACAAAAAATTTAAGAGTTAAACGATTAGGGGATGATTTTTCAAATTGTTGTTCAGCCCAACTGTATTCTTCGATATTTTGAACAACTTCATTAATCCCCGCAAATTTCAGCATATTATCCTTTGTTAAACGGCTCCGTTCTTTTTTATATCTATATAGCAACTTATCTATAAAATCTATTTCTCTGTCTATTCTTGATAAATGTATACCTTTACTTGTCAAATATTTCTTTAATATTAGTACTTCTTCTGAATGGATTAACCTAATTATACCATTGAACTCATCTTCTTTATCCTTTGGATAAATTATATAAAAACCTAATCTATTATCAGATATTTGGAATGTTTCGTAAAAATTAGGGTAATCTGTAAAATCAAATAAGTTCTTTAAATTGCTCAAATTTTTTGAGAATGTGGTAAAAACCCTAAATTTAAATTGTTTTAAACTACTAACATTTTCTTTTGTTAAATTTAAGTGTTCAAGATTCATATAACAGACTTTTAATAGTTTCAAATTTTCAAATTCAATTGTTCCCTTATTAATATAACTTTGTAACTCAATAACCCTATTGTTATAAAAATCTATTTCTTCAAGGATATGATAAATTAATTCTGATAAATCTTTTGCGTTAAATTCTATCCTTTCAGATTTGTTAATTTTTATTTCTAAAAGATCAGATTCAGTAAGATCTAACCTTTTAAACAAGGAATCCAAGTTTTTTCTCAGGTCCCTTATCTTTTTCATAAGAGGATCTTTTTCCTTACTTTCATCTCTAATTTTAGATTTTTTTTTTTGTATTAGGTGAACAACATTCAAATTAGAAAGTTCAATTAGGAAACGATCCTTATAATTTTGATTTAATTCGGCTTTAATTAAACTAAACTTAGTCATTTTTTCACATCCTCAGATAGCTTTTTGTTCTTTAATAATAAGATCTTTGGTTTTCTTCAACCTCACGTAATTTTCTCTTTCAACTTCTTCTAAAATTTCTTTTATTTTTTTTATGTCTGATTTTAGCTTAGGTATAATAACGTTCTTTAAACCGTTTATTCTTCGATTTATCCTTTTAAAATTGATTGACACATTCAACATCAAATCTTCTATTTCTGAAAATTTACTTAAGCATTCAAGGAATTTTTTTAAACTTATTATTAAATCTTCAAGATAATGACTAGTATTTTCAAACGTATAAGCAGGTAATTTTTCTTCCTCAAATATTTCATACTCAACTTGAGAGATTAATATACTCAACTTCTTTACATTCGTTATATTTATTCTCGGTTTATATTGAATTCTACTTAATTTACTGATCAAGTTTATTTCATTCTTCCCCATTTCTTCATACGATTGATTCAGATACCTAAGAGATCTACTAAAAAGATTTAGAAATTTTTTCCTAAGTGTATTATAATTATTCCATAACTCGTTTATTTGAAAAATTAATTGTTCTCTTCTAAATTCTAGAAAAGTCTCTCCTTTTATTGCAAAATTTAATCTTTTTTGCAAAGACATCAAATTTGTCTTAGTGGGCTTTACTTCTCTAAAACTAATTAGTTACACCTTAGGTTGATAATATTTATTAATATAATTTTCATGAATTCTAAAAAGTTGATTTTTATCTAAGTTGGAAATTATTTTCCAGGCAAGATCAAGTGTTGTTTCAATAGTTCTGTTCTCACTCGATTCTTGATTTAGAAATTTTTGTTCAAAATCGATTCCAAAATTTAAAATATTTTTTTGCGCGTAATTAAGGCCATCTTCACCAACAATCGATATTAGATCTCTAACTTCAAGGTAATTAGAGTAGGTTGCTAAGAGTTGGGAACTAATATCTGCGTGATCTTCTCTGGTTCGTTCTTTACCGATAGCATCCTTCATTAACCGTGAAATCGAAGCAAGAACTTCAAAAGGAGGATAAATTCCTTTTTTATGGATGTTACGGCTTAGTACTAATTGACCCTCTGTAATATAACCCGTAGTATCAGGGATCGGGTGTGAAATGTCATCGTTGGGCATTGTGAGTATCGGGATTTGAGTTATCGAACCTTTCTTCCCTTTAATTTTTCCAGTCCTTTCATATATCGAGGCAAAATCCGAATAAATATAACCAGGATATCCCTTCCTACTTGGAATTTCTTCTTTTGCTGAACTCAGTTCCCTAAGAGCTTCTGCATAATTTGTCATATCAATTAAAATGACAAGAACATGCATATCTCTCTCATATGCAAAATATTCTGCTGTAGTTAGAGCCACTCGAGGGATGATCAGTCTCTCAATTATAGGGTCATCAGCAAAATTAATGAATGAAATTATGTTCTGTAACTTTCCACTTTCTTGAAAACGGTTAAGAAAGTAAATTGCTTCATCTTGAATGATTCCAATTCCACAAAAAATTATTGCAAATGGTTCTTTTGATGCGACACTTGCTTGTGTGGCTATTTGTGCAGCAATTTTATTATGTGGCAGTCCCTGACCACTAAATATTGGGAGTTTTTGGCCTCTAATTAGTGTAAATAACCCGTCAATTACAGATATTCCTGTTTGAATCACATCCACAGGATATTCCCGAGCAAAGGGATTAACGGGTACTCCGTTTATGTCTCTTTGAACATCAGTTAGAATATCTGAGTTTAATATTGCTTTAGTTCTTATATCAATGGGGCGTCCCAATGAATCAAAAGTCTGCCCGAACATATCTTTAGAGATCTTTACATTGAAAACATCTTCAGTAAAAGTAATTTCTGCATTTTCAGAAGATATTCCAGTAGTGTCTTCGAACACTTCGATAACGATTAACTCTTCATCCATCTTTACGATTTGTCCTGTTCGAATTTTCCCATCTGTAGTTTTAATTTTTACAATCTCTCCATATTGAGCATCATGCTCATTTTTTAGAAAAATGAGGGGACCAATTATTCGCTGTATTTTTTTATAGATTATACTCATCTTTGCTTAAACACTCCACGTGTTAACTTTAAATATTCTATATTATTAAGTAATTTTTTCTTTAATTTTTCGATCTTGGTGAAATCTTCATTCCGTATTGTTTGGTTTATTCTCATGATCTCATTTATTATCGGAAGACTTTTAATTTCTTCTATGTAAAAACCTTGTTTCATAAGTTCTTTACCCTCTTTAAAGAGTAACAGGATCATCTTTATTATCCCTAAAAGTTTTTTAGGGCTAGTATAATTATCGATCTCATCAAACGCATTCTGAATAAGAAAACCCTCTTTAATTAATTTCGCTATAAATAAAACTAATTGCTGATCTTCAGGTAAATTTTCTTCTCCAATTAATTGCATTACATATTTTAACTCATTATCTTGAGATAAAATCTCATTTACTTGCTTTCGAGCATCAAACCAATCTATATCTAGATCTGTCCAACTTATATCCCTTTCATACCACCATTCAGAAATGTAATCTGGATAATTCGAATAGGAATTTAACCAATTAATGGCGGGGTAATGCTTAGAATATGCGAGTGCGGCATCCAGAGCCCAAATACCTTGAACAAAGTTTTTTGTTGTAGCTGTAACTGGCTCACTAAAATCACCAGCGGGAGGGGATATTGAACCTATTATAGTTAATGAGCCTAACCTTTCATTCCCAAGATGGTCTTTGCCATATAATTTTACGGAGCCAGCCCGTTCATAGAAGCTTGAAAGTTTGGAAGGCAAATATGCGGGATATCCTTCCTCGGCGGGCATTTCTTCTAATAAACCAGAAATTTCTCTTAAAGATTCTGCCCATCTTGATGTGCTATCTGCAAGAACAGCCACATCATACCCCATGTCTCTATAATATTCTGCTATTGTGACTCCAGAAAAGATACTTGCTTCACGTGCCGATACTGGCATATTAGAAGTATTAGCAAATAGTATAATCCGCTCAAGTAAAGGTCGTCCCGTTTTGGGATCAATCAACTCTGAAAATTGCTTCAAAACGTCCGCTATCTCATTTCCTCTCTCACCACAACCTACGAAAACTATTATGTCAGCGTTACACCATTTGGCTAAAGATTGTTGAATTACAGTTTTTCCTGTTCCAAAACCTCCAGGTACTCCAATAGTACCTCCTTTAGTTATCGGGAATAATAAATCTATAACTCGCATGCCTGTAATTAATGGTTCATTTGGTACCATTCTCTCTTTAAATGGTCTATTCTGTGTAACAGGCCACTTTTGTAGCATAGGAAAGGACTTCTCTCGACCGTCAATAATTAATCTATAAACTTCATCAATAATTGTGTATTCTCCCTCAGGGGCGATATAAGATAATTTTCCATTGACTTCTGGGGGTACCATTATTTTATGTTCGATACCTTGAGTTTCTTGAACAGCACCAATTATATCTCCACTTGCTACAAAATCACCAACTTTTCTGGATGGAGTAAAACTCCATTTCTTTGTTCTTGATAAAGAAGGTATTTCTAGGCCTCTTTCTAAACCTCCATCCCCAAAGAGAGCAAAAGCATCTTCCAACGGTCTTTGAATTCCATCAAAGGTATTTCCTAATAAACCAGGTCCTAGTTCCATTGAAAGAGGTTCGTTTAAACTTATAATTTTATCATTTATTCTTAGGTTATTTGTTTGCTCAAAACATTGAGCTACAATATGGTCAGAATAGATATGTATGGTCTCACCGAGAATGTTGTATTTAATTACTTTGATCAAATCATGGAGTCGAATAAATTTCTCTAATCCTTTAACTTTGATTAAAGATCCAGTCACTGCTGAAATGCGACCATATTCCTGCTTGCTATTAGATTTGGATTTGATCATATTTTTTGAGGTATTCTTCTATTTTTGTTTTTTGATTTTGTATAAATAAAATAAAATTTTGTTCAATCTGTTTGATTTCTGAATCATCAATAAGCTTGGCGATTTCCATTTGAATAAAGGAGGATTTTGTATTGATTAAATTATCTATTGTATAATCATAAGTTATAATTCCTCCAACTAACGAGATCTTAAATCCTCCAATAAAATCTTCTTTACCTTTATTAATCTCAACAGGATTATCAAAAAGATCTTGGATTTTTCCATAATTTTTCATTAAATATTTGTAATCTTGTGAATTAAAAATTAGTTCTATTTCCTGCGGTTTGTCAATAGAGGTCTTGATTTCCTTAATCTTTTTTAATATGAATTCTATATACATAGAGTAATTTGTCTTAATTTTTTCTTCAATCAAATCAAACAAACTTTTCTTTAATTCTTGAATTAACTGATTTTTCAAATCGAGAAATTGTGCTTTACCATTCAAAAGAGTTGAAGAAAGTGATTGATTTAAAAAGTGATCATAATTATCTTTTAAATGTTCCCTCAATTTTGAAGATCGATCAGCACTTCTTTCAAAAGTTCTTTTCTTGATTTCGCCTTTTTGAAAAACTGATTGTTGATTGAATTCTTTAATTTCTTTTTTAGCTTTCTCAATTAAATACAATCCCAGATTGCCAAATTTCTGCTTATATTCTTTTTCTTCTGAAATTTTAACTCAACTCATTATAAGGATAAAATATCTCCAATTGAATCGTAGATTTTATTCCTGATTACATCCGTTTTATCAATATCGGATTGAAACAGATCTGGAAGGATAAAAACCAATGGCATTTTATTATATAATTTAAAATCTATGAGAAATTCATATTCTTCTTTTGATAAGGGTAATCTAATAATAATCATCCCAATTGATGGATCTTTTATCAATTCATTAAATAATTCAAGAAATGAATCACCGATTTCTATAATAGTACCTTCTATCCCAAGAAGACCTAACATTAAAACGACATCATCGTCCCCCAAAACATGTATCTTTTGATCTAACATTAGAAATCTAACCCAACTTCTACAATAATTAATTCTTGAAGATTTTTAATTTCTTTTTGAAATTGGTTTTTAATGTGGTTAAGAGCAATATCCATTTGCTCTTCAAACACCTTTGTTTCTTTATCAACTTCAATTGAAAGGTTAAATAAGGCTTGGTTTATTAAATCATTTTTCTCATCAATAAAGAATTCTAATCTTTTTCTATATTGATCTCTGAATTCTTCAATGTCATTAAGATTTATTTCTTTAGCGTTATTTATTAAATCTTCATATACTTTTTCAATATCTTTTATCCATTCGAATAAATCCATTTTTAATCCTTTTGTACTTATTTTTTCCTTATTTTAACATTCGATATTTATCGTGTAGAATATTTACTATTTTTGGTAAAATGAATAAGCGAATTTCCTTATCTTTTTTTATTAAAACCTCTAAGATACTAAAAATCGCCTGATATTCAATATCATCAAGCTTCATTTTAAATGTTCTAAAATAATAGTCTAAATATAGTTTTTCAACTGACCAGATAAAATGTTCTTTATCAATTGTAAATTTGGTTAAGTAATGATGAATTTCTTTTATTCCACTTAAGTGTTGATTTATTTCATTAATTAAATCATTCACATCTGTTAAATTTAAACACTTATCCAATATTCCTTTGTTTAAAAACAGGTAATTATCTACTAATAATTGACTAATAAGATTTCTGTCAATGTTAGTAATTATCCCTCTATATATTAAATTTAGATTGTAGATATCAGAAATATATTTCACATATAAGGATATCAATATTTTTTCCTTTTTGTTTAAACGACGTAGCTCCTTTTTCATAGTCTTATAATAAAATTGATCCAAAAAAGCTTCTAGCACGAAAATTTCATTGGTGTTTTTAAAGTAAAGAATTCCTTCTCGTATCAATTTATTATACCTAGTAGGGCTGAAGAATAGTTGTATCTCGTCTAAGGATGATATTTCTATAAGCTCATTAATGAAATCTGAATGATTTAGGTATTTTTCAACTAATTTATTGACCATCTTTGTTTTTTCACTTAAACTCATTCCAAGGATAGTACCAAGAATAACACGTTTTATGTTTGTAATTTCGTATTTCATCAAATAGTTTCTTAAAAAATTCCTCATACTTAGGGGAGTGTGAGAAATAATTTTCCCGATTAATTTAATATAGTTATGAAAAAGGGCTTTTTCTAATTCTTCTATTGTATATGCGTTAAAATTAAATCCAGGATAAAAGCGGCTAATGAATTCCACAAACTGCTTAATATCGTTAATAGCATCTAATTTTTGTAATGTTCCTTCATCCATTATCAATTGTCTCAAAAACCTAATCTTGATTAGCGTATATGCGTATGATGGAACAACAATACTCGTTTTTTTCACCAACCAGTAAATTTATTTTAAGAATTAATGATGAAAAATAATGTATTCTTACACTGGGCTTGGAATTTTTGTCCAAAGCAAAATTGCTACTATCAACCCATAAACGGCAAGCGCTTCACATAGAGCAACTACGAGAAAAGCCTTAAAAAAAGATTCTTCTCGCTCAGAGAGGGCTGAAATTGCAGCGGTCCCTACCGTCTTCATAGCCCAAGCACTTCCTAATACAGCAGCACTTACTGAAATCGCTACTGCAATACCTAAGGCTATTGTCGTTGTAGAGTCATAATAATCGAAAGTTGTAGGCACTTGAGCTGCAACCATAGTTATTATACCATTTGAAGTAAAAACAACCAAGATTATTAAGAAAACTTGAAAAAATAGCAACAATACATAAAATTTCTGTTTACCATTCATATTTTACATCTTCTTTATTAAATTAAAATTTATAATATTGCAATTTATAAATCTATTTTTGCGTATAAATCTTCCTTTTATAAAAAATGAAGTTATTTCTAAGATTTACTAGCTAATAATGAGAAAAAAAATTTTATTGATAAAGCAACACTCTTATGAGGTCGGCAATATCATGGATAGAATCGGCAAACTTTTCGAGCAACATAATGCTGTCTCTTAAGCGTAATAACACTCTTATGTCTATATCCTTATCAGTATAGATATAATCAAGAAATTCTCGAAATATGGTGTCCACTCCGTTTTCAATTTCATGAATAGTTGTGGTATTATTAAAAACTGCGTCAGGATTATCTCTTAAACTTTTAATTATTGTTTTCAAAACGTCTACCATTTCTATTATCTTATTAATTAATTTTTTATATCTTTTCTTTATTTCACCATTTTTGTCATCTAAATTGATTTTAGTCAAGTTGTCGACAAATTCGAGTGGGTAATTAATTAAGTTGTCCATTCTTAAGATTAAAGCTATATAATCACCAATACCTTGCGCTTCTGCTTCAGAATAATTTTTTATCATTTGAATTTTAATATCGTCGGCATCCTCTTCTAATAACTGCATTTTGTTTTGTTTTTTTTCCAAACTTTTTTTATTTGATTCGAAGTCTTCAACCCACATTGAATAATAAGTTCCCATGTCACTAATTACTGAATATATAATCCGGGAGTGATCTATAAGCATTGTAATAATTTCTTCCTTTATTTTATTCATCTATAAAATCTCTTTGAAATATTTTAATAACTCTTTATAGATATAAATAATTAGATAAATAAAAATTTAATATTATGAGAATTTGAACATTTTTAATGTCGATTATTCTCCATACTAAATAAAATTTAAAATAAATCAAGAATATTATTGTTAAATAGAAAACCTTTTTGTTATCTATCGAAATTAGTCTACATCAGCTTAGTAATGCATATAAAGGTGTTTTAGAAGCTTAATGGGATTTAAACAAACCATAAAAAATTGGAAGCAATATTCAAAATTGTCTGATTTGGGCATAATTTCCCGTCGGAAATTTTTTAATAACTGTTTTGATGGAGCATTAACTTGTGCAGGGATCATAAGTGGTATTTTTATTCTATTTCTATCTGATCCTTCATTTATTGAGTCATATAGTACAAAAAATGTCCTTATTATGGGTTTTGCTACAGCTCTTGCTATAGGTATAAGTGGATTATGGGGTGCTTTTCTTTCTGAAGAAGCAGAACGAAAGAAAAAGGTAACGGACATGAGAAGGGAAATGGCAATGGTAGATGATGAAACTTCTGAAGAAAAAAAGAACCATAATAAAACTCTGCTTGAAAAAGCTGAAAATTTTGCTACTATTGTAGCCTCATTAGTTGATGGAGGTGCCCCCGTCCTCGGAAGTTCACTTCCATTAATTCCCTTTTTCTTTGGAGTAACATTAACATTAACTCATTTTATTTTATCATATATGATATTAGTAGGATTACTTGTATATCTAGGGATTTATTTAGGGAATATTTCAGGAGGAGGACGTGCCAGGTACGCCATTCATTTAGTAATGGCGGGAGTAGTAACCTTATTAGTTACTTTACTGCTTGGACAAATCACGTAATTTCAAAAATAGTTTAAAAAAAATGTCGAAGATTAAATCTCAAATCAAGATTTATAACGAAATTACAAACTTTCTTGAAATTGCACGTAGATATTTTATCAATAATTTTTATGATGGAGCACTCACTATCCTAGGAATCCTTCTAGGATTTTTTGTTGTTATAGCTAAAAAGCCCTTGGAACACACGATCCCTTCTTCTTATGTCATTTTACCCGGTTTAGGGACAATAATTTCAATGTTCTTTTCTGGAATTTCAGGATCATATCTATCTGAGAGAGCCGAACAGAAGAAAGTAAAAGCTGAAATGAAAATGGCCATGGGTATTATAGATGAGGAAGATAATGAATTGAATCAACTAGATCTTGGAGCTCAAGAAGAGGAGCTAAAAAGAGCAATGTTAAAACCTGTACGACTTGAAATTAATAATGTAGAACCCAAGTCAAAGAAGAAAAGGAAGATTAAAACAATCCATGACAAAGCAATAAATTTTTCAGAGATCATCGTTGCATTAATAAATGGGGTTGCTCCGTTCTTAGGAGGTTTAATTCCATTGATTCCATTTTTTTTTGTCAGAAATGCAAATTTCATTATTTTCATACAATCCTTTATAATAATACTCCTGTGCATCATCGTCTTAGGTATTTTTATAGGACGAGTATCGAAAGAATCAATTATCATAAATATAATACAAATGTTATTTGCCTTTACAATCACCTTTATCATTGTTTTGTTATTTTTAGGATAGTTCGCATTTTTATTTTATTTATCGTAAATTTTAATTTTTGATTATCATTTTCTAATTTAAATATAAAACATAATGAAGAAATAATGACAGAATTCATAGGTATAGACATAGGATCACTTAGCTCAAAAGTAGCACTTCTCTCAAATGAGGGGAAAGTAGTAGATTATAGAGTAGAAAGATCAACCTACGATTTTAAGAGAATAGGACAGAATCTTTTTAACGATATCATGGAAAAGAATAATCTATCTAGAAATGACGTACGAGTTTGGAGTACAGGCTATGGACGTAATACAATCGACATTGCTGATGATCGTATTACAGAAATCACAGCCCACGCACGGGGAGTACAATACTTTTTTCCAGAAGCGCAATCAGTAATAGATATAGGAGGCCAAGATAGTAAAGCAATCGTTATCTCCCAGAAAACAAAAAATGTTATTGATTTTCAAATGAACGATAAGTGCGCAGCAGGTACAGGCAGATTTTTGGAAGTAATGGCTCATGCACTTGAAGTGCCTATTGATGAAATTGGAGAATTATCTATTAAATCTAATAATCCAGCATCAATAAGCTCAACATGTACTGTTTTTGCGGAAAGTGAAGTGATATCTTTATTCGCAAAAGGCACTCCAAAGTACGATATTGCTGCGGGAATTCATAAATCTATAGCAAGAAGAGTTGCAGGAATGGCAAAACGAATAGGAGTTGGTCCCCTTTTAGTTTTTTGTGGAGGAGTAGCAAAAAATGTCGCAGTTAAAAAGTATTTAGAACAAGAGTTAGGATTTGATATAGTTACTCCTGGTTTTGAAAAAGAAAATGCGGCTCAATTTACTGGAGCTATAGGAGCTGCCCTCATTGCAAGGGAGCATAATGGGAAGTAAAATCACTATTTATTTTATTTTATAAGATCATTAATGAAGTTATATAACTGAGAAATTTTATCTAGCATTAACTATTTTTTGACTAATAATTTAATATTTGGAAGAATACACAATGGATGATTTAGAGCTACTATCTGAATACACGTCTTTTTTACAAGAAAAAAAAGATGAAGGAAAAAAGGTGGTTGCATTTATGTCTCATGATAATAT
The DNA here is from genome assembly GCA_019057775.1 of Promethearchaeota archaeon. Next base: position 14,069 of record JAHLWT010000208.1, read on the forward strand.
TCCTGAAGAAATTATAGATGCTGCAGGGTTTATTCCTTTACGATTGATGTTTGCTGGAAATGATGAGTTAATGGATTCCAGTCATGATTTTCTACCTCCTTCTACATGCGCTTTTGCTCAATCTTGTATCGGTCTATTTTCATTGAAACCTAATCATTACCGGTTTTTAGAGTTAATAGACTATTTTGTAGTTTCAAATCATTGCGTTTCAGATATCTGTGCTTCAGAAATCATAAGCAAGTATTTTAATATACCCAGATTGAACTTTTACATACCCTATACTAAAACCGGAAAAAGTATTGATTATTTTAAACTAGAGCTACAAGATTTTAAAACGCAGCTTGAAAAAATTAAAGGCTCTCAAATCGAAGATAATGATATAATACAGAGTATTCATAAGTACAATAAATTTAAAAAAGTGTTATTTAGATTAAGCGAGCTAAATGTAGGTAGCTTAAAGAAATTAAACCTTATTCAAAAGTCGATTTTATTCGGACCACAAATTCTACCACAAATAGAAGAGTATATTCAATTAAATAAGTCTAATTCTGATCAGGAACATGTCAATAAAAAGAATGTTGTATTAACTGGTTGTTCAGTATTCATAAATGACCCCTTAATTGATTTAATTGAAGAAGGAGGAGGTAATGTTATATTATTTGATACATGGATAGGGTATAATTATTATTCTCAGATATTGAGTGAAAATATTTTACAGTCTGACAAAGATCCGATTGAAATGTTAACTCATCGGTTTGAAAACAATATTAATGGTGATCATACAGTTCCAAATTTTTTGGAGGAAAAAATATCTTTTATAACCGAATTTATTAATGATTATAGAGCCAAGACCGGAATAAAATTAGGAGTTGTGAACCATATAATTAAATTTTGCGACCATATTGGGATGTTTTCATCGCAGATTAAAAATCGACTGCAAGAGAAGGGTATCCAGGTATTAAATTTAGAAAGAGACTATAGTAGATCCATAAGATCAGCATTAGAAACACGAGTACAAGCATTTTTGGAAATGCTTGAATAATATTCAAAAAAGTTAAAATAGTGACTTTTTCTTACATTTTTGTTTTACTTAAGAATAAAAAAAGGGAGTCTATTATTATTCCAAAAATAATAAAATCATCCTCAGAAGCCTAAAAATGATTATTTATAAGTATAAAGTATTAATTTTAGGTCCTCCCGCAGTAGGAAAAACAAGTCTATTAAATAGATTCGTAAATGAAGAATTCAAGGTAGATTACCGTTCTACGATTGGAGCACAATTTTTAACAAAAGAAATTAACATTAGTGGAAAAAAAGAACATAAGAACACAGCACAACTTTCTCTATGGGATGTGGGAGGACAACCAAGATTTATAGACTTACGAACAACTTTTTATAGAGGGGCTAATGGAGCCTTGATAGTTTTTGATTTAATTCGAGAAAAAACTTTTGACGAGATTGAAGATTGGCATGGGGAAATGTGTAAAACTCTAAATAAGGAAATTCCTTTCGTATTAATCGGTAACAAATCTGATTTGATAAAAACTGAAGGACGAAAAGTAAATATTAATGATGGTAAGAGGTTTGCTAAAGACAGAAAAAGTATTTACATTGAAACTTCGGCTAAGACGGGAATGAACGTTGAAAAAGCTTTCAGAGAACTTACTAGGATTATAGCTGAAAAAGAAGGAGGAGAGGATGTAGATTTAAGAAGAGCAAAAGCGGAAGCCTTTTTCGTTAAGAGCAAGATTAGAGAATATATTAAATCTAAAGGTTATCAAACGAGTATTGACCTTATAGATGGTAATGTCCTGAATGAGATAATAATTGATATTCTTGATAAAGCAATCGCTATCGCAAAAAGTGATGGGAGAAAAACAGTCAAACCAAAGGATATTCTTAAAATCTATTAGCAACTGAGATTACAAAATATAATTGAAAGATTCAAACAATACTTAACTATTAAAAATATTATCCACAAGATTCAATTATATGAAAAAAATTATTTTCAAATGTACAGTCTGTGGTTGGAAGGTAAGCTATAACAAAAACTTACAAAACTCTACTGCATTTACTTGTTCTAATTGTAATACTGAATATGATGCAAGCATATTCAAATCATCTAGGAAGCGAAGTTCCAGAATTCATTTTAAAAAATATGGTTTTTTGTTAGCAATTTTAGGTGCTCTATACATACTTTTTTTAGTTTATAGGATACTAATAAATTAAATCAATTAAATTTATGAAACTAATTTTCATATTATACATACTATTTTAAAGCTCAAAACGTTTAATTAACATCTAAACTTTAAAGTTTTAACAAAATAATTGACTAGCAAGAAAAGAACCATTTTTGGAGATGAATGAGAAATCAGTTTGGTTGCGGATGAGTTAATTAGGTTTAGTTCTGTTTTAACCCTGGCTTACAACCTAGTTTCAGCAAGAGAATATTTAAAAAGAAAAAAATTCAGAGAACATAAGAAATTGGTTTCTATTGCCCTTCCATTTTCAGATTTAGTATATGCTTTTCCAGATCTCATCCCTGTTTTTCCTATAAGAATGCACACTTTTAATATGCCCAAATATTTTTCCTATTTAGGGTCAGCTTCGAATATATTTGGAATGAAAAACGTATCCAATTTTTTAGGTTTTGTAAAGAATCTTGGTATTAAAGAAATTAGTCAAACTATTGATACTATTATCGAAGACGTTATCGAAGCCATAAATGAGAAATATAATGAAATGTATGATGTAAGTTTGGATAATGGACTTTCAAGTGATTTTTGTTTTGGACTTAAGACCTTATATGGTATGCACGTTTCAAAAGGGAAAAATTGTGACGCTAATTTGAATTTTACTATTCGGTGCAGCGCGTTTAATAAATATCTCGAATCTTTAAAAGCATTAGGTAACCCTTCAAGGCAAATTTGGGTTGATATTCCCCCCAGAAATATTGGAAACTCGTTAGAAATCCTTACTGCAAATATAAATAAGGGAGTTAGTGAATTAGAGAGTATTAGTGAAAACAATTATAGCGATAATACATTAATAGACCATTTTAAAGTGGCGAATCAAATAAGAATATCATATAAAACAATTATACATGAGATAAGTACTTCTGATTTTTTACCCTGCAATCCAGCAACGTTCGCAGAGATTCTATCTCTTTTAAGCATAAGTTTTCAAGATTATAACTCTAATGCAATTAGGTACCGAGATAATATTGCCACATTAGTAAATGAAATGAAAGAAAGAATGAGAAAAGGAATTGGAATGGATGTCAGTGATAGACCTCGTATTTTAGTTACTCCCATGTTTGGAGGATGGGAGCCAAAAACTCATGATATCATTTATGAATTAGGTGGGAGAGTGTTATATGCAGATTGGGATATATTAATGATGTTAGAAGAAATACCAATAACAAGAAGATCAGATCCTATTGAAGCATATGCGGAATATTTGCAAAATATGACTTCTAATGGTATAGGATGTGATAATGATACTCTCACAAATTCATACCTCAGATTGGCAAAAGAGTTGAATGCCGATGGGCTTGTTTTCGTTCAGTTATTTGGTTGTCATTCAATATCAAACTGTTATGCAATGTTAAAGCAGAAAATACGTAAAGAACTTGAAATTCCTAGCATCGCTTTAACTTTTAATAAAATTGGTGAAAACGTTGAGCAAGTGAAGACGCGTCTAGGGGCATTTATGGAAATGTATAGATAAATTTCCACTATTTTTAATCTAATTTTTATTCTCAAAAATTTTATAATAGTATTGATTACATTTAAAATAGAAATTGTTTTAAGCCCATTTTAGTGATTGGAATATAATGAGTAGTATCTATGCTGATGATGTAATAAACTTCACTTCAGTGCTAAAAATAGCTTACAATTTTTTAAATTTTAGTAGTAAGAAATCAAAAGAAAGAAAAAAAATAATATCTGTTGCATCTGGTTTTCCTGATTTGGTGTTTGCAGCTGATTCAATTCCCGTTTTTCCAATTCGAATCGAAAAATTTAAAATGAATTTATTTTTAGTAGCCCTAAACGCTTCAACAAATTTATTTGGATGGGATCTCACTACGCAACTACTGGGGATTGCGAAGCAAATTGATTTTTTAAAAATTGTTGATAAAACTTTGAATGATGTTATTGATTCGATTAATGAAAAATATAATTATATGCATGATAAAGCTATTCAAAATAATGTTTCGAAGGATTTCTGTTTTGGGATTAAATCGATTTATGGAATGCATGTGTTAAGAAATGAGGCTTATGACGCTTCTTTAAATTTTACTATGCGTTGTAGTAAATATAATAATTATTTAAAATCGTTAAGATCTATCATACCAAATCAAGTGTGGGTAGATATTCCTCTCCAAGAAAAAGAAAATGAGAATCTTCTTGATCTAATGACTACTAATGTAAAAAAAGCAATAGAAAACCTTGAGAATATTACTGGAAATGTTGTAACAGATAATAGTTTAAATAAACAATTTCGAATAGGTAACCAAGTAAAAAGATATTATAAAACAATTCTTTATGATATTAGCACATCAGATTATTATCCTTGTAATCCTGCTACATTTGCAGAGATTTTAGCTTTATTAACTATATCCTTCCAAGATTATAATTCTAATGCTCAAAGATATTTAGAAAATATGAGTCAATTGGTTAAGGAAATGAAGGAACGTATAAATAAGGGTGTCGGAATGGATGTTTCACATATGCCAAGAATTTTATTATCACCTATATTTAATGGTTGGGAACCAGCAATTCATGAAATTATTTATAAATTAGGGGGGAGGGTTATTTATTCAGATTGGGATCTCTTAGGTTTGTTAGATGAAATATCAGTCTCAAAAAATTCTGATCCAATCGAGGAATATTCTCGATTCCTTTTAAAAGCTTTAGAAAAAGGTCTTTTATGTTTAGATAATTGTAAAGCCTTAACGAATTCTTATAAAAATTATGTAAAAAGAATAAAAGTCGATGGTCTTATTATTAATCAATTAGAGGGTTGTCATATAAATTCCTCCTGTTATGATTCTCTAAAAACCAGAATTAGGACGGAGCTTAGAATTCCAACCATTGGAATAAATTTCAAGAAGATTGGAGAAAATATAGATCAATTAAGACCTAAATTAGAGCCCTTTATGGATTTGTTTATCTAATAAAGGGTTTACATTCCGAAAAAGTCAGATGGCTTTAACAGATGTTGCTCATCATCTTTTTCTTTATCCTTTTTTGCTTTTTCAGTTGGATCAACCCATTTTGGTTCACCATTTGCCGCTTTTGCACCTCCTGGAGGTTTTAACCCTGGAGGATTAAGATTTGCACCCGCAGATATGGCCTCAGGTTGTTGTGCGTATACGATTGGTTGACCAGGAGCGAAAGTAACTCCACCAGCTTTTAAAACTTTTAACTCACTTAGAACTTTTTCTAAATTCATGGTTTGAACACTTTTATTCATTGTATCCATTATTTCTTTTAAAGATGTCGATGTCTCTCTTAATCCCTTTGGGTTAATTCCTGTAAGTAAAGAATCCAAATTCTCACTAATGCTTTCATTTAATTCTTTTAATGATTCTAAAACTGTTGACCAATGTTTATTCATCTGAGATTCGATTGCACTTATCATTTTGATGGTTTCATTCATAAAATTAACGTGAGCTTCATACCTTTCTTCATCTTTAGCCCGAAGGTCAGATATCAACATTATCAGCTTCCGTAAAGCATCTTTCTCTTCACTCATTAAATATCAACTCGTAAATTTTCTAATTTAATATTTTGTTTTTTCTATCATAATTATAAATTTATAGAAATTTATATCTATTTATTTTGAATAGATTGGAATATAATTTAGTTAACAATTGTTAAATGATTTTACCTAAGATATTTAAGTTGAAAAATTAGAAGTTCGGTAAAAAAAAATGTCAAATAAAAATAATCTTTGTTCTAATAATCCTAAAAGATTAAAGAGTTAAAAGATTAAAAATTAAAAGCTAACATTCACAATTCAAAAGTAAAGGTGGAAAACTTGGATAAAATAGATAAAATTAAACTAATAAAACTATCTTTAATTTTTCTCTTTGTATTAATAATTGGGATCACAATGATCTTGCTTTTCAGTGGAATGGGTAAAGGAGATTATGATGTCATGAGTAATATGTTCCAATACATGGTTATAATAATTCTTATGGGTACTTTTGCGATTATAGTAAAATATGTAGGAGATATAATAGTAATAGTTTTAAAATCCCGGGAACAATAAGAAAAAGTTACTTATTTTTCAAAAAAAAATATTATACCAAATGTTAAAATGTTAATTAATCGTACAGAATGGCCGAAAAATCCAAAAATTTATGAAATTAATACATGGCCTTGGTTAAACGCTTTATCTGAAACATATAATAAACCTATTACTCTCGAAAACATCCCTGATGAAATTTTAGACCAAGAAATAAGTCTCTTTGATGCTGTTTGGTTTATGGGAGTGTGGGAAAGAAGTCCTGCTAGTAAAAAGATTGCTCTTGAGCATCCTGATTTACAGCAAGAGTATCACAGAGCATTATATGATTATTGGGAAGAAGATGTGGTAGGATCCCCTTATGCTGTTTTTTATTATCATGTGGATAAGAATATTGGTGGTATCGATGGTTTGAAAACTGTTAGAAAGAGACTAGCTGAGCGAGATATTAGAATAATATTAGATTATGTCCCTAATCACGTTTCAGTTGATTCGCTTTGGACACTGGAATCGAACTTATTTATTGAAGGAACGACTGAGGATTTAATGTCTCACCCATATAATTTTTTTAGTATATCAGACAATGTTTTTGCTCACGGGAGAGATCCAAATTTTTTTGCATGGACAGATACTATTCAAATCAATGCTTTTTCCCAAGAAGCACGCCAAAAAACTAAAGATACTTTATTACAAATTGCGGAGCTCTGTGATGGTGTTCGATGTGATATGGCAATGTTGATGACTAATGATGTATTTAGGAAAACTTGGGGTGAGAGAGCAGGTCCAATTCCTAAAATCGAATTTTGGTCAGAGGTGATTCCAACTTTAAAGTCGAACTTTCCTGACTTCTTATTCATAGCAGAAGTATATTGGGATATGGAATGGGAGCTTCAACAACAAGGATTTGACTTTTGCTATGATAAACGACTTTATGAACGATTAGCTCATGAGAATGCAGCTACAATCAAAGACCATCTTAAAGCAGGATTAGATTATCAAAGTAAACTTGTTCGGTTTATCGAAAACCATGATGAATTAAGAGCAATAGAAAAGTTCGGAGAAGAACGATCACGAGCGGCAGCAGCTATAGCTCTAACTTTACCGGGGGCAAGATTAGTGCATGAGGGACAAACTAATGGTTACAAAATAAAATTACCAGTTCAGTTAGGAAGAAGGTCTTCTGAAGAAAAAAATAAGAAACTTCATAAATTTTATCACGATCTTTTAAAATCCATGCCGAGTATTATATTTGAGAATGCAAATTGGTCACTTTGTGAAGCTCAACCCGTAAGCTTTGAAGATTCGTCTAATTCAAACATAATTTCATATTTATGGAAAAGTAGGGAATTTTTTCGGTTAATTGTAGTGAATTTCAGCCCTTTTCATTCAAGGGCACATATTACATCTGAGAAATTGAACTATGGAGATAGTAATTGGACTTTCACAGATTTACTTATTCAGAGAGATTTCACATATAGTGGTGAAGATCTCAGTAAATTTGGTTTATATGTGGAATTATCTGGATGGGATGCTCACATTTTTAACATTAAGAAATACGAATAGATCCAATTTTGAAATCGTAAGAAATTTTTAATAAAATAATCACCTAATGCTTTATATGAAAGCAGTTATTATCTGCGCAGGCGCGGGTAAGAGATTAAGACCAATAACTTCTTCCCGACCAAAACCTTTAATTCCAATCGCTGGAAAACCCTTATTAGAGCATACTATATTAGGATTAAAAAATTCGGGAATAGAAGAGATTTTACTTGTCGTTGGTTATAAAGAAAATTTAATTAAAGACTATTTTGGAGATGGAAAAGAGAAGTTTGATTTAACAATTGAATATGTAACTCAAGAGGAGCAATTGGGAACCGCTCATGCTTTTGGATATGGTAAAGATTTTGCTAACGATGATTCTGTACTATTTATGTATGGAGATTTATTGATAGAACCTAAAGTCTTTAAGGAAATAGTCCAGAAGTTCAATGATAATAAAGATCATGGGATTATCCTGTTAATGCATGTAGAAAATCCCGAAGTTTTTGGGATTATTTCTTTAGATTCTGAGGGATTTGTTGAGAAAATTATCGAAAAACCCTCACCAGAAATAAATGTGGGAAATCTCGCGAATGCGGGAGTCTTTATTTTCAATTCTTCAATATTTCAAGCAATTGAACAAACAACTATATCCCCGAGAGGTGAATATGAATTTACTGATTCCATGGAAATTCTAATAAACCAATTTAAACAGAAGATTGCAGGTTACACAATAAAAGACTATTTCTGGAGTGATATAGGATTACCATGGCAATTTTTAGATGCTAATCGTTACATATTAAACAAAATTGAAACGAAAATATTAGGCAACATAGAAGAAAATGTACATATCTCAGGAAACGTGTATATCGGGGAAGGAACTCAGATTCGGTCTGGTTCTTATATTCAGGGGCCTTGTTATGTTGGAAACAACAATATAATCGGGCCTAATTCATTTATAAGACCTTATACATTCATAGCTAACGATTGTCATATTGGCCTGTGTGAAATTAAAAATTCTATTATTCTTTCGCATACTTCAATTCCACATTTTAATTATGTAGGAGATTCAATTATCTGTGAGAATGTGAATCTGGGATCAGGGACTAATGTTGCAAATTTGAGATTTGATGAAAAGAATGTTAAGGTGGCTATTAAAGGTCAGTTAATTGATTCAAGACGAAAAAAATTGGGCGCAATAATTGGTCCAAATGTGAAAACTGGAATAAATGTAAGCATAATGACTGGTAAAATCATTGGTGAAAATTCAAGAATCGGAGCACATACAATTGTAAGTGAGGATATCCCCCCAAATACTCTTTATTATCATGATCCAAATGAAATGATTGTTAAGAAGAGTTTATAATAATTACCACATCTTGTTGGAATACCTCAGGAAAGAATAATTTACTAATATAAGTTTTATTAGGAGTTAGAAATTATTCTTATTAAAGAAAATATGAACAAGAAAAGGGAATTAATCATATGGCTGATAATGAAAACTCAAAAATTTCTGCTTTAATTGAGAAGGGAGTTAAAATACCAAACCCTTCTTCTGTAGAGATAGACGAGGACGTCAATATTAATCTGATCTCATCTGAGGAAGTTACCGTCCATTCTGGCTGTAAAATTTTTGGCAACAAGACACTTATTATGTCAGGAGTGACGTTAGGCAGTAGATCTCCGGTTACTATTAAAAATTGTCAATTAGGGAGAGACGTTGAGTTAAGAGGGGGATATTTTGAAGAATCAACATTCCTTGATGCCGCGAATATGGGTGATGGTGCCGAAGTCCGAGCAGGTTGTCTCTTGGAAGAGGAATCTAATGGTGCGCATACTGTTGGGCTTAAACAAACAATTCTCTTTCCTTTTGTTACATTAGGGAGCATAATTAATTTTTGTGATATTTTAATGGCAGGTGGGACGAACAGAGCAAATCATAGTGAGGTTGGTAGTTCTTATATTCATTTTAATTACACCCCTAATCAGGATAAAGCAACTGCATCTTTAATTGGAGATGTAGCGCATGGTGTTATGCTCAATCAACCTCCTATCTTTTTAGGGGGCCAAGGCGGAATTGTAGGGCCAAGTCAGATAGGATACAGTACAGTTATTGCTGCTGGAGTCATTTACCGAGGAGATTGTCCTCAAGGTCATAAACTTTTAATGGGTAAAGAACTCCAAATGGATGATATTGATTTCTATTCTGGATTGTATCGGAGTGTTAAAAGAAGGGTTATAAACAGTATTGAATATATCGCAAATATAATAGCTCTCAAGCAATGGTACCAAAAAGTACGTTCTAAATTCTATCAGGGAAGTGATATGGAAAAATTGCTTTATGAAGGAGCGGTTGAAAAGTTAGATATTGTTTTCAATGAGAGAATTAAAAGATTCAAACAACTAGCTATTAAAATGGAAAAATCCTTAGATTTATATAAATCGATTAAGGGCAAAAAAGCATCAGAAGAGTTGATAAATCAAAAAAGTGAACTATTTGAGAATATTCAAAAAATAGAGAAGGGTTTTAATGATTGTCTATCTTATTCTGGTGATGAAAAAAAGAGAGACGCTTTTTTAAAGAACATAGATACTACAAACAAGGATTACATCACAGTAATAAGAAATTTGAATGAGGATGTTAAAAAAGCTGGAACTTCTTGGCTTTTAAGTATAGTTGAAAATGCGAGAAATAATGTAATGAAATATCTTCCATCTTTTATTTAAAGACCTCTTTATAATTTAATACTACTGATTTCTTTTTAAAAGAAATTTAATGAACAGTAACTGTTTTAGATAGATTAAGGGGTTTATCCGGGTCTAATCCATGATGTAAAGAGGTATAATATGCTAACAATTGCAAAGCAGGAATAAACGTTATTGGGCTGAAGATATTATGATATTTATCCCCTGATTGGGGTATTTTAATTGTTAAGTCACTTAATTCCGAAATAATTTTATCACTTTCAACGATAAGGGAAATAATTTTGCCTCCCCTTGCCTTGAATTCCATAATATTTCCAATCAATCGTTTGTAAGTCTCATCTGGGGGCGCTATAAATATAATGGGGTATCCTTCTCTAACTAGAGAAATTGGACCATGTTTGGCATGTGCAGCGGAATAACCTTCAATAAAACGGCAAGCTACTTCCTTTAATTTTAATCCTCCTTCTTTAGCAGTGGCAATTGATATTCCTCTTGCTAAAAATTAAAATTGTGCGCTCTTCTCTAAAGTATCTACAATATCTTTTATTAAATCGATATTGTTTTTTAGGAAATTTTCTATAATTTGAGGAGTTGACCTCAATGCTATTTCATACTTTTCAATATCTGACTCTAATTCAACTTTCCTTAATTTTGCTATTTCCAGTGCAATTAAAGCTAAGGTGAGTACTTGGGTACTATAAGTTTTAGTTGCTGCTACACCAATCTCAGGTCCTGCTTGAGTAACAATCACATGATCGGAATACCTAGTAAGAGTAGAGCCCACCACATTTGTAATTGTTAAGATTTTTACATTTTTATAACTTCTTGCCCATCTAATTGCTTCAACTGTATCTATTGTTTCACCTGATTGCGAAATCGCGATTATTACAGAATCCTTTTTTAATGAATTCGACAATTGAGTTTGGAATTCAGAACATTCAATTGCTTGAATATACTTACCTAAAAATCGGGTAACTATAAATTTTCCTGCTAATGACGCGTAAAAAGAGGTGCCTGCTGCTGTAATATAGATATTTTCCGCTGACCACAAAATATTGGCGAAGATTCTTAAAAGTTCTTTAGAAATTTTCAGAGTACTCCTTATCGCAGTTGGTTCTTCATAAATTTCTTTTAACATAAAATGTTCATATCCCCCTTTTTCTGCCGCATCAATACTCCAATCAATTATTTTAATTTCTTTTTCAATCTTTTTATCATTGTTAAGATCATAGAAGTCAACTTCCCCCGCTTTTAGAACAGCAAGTTCATCATCCTCCATTATGTAACACTTTCTTGTTAATGGTAAAAAAGCAGGGATATCCGAAGCTAAATATGTTGTTTTTCCTTCCTCGATTCCAATCACTAAAGGAGATTCTTTTCTAACAACAATAATTGAGTCTGGGTAATCAGCATGACAAACAGCCAGCCCATATGCCCCACTACATGATTTTAATGCTTCTACTACTGAATCTTTGAGATTTAAACCTTCTTTCATTTTATCCTCGATTAAATGAGGAATAACTTCCGTATCAGTTTCCGATTTAAAAACATGACCTTTTTTGGTTAGTTCTTTTCTTAATTCTAAAAAATTCTCAATTATCCCGTTATGAACTACCGCAATTTTGTTATAACAATCTAAATGCGGATGGCTGTTAATCTTAGTGGGTTTTCCATGGGTAGCCCACCGAGTGTGGGCAAGAGCCAGTTTAGAATTATTTGGAATATCTGCTAAATTTATTTTTTTTTGGATTTCCTCGATTTTTCCTGAATCCTTTTTGATGTACAATTTAGAATTAGAGAGAGAGACTATTCCACATGAATCGTAACCTCGATATTCTAAACGCTTAATTCCTTCAAGAACAACTTTTCCAAGGGGGATACTATCTTGGTTAGTTATAATACCGAATATACCACACATTTAGATTCTTAATTATGGAAATTATATTAATATTTCATTTATTATTTGTTAGTTTAGAGTATAGTCAATTTAAAGAACAATTTTGTTAACTTTCAAAAGAGTTTATTATGTTTTATTTTTTATAAGATGAGGAATTCACAATAAAACTTTTTAGGATAAAATTTCTTCAAAGGAGTTGAAGTTCATTTATAAATACATTAATTTTTATATTGAAGTAATATTTTTTAATGGTAAACCTTGATTTGTAAAAGAGTAAAAAATTTTGACTATTAGAGTTATTATAACAAGAGATTTTGATCACATAAGTGAAGTAGCAGCGGGAATAGTTAAAGAGACTATTATCCAAACATTAGAAGAAAAAAAAGAATTCATTTTTGGGCTAGCAACGGGAAATTCACCTACTGGTATGTATAAAAACTTAGCTCGGATGGCTAATTCTGGTGAATTTGATAGCACTCGGATTCGTAGCTTTA
>JAHLWT010000209.1 GCA_019057775.1 Promethearchaeota archaeon
TCTTTACGCTCAGCCCCCTCCCTAAAATTGTCCACAGGACAATTTCTTTACGGTCGGCTCCCGAGGTTCTTAATCCGCCTGCCGGCGGATTTCTAGAACCGCGAGGATCCTCGAAAAACAACGTAAATATCCGTCTGTATGGGTTAATTTACTGTTTTTCGGGACCTGCCACCTGGGCTAAATAGTTTTTAGTTTAAAGTCCCGAATTGCCTGAATTTTCAATTCAGTTGCCATTTCGAGGATCCTCGAAAATTAACGTAAATCAAAGATTTACTAATTTTCGGGATTTGAAGTTTTTACAACTGTTTATATACTAACCAAATTCTCCTCCTTGGAAAGGAGGAGTACCCTGACGGTACCGTCAGGGGGAGGTGGTTGATTCTTAGTTAAACAACCACCCCGTCCCTCCCCCGTAGGGATATCCGAAATCCCTTCACTTTTTGCCAAAGTTACACCTTTTAAATATTTTTTTAAGCTTAGTATAAAAAAATACTCACTTTAAAAAGAATGAAGAAAATTGGAAGCTGTCCTTATTTTTGTTGTTTTGTTGAAGTTCTATGCTTGCGACGAAGCTGGCTTGAAAAATTGAAAATATCCGAAACCCGATGCAAGTAACAAGTATATTGCCACTGTTGACCAGCCGAGCGCATTCACGACGTTGCTAAGCTGTCCAATAAGAGCTACAATAAAGCCAATGCCATCGGCAATGAAAAGGGCTAAAACAATAGCCCTCCGAGCATCGGAGTCAGTGGCGTTTCTTGCCATCCAAGTTAATAAAGCAAATCCAATGAGAGCAGCTCCAAAGAGTTGTCCCATGTATATCAGTTGTTCGTCCGCTGTGATGTCATATAACGAATAAGCTTGTGCCGGTACAATAACAAATGTAACACCGAACACAATTGCTACGATGGCGTTAATGGTCATTAAGGTTTTGAGTTTCATCTGACACCTCCTTTTTTAGGTTTATAAATAGAAAGAATACCCAAGTTAAAGAATAATCTATGAAAGCCAAAAAAATTTATGAATAAATCATAATCATTATTAGCAATCTATGATTCTAAAAATCCCTTCCATTTCATACCTCTCTCCAGGATAATTCTTAGGAGTTTTTAAGGAGAAAAACACACTCCTGAAACACTATCCCTTTTTACTTAGGTACTTAACAAGTTTGTTAAGATGTTTAAGGATTCTAACAAAAAGAAATAGATACGCTATTATTACAACAGTATTGATAACTGTTAGTGCCACGAGAATTTCTTTGGTCATAATAAGGGTTTTAAGTTATATCAAATTTCCGAAAAAAAAGCGAAAAAGAAAAGCACTTTGTATTAAGGAGGTATTTTAGCTCAAGGTATTGACATCCTGTTGGAAATGGAATTATTCTTATCTAAAAAAAATGGAATCCTACAAAAAACACACCCGCCCCACCCCTTTTTCAGAAAATGAATAATTCTAATTACCTATTCACACAGCGGGGCGGGATTTAAAAGATTCCGTTTTATTTGACTTATACTTGTTTTAATTTGTAATTTTGATTTATCTAACCAACAATCAAAAACCTTTAGTCATGAAAAAAACAATCATCATCTTTATCATTCTTTTATTAACAATTGGAATTTCAGCACAAAAAAGATTTCATTTAACAGGAACCGCCGAAAAGAAAATCACAGCAACGGCTGGTAAATCTCTTGATGAAGGTGCAAAAATAGTACTATTAGATTTGAAAGGTAGTAGTGGTTCTACGATGTACTTTGAAATAGAATCTGAAGATAATACCTATCTTATTACTTACGGTCAAATTACCAATATTAGTTTTGATAAACCTCATACCTTAAAAGAATTATGGAATCTAATATCTATAAATTCTGATTTTTATAGGAATCAAATGGGGAAACAATATGATTTAAGACATGATTTAGATGATGAAACAATAGATTTTATAAACACCCAAGAAAAGTATAATTTATTCTTTGAGGATGAATATCTTGAAGAAAATTTACAAAGTCTCCTATTTAAAATACACCCTATTACATTAAGTGATGAAAGGCCAGGTAATCTAAATATTAAAATATTAAAATCCAAATCACCTAATGCTATTTGTTGTCCCAATGGGACTATATTAATTTCAACAGGCCTTTTGTCAACAATTAACTCTGAAGAAGAATTGTATGCGGTTTTATCCCATGAAGTTGCACATTTTGTATTAGATCATCATGTTGTCAATTATAATATAGAATTAGATAGACAAAAAAGAGCTGTCTTTTGGGCGGGTTTGGCGACTGCTGCTGCTGCTGCTATGGAAATATACATGGCAGCTGAACATGAAATTTATACTGGAGGTAGTCTGACTTTGTCAACCGCCATCCTTTCCTCTTCAATAGCAGCCTCAGTGATGGAACGATTAGGTGCCAAATATACCAGAAAACAAGAATTAGAAGCCGATATGGCTGCAAAAATGGTTTTAGAATATTATAATATTAATCCTAACTCACTCGCCTCAGCATTATCTAAAATTTATGATTACTGTGTTTTCACGGGCGACTATTATGCTTTGTCAGGAAAAGGAACATATCCTGCCTTATTAGAAAGAATCAAAAGCATTGGAGAGGCAACAACAAATGATTATTACAGCCAAAAATATCATAAATTAGTTTCTTTTGTAACAACTTTCAACGCTATTCACGAATTTAATTCAGGACATTTATTAGCTTGTAATAGATTAGTAGACAGAAATATAGAAGCAGGTGTAGCTACTGAAGATGATTATATTTTAAAAGCGATGGTATGTAAAAATCTTTATGATACTCCAGAAAGAAATATGGAGGCATTATCATTTATCGAGAAAGCCAAATCAATAAATGTCACTCCAAAATATTATGTCTTTAAACAAGAGGGGTTAACTCTATTAAGACTTAATAGGAACGCTGAAGCAAAAGTAGCTTTTACTAAATATTTGGAATCCTTAAACGAAATAGAAGATAAAACAGATAATACACTAAGAGAAATTGATTGGACAAAAAAAATGATTTACAAATCAGAGAAGCTATAATAAATAATATTATTAAATGAATTGGGGTGGGCAATTCTGCCCAATAGCTTTTTAAAGCTCCTTAATAAAGAACAAGTCATTATTCAGCCTGCAAAAAATACACCCTCCCACCCCTTTTTGACGAAACCGGGCTTTAAAATAGCATCTCATAATTTTATTATTTTTCTCTTTTTATCGCAAAACCTATAATTCTATATCCTGAAATTTTAACGTGTGTTACGTCTATTTTTGCTATCTTAACACCCATGAAAGATTGTCTTGTTCACCTAAAAGGTGATGTGTTTTTTTTCTTATTTTGATACCTCTAAGATGCTCATTATTAATTTGATAAACAAGACATCTTTTATTTTTTTCCTACAAATCGCTCAATTTAGGTTATAATTATGATGAATTATTTATTAACTTAGTGAAATACTATAACAAATCTTAATTGAAAAATCTAATTAATACAGTATTAATTATAAACGTTTTTAGATGATTGACTTCAAATTAAAATATCAAGCAATTCTTTTCCTGAATATCTCAGAATTACAAGCAAATAATGAAAACATTAGAATGTTCCTGGAATTATTTTCTGGAAAAGGTTTAATACCAAACATTATCCAGGAATTTAAACCCCCATCTCCCGTACCTCAAAATCGATTACGTTTAAGTTCACAAAATAATGAATGGGCAATAAGTTTTGGATCATATAGAATTGATATCGAAAAAAATCCTATAGATAAAAAAGGATCAAACCTTGGCGAAGTAACTACATTTTGTAAGGATGCTCTTTCAGATTTTGAAAAGATTCTTCAGGTTAAGCCACGCAAAGCAAATCGACTAGCCCTAGTTACTAGATTCCTTGCTAAAGAAATGACTGAAGATCAATTAATTACGATTTATAAAAAGTTGTTTAAGTCGCCACAAACATATACAGACACAATACCATTTCAATGGAATTGGCGTTTAGTTTCACTTATTGATAAAACGATAAATGAGTTGTCTGAAAAAGTTAACTATATAACAGCACTAAACAGGGTGTCAGGAGAAATTAAGGATACAGAAGAAGTTACACTACTTGAAAGAATTGATATGAATTTTGATATCAATACTACTGCTAAAACAGTTGAAGATCGATTTGGAACCAAAGAGATTAAATTCTTTTTTGAAAATGTTGATACTTGGCATAATGATTTACTAGATGAAATTAATGAATTCTTAATTTAAAATAATGGAATTTAACGAGAAAAAGATAGGAACAGGCAACATTAAATTATCCACTAAGGATTTAGAATTAATCATATCTAAATTATTTACTGATTCAAACCAAAAAGAGGATTTCCTTAATCTAACTAAAGAATCTGATCTTGTTATTTATTCAGCGAACGTTAATGAAGATATAGTGAATAAAAGAAGAGCATTACAAATTGAAAGAGATTTTACTCATAAGTTAATTAGCCTTATTCTTGAAGAAAATTTTGAATATGGTTTTAGAACAAGAGCTGATCAACTCGTCCAGAGCCAAATGAAAATAAATTCTTCGGTTACTAGAGAATGGCTGAATAAAATTTATGTTGAGAATTTCGATAGACCAGAGATTGTAATTGGACTTCTAAGATTGATTGCAAGATTTGAAATAAATGAAATTTCTCCTCAAGGAAAAACTATGGCTATTGCAGCCCTTTCACATAAAGATCATGAAGTTAAAGAATGTGGGATACGTGCCTTTGAGAGTTGGAACTCATTGGAAAGTATTAAAATCTTGCAGAATGTAAATACAAATATTCCTTGGTTAAAAGATTATCTGAATAGAGTAATAGAAAATATTGAATTAGAATATGACATTGTTGGTTAGAAAGGTTAATAGAAATAATTGGTCGACTGAAGAGTCTGATGATGTTTTTGATGTTTCATCAAATGCAATAACAAATTGTTTAAGGACAGTACGGAATCAAATATCAGTATGGGAAATTGAATCAGAAGACAAATTAAAGGAAGCAGTACTTGCATTGGCAGCAGCAGGTGATCATTTAGAAACATTTGATATTGTGATGTTGGATAAAGATTATATCGAAAGTGAAATGAAGTGTAATAATTCAAAAGGCGATACTCCAGTAAAAGATCTGATTGAAAAACATTATGATTTATCGGAACTTACTTATTATGAATTAGGGTTAATAGCTGAACATATAATTCTGAATTTGAAAAAGGATAATATTAGAAGATATACAGCCTGGGAAATAAGAGAAATATTAAATGAAGCAATTGAAAATAAGAGACTCAATTATGAGGACATAAAACTCGAAGTGCGTGATAAACTTTAGAATGTTTTTGAATATATATTGTAACTGTAGATTTTAATGCAATTAAACTAAAGATTTGTTACTCTTTTGTTACTTAAAACCTCAACATCTCTCCTATTAATTTAATATACAGGTTTTTACAATAACTCTTTACATTCTGCCACCAAATATTCATCGGGAAAAATGAAATATAGCTATTTGGGGCAAGAGGTTCTTTTTACCAATCTTGAAGCTAATACTATTTAGAGGTAGTATAAATAAACTATTTATTTTGGGGGGATAAAAGTTAAGATAAGTTCGGGTGTAAGCTTAGATCGCACATCAGATGCGATATTTTTGCATATATAAATATTAGCTGAACTACCGTCTGTAACTTCTATATTTATATTCCGCTGATTATCTTTCATCTGAATTTGTTTTTGCTAATTTCAAACAGAATTGTTAGGTTATTGTCCGGGTTGTGGACCTTTAACAACATTAAGGTAAAGACCTGTAATACACTCCTCGTCAACATATAATTCAATCACATGTTTCCCGGTTTTCTTAAATTCTACATTTCCAAGATTCATTGGAATATTTATTGTTCCTACATTACCAACCAACGGTTTCACAATAGTTATACTACCCTTGAATGATTTCAAAAACTCATCTTTGTCCGGATCGATAAATTTAATTTGCAATTCATGTTTGCCTAATTCGTCTTCGCCAAACCTCAATCTACATGCAACTGAAAAATGGGGGTGTTTACATGGAAAATTCTTTGCTCCAAGTATATCAAATACACCATTAATAAATAGTTTGCCTCCCACCACTTGGGAGAAGTCACAAATAGTAAAAATTTCCACTTCCATGATTTAATGTTTTAATTGTTTGTATCTCAAATTTACAAAAAAAGGAGAAAGTAAAAAGAATTTGTTTATTAATGTATACCCTAAATACTGTTTTCAATCCTATCTGACAACAAAACTAACAACATTAAAAAATAATCAGTTGTATATCAATAGCTTAAACTATGTTATTGTAATCCAGCTGAAACTTTTCAGATTTGGATTATGAAGGATTTAAGGCACATATATAATAAAATGAAGTTATTTCACCTATAAGCAGAAAGTTTCTCAAAAGGGCTGTAATAGGTTAAAAATTGTAAAAATTGATTCATTCCATCCCCTATAACGTCCCCCAATAAAAAATAAATCCCTATAAGTATTTATTTATAGGGATTTTCATTTACTATTTGTGCCCAGAACAGGATCCCGAAATGATTAAAATTTTAATGGAAAATTTTGCAATCATTTCGAGGACTCTCGAAAAATTACGAATTTCGAAAACGAAATTCTATTTTTCGGAGCTCGAACCTGCACGTTCTTCCAACACTCTCTGCTAACTTAAAGCCTATCCAGTTGTGCCCAGAACAGGACTCGAACCTGCACGGCATTGCTACCACTGGTCCCTGAAACCAGCGCGTCTACCAATTTCGCCATCTGGGCTTATCTAAAACTTAAACTAAAAGAACTTCCTTAAGAATCCGTGATACCTTGAATTTTCAAATCATCCTGCCGATGGCGAAATTGGCCTACACCACAACCTGGCCCCTCCCTAAAATTGTCCACAGGACAATTTATTTACGGTCGGCCCTGCCATCTGGGCTTATCTAAAACTTAAACTAAAAGAACTTCCTTGAAAATCCGTGATACCTTGAATTTTCAAATTAACTTGCCGATGGCGAAATTGACCTACACCACAACCTGGCTCCTCCCTAAAATTGTCCACAGGACAATTTATTTACGGTCGGCCCTGCCATCTGGG
>JAHLWT010000210.1 GCA_019057775.1 Promethearchaeota archaeon
ATAATAAGTATTGAAGTCTTTAACTTTTTCTTTAAATCTAACATCAATTCGAGTATTTGAGCTTGTATCGTCACATCTAAAGCAGTAGTTGGCTCGTCTGCGATTAATAACGCAGGATTACACGAAAGAGCCATAGCAATCATTACCCTTTGCCTCATACCTCCACTTAGCTCGTGCGGATACCTTTTTAAGATGCCTTCAGCGTCTGCTATACCAACCTCTTCAATAATCCTTACCGATTTTTCAAGCAAAACATCTTTTATTACGGGTGCATGATATGTTTCTTTTTTTAATTCGTCAATTTTTGCTTTTAAATTCTCTTTTTCTTCTTCAGTTAGACGTTCGTCATTTTCCTTTAATTCGTGAATTAAAGTTTTTTTTTCTGCGAGCTTTTTCTTTCTTTCTAACTTTTTTTGATCAAGAACAGTTTTTACTTCCTCAAGTTGATGTAACTCAAAGACCTCAGAAATTTGATCCCCGATTTTTAGAACAGGATTAAGCGAGTTTAAAGGATCTTGAAAGATCATAGTAATATTTTTTCCCCTCTTCGTCCTCATTTCTTTTTCAGTTAAATCTAAGAGGTTAATATCCTTAAAGATTATTTCGCCTTCCATAATTTTACCTGGAGATCTTACAATTTGCAGAATAGAAAGTGCAGTTACCGATTTTCCACAACCAGTTTCCCCTACAAGGCCAATTATTTCATCCTTATAAATATTGAAAGAAACACCATCAACGGCTTTGACGATTCCCTCTTCGGTGAAAAAATAGGTTTTTAAACCTTTTACATCTAGTAATACTTTTGATTCTGAATCACTATCTGTTTCTTGACTCACTTCAATTATATTTTTTTCATTTTCTATAATATCCATATTCCCTAATTCCCTAATTATTAATTATAAAAATATAAATTTTTAGAAGTTATAAGTTTCGTAATCGTGGATCTAAAGCATCTCGCAAGCCATCTCCAACCAACATAAAACCAAGAACTGTTACTAGGATCATGAAACCAGGCATTAGAGACGCCCATGGTGCAGAATATAAGTAAACCCTCGCGGCGTTAATATCATTTCCCCACTCAATAAGAGTAGCGTCGCTAAATCCTAAATATGCTAAGCCAGCCAAACCTAATATTACTCCTCCTATATCAAAAGTAAAGGATATTATAATTGGTTGGATTACATTTGGAAAAATGTGGCGAAACATAATTCTCCAACTTCCTGCGCCAGCTACTTTTGCTGCTTCTATGTAAGGCAACGCTCTAGCTTGTAGTACATTACCTCTTATTAATCGTGCGTAATAAGGTACGCCCAATATCCCCCATGCTAGCATAATATATTGAATTTCTTGTCCCCAGATTGCAATAAACACCAATGCAAGAACTAAACCTGGAAAGGCGAGCATAATATCACATAATCTCATTATAATTGCATCCATCCAACCTCCATAATAAGCTGCGATTATCCCAATCATTACGCCTAATATTACGCTAAACGATATAGCCGGAAAGGCAATTGATAAGGAAGCGCGGGCTCCAAATATAATTCTAGACAAAACATCTCTACCCATAGCTCCTTGCCCTAACGGATGTTCAGGACTTGGAGGATCCCAAACGCCTAACCATACACCACTGGCGTCTTCAAAAGTGTATGGAGCAATCCAATTAGGAAAAACTGCTAAGGTCAGGATAGTAAGAACTATGAAAATTCCTAAAATTGTTAATACAGATTTTAACCTACGAATAAATTTTCTTTTACTTACTAGTCTTTCGTATTCCATTTGACGAATAGTTAAATCTTCTAATCTTGAACCTGGTAGAATAAGAAACAATAAATTTTTAGAAAACCACTTAAGCACTTTTTTTATAGCACTTTCCTCTTGTCTCTCATCTTCTTCTGATATCTCTATTTGATATTCTTCCATAATATTTTATACCTTTTTTTTTTCAAATTAATTTTAATATCTAATTCTAGGATCGAGAATTCCATAAAGTAAATCAGTAAATAAAGTAGCAAATATAAAAATGAGTGTTATGAGAAAAACTACAGCAGATAATACCCAATAATCGGTTAAATCTATAGCATGGATTAATAAATTTCCTATTCCTGCCAAACCAAATGTAGATTCGGTAAGAACTGCTCCTGTTAATAAAGCTGCAAATTGTAATCCAATAACTGTTACAGTAGGAATTAATGCATTCTTTAACGCATGACTGTTAATTACATCTCGTTCCTTACACCCCTTTGCCCTTGCAGTTCGTACATAATCTTGCTCTAAAACTTCTAGCATACTTGATCTAGTTTGCCTTGTTATCCCCGCAAGAGTTATAAAAGATAAACAAAACACCGGTAGTATCATGTGATATAAATAGTCAAATATTTTATAAATCTCGCCTGATATCAAGGAATCAATCATATAAAACCCAGTAACAAATTCAGGATTCTCATAGATAAAATCTTTATGTCCCGTTGTTGGGAAAATTGGATATACAAAACCAAAAATAAATTGTACCAGCATACCTAAAAAGAAAACAGGAATTGCTACTCCAAGTAAAGCAAAACCTCTTACAATTGTATCTTTAGATTTATTTCGATGAGTTGATGAAATAACTCCTGCTTTAATTCCTAACAGTGATGCGATTACCATAGAAAATAGAGCAAGGTCTATAGTTAAAGGTAACCTTTGCATAATAAGAGTCCAGACATCTTGATTTCTTGCAATCGAAATAGACACCCCCCAATTTCCTGTAAATAAGTCTGCTAAGTATTTAAAATATTGTATAACAAGTGGTTGGTCGAGTCCAAGCTCCTTTACCATGGCCGCAATCGCTTCAGGATTGGGTTTTGCTATACCTTGTGCTTCGAGCATAGCTGTTGCAGGGTTTCCAGGCATCCATCTAGAGAGAATAAAAGTTAAGGTCATAACTCCAAACGTTACAGGAATCATAGCAAGAATTCTTCTAAATAAATATTTTAACATACTCATTGATTAATCCTCCAAAATTATTGATTAAAGATTTTCATTTAATTTAATTTAAACTTCAATTTTTTTAGTTCGTTCTAAAATTTTATCGTATTTTATTCTAGCGACTGCTGCTGATATTGAAGCTGTAAGGTTTATAACTAATAATACTAAAACTGTAATGTAGCTTTCAATGCTAATAAACCACGTTCCAATAATCCCAAAAATATCTAAAATGTTAACAGTCGTAATATTCATACTGATGAACCAATACCAAATCCAAGACATTCCCACCATAATGGGTATTAACCAGATACTATTCCTAATACCGTATTCAAAAAACTTTTCTCGAAACGCCATAAGAAATATAATTGCAAAAAGAATAATTAACGATAAGAAAGATCGGGGATTGAATAAAACTTGGTATAGAAACATTACTCCTTCTCCGATATCTTTTGTGTAAACATTAGCTAAATATCCAAAAAATATAAAGTGAAGTAATAATATTGCCAATAAAAAATTGGTTTGTCTGCCTATTTCAATTTTTTTAAACTTCATAATCTCTTCATTAAATCTGTGTATGTAAACTTATAAAGTTTTTCGATAAGCTCTTTATGATTATAACAACTAATTTTCGATCCCTTAATAATAATTTCATTGTTCTCGTAGATTTGAATATTAATGGGAATTTTTACCCTCTCTACTAACATTTTCTGATTGTAAAAAAACACGTCAATAAGATCGTCGTAGATTAAATAAGGGATAAATGCCATCTTTTTCATGTTGTGCTCGTTTTCGCGTCTTACATCAATGTAGACTGGTTGTGGATAATACTTGTTTTTTTTTTCTGTGTAAATTTTTTCTTCCTTAATTTCCTGGTTAACTTTAATTTGGATACTATTGCTTTCGAGCGCGTTCTTAAAGTAATTAACCATTTTTTCACAATACCGAATTAATTCGTCAAAATATCGATCTTCTTCTGGCGAAATTTTCAAATTTTCGATGGTTGAGTAAGTTTTTAAAAATTCGGAAATTAAGAAAGTATAATCCTTAATCATACTTGGAATCTCGATTACAGTTGAAATCGAATTTTCATACCACTTAAATATAATTTCTTTCGGTAACGAACGGTAAGTAATAGACTTATACGTTTCTTTAGCGTAATTAATGAAGTTTTTAATACCGAATAAGAAATAAGTTTCATAATTAAGAGTTAATCCCAAAGCTTTAGAAATTTCATTTAATTTATCGAAGTTAGGGTGAACAAAGCATGTAGGTTCTTTATTTGTTAACTTATCGACTCTAATCGGTAGGGGTAAGATTGGAATTGTAAACAGGTTTGTGTCAAAAACATCAAAATATAGTCCAATTACCGCAATTTCTTTTTTATTTGATCTTAGTTTAGTTGGTGAAAAAATAGACGGTTTTCGATTCATTTCAATAAAATAAGTAATATTTTTGATTTTAAAAATAATAAAAATAATAAAAAAAAAATTTTAAAATTTGATATTTACATTTGAATTTTCCCTTTAGAATTACGCTAACGCTGAAATATTACGATAAATTGGCCAAGCTATAAAGTTGCCTAACGCGTTATATGCTCTTCCTTGAATATCTTTACCATGAACTGCTCTTCCTAAAGTTGCCATGAGAGGCGAGTGTACGAAGAGAACTTCAAAAATTCTGTGCTGAATTTGGCTAAATAATGCGAATCGTGTAACCATATTAGTTTCAGTAGCGGCAAGCTCAAGCCAATCAATGAGCTGCTGATCGGTACAATTACTGAAGTTCGACGCAGAATCAGGGTTGAATAAAGGATCTAGCATGTTGAAAGCGTCAATATAATCAGGAATCCATCCAATGTACCACATACCTCTTAAATTACCCATTTCTCCAGCTTCTAAATATGTATCCCAATTTCGGGTAGTTTCAGTAGGATTGATTCCAATTAAGTCTAAGTCGTGGAATATTAGATCGTTCAAATCTCTGTTAAATCCACTTCCTTGATGGTAGTTTAAGTCCATTGGCTCTCCAAATTCGGCCGTGAAGAAGGCTGCTGCCTTCCATAAAGCCTCGTCAGTTCCAGGGTTAAAGGCAGTAGCGTTGTGCATCCCAACATCCCATGCATCAGCACCTGTATATCCAAAGCCCATGCTTTGCATTGTAAGACGAGCTAAGGTAACGTTATATTGGGGAACAACAACTGTAGGATCGTGACCTGGCATACCTTCTGGTACGGCAGGTGGACCTCTTACGGCGTTTCCTTGTCGAATTTCGTCAATAATGTAGTCGTAATTGATTGCTATAGCCATTGCTTTTCTCCAAGTAGCATTTATTCTATAGTTATCCCACGCAAGGTAATAGTAGCCCATATTTGGACCAGTTTCTACTACTTCGGTTAGATCATCGGCATCGAATATAGCTAAAAGATCAGGATCGGCGCCAAAAAGAATATCAATCGTGTGACCAAGCATAGCTTGGTTTCTAGTTGCACCTTCTTCAATTACAACAAATACTAATTTCTCGAAATAAGGTTTTGTTTCTCCCCAGTATCTATCCCAACGATGGTATCTAACTTCCACGTCAGTCGTGTATGAGTCGTAAACGTAAGGACCCGTACCAACAAGTGTTTCGGTCGTTAAGTCAATATATTCCGTAGCACTATGAGATTCTTCAGAAATCATTGAACTTCCGGTGTAACTCATTAATGGGATAAAAGAAGCGAAAGGCATGTTTAAAAATATTTTTACGGTGAATTCATCAACTTTTACAGTACGGTTAATTATAGATGTACGATTTACGAAATAAATTGAAGCAGGGAAAGCAGGAATAGTCGGTGGTAGAAGCGTACCAGTTGCGTTTATGAAATATAAGATTCTATCCATGTTCCACACTACAGAATCAGCATCGAATGAGGATCCGTCGTGGAAAACAACGTCATGTCTGAGGTTAACGGTCAATTCTAAATCATTTTCCCATACATGGGACTCTGCTAATAAAGGTACAAGCGGAAGGGATGAATTGGTTAGGTCGTACCACCAAAGGGCCTCTGCTACTTGCGTAATTACATCGTTTGAGTCGGAATCCCACGAATCTATAGGGTCTATCACTACAGGCCCTCCTCCAACTCCAACGAGAAGCGTCGTAGGTTGTACCGGTGGTACGATTTCAATTAAACCTATACCGAGGATAATGTTACCAACGCCAGATGCGACTAAAGCTACAGCGAGTACAATTATCGTGACATTTTTTTTTTCCATTTCCATTTTATAATCACTTAAAATTTTATTAATATTTTTTTTTAGATTAGTAGTTAAGTATCTTCTTAATCTCGGAAACTTATAAGTTTTTTCATTTTTTTTCTTATTTGTTAGTAGGGTTGTTTTTTTGTAAGCAGATTAATAATTTTATTTTGTAAAATTTTATAAAAAAAAATTAATTTAATTTCTGAAGCCTTAGTTTTTCCTAAAGATCTTAGATCAACCTTTCGATTAGTTATACTTAAAAAAATTGGTTATCTAAGGCTTGTATTAATAGCCTTAACTTAGCCTCCAAATATCCCCACTAGGATATCGAAATAGAAAGAGAAAAAAAGGATCGAAAAAAGAAAGAGCCCAGAGATAATTATACCTTTATCGAAAAATGCTTTTTCGGTTCTTCTCGCTATTTCAGGCTTCGCTGACGTTAAATACATATACCGCATAATTAAATACAATGAAATAGGGATGGTAAAAATCACGATATATTCTTGTAGGATTATGGTAGGTTCGAAAAGGTTGAATTTTAATATCAGATAAAGAGAATAAGACATAAATAAAGAGCTTGCAATCATGACATGAAATTGATCTAGTAATTTTAGAGAATATTGATCGTAAACTTTCTTATGCTGAACAGCTTTGTCTTTTCCAAGAAGTATTAGGTCGCCCTTTCTTTTAGCTATGCTTAAGAACATCGCGATTTCGAAAATTGCTAAAAATAACCAAGCGGAAATGTATTCATCTATTATAACGACCCCAGATAACGCCCTCCATAAGTAACCTGTAGATAAGATGGAAATATCAATAAAAGCGTAATTTTTAAAAAAATGGTTGTAAAATTGTCCTGTTAAGATGA
>JAHLWT010000211.1 GCA_019057775.1 Promethearchaeota archaeon
TAATCAATGTTGGATACCTCACCATAAAAATGGCCCAAAATCTTCACGAAAGCAGGGGACTTCACTATACCATCGATTATCCCCAAAAAAGAAAAGTATCGGAGTTTTAATTCTATGGTCATTTGCTCATCCGCCAGCCCTGTGAAATACTGCTTCGCAGTAAAGGCTTCGCCTTTATTTCACAGGGCCAGCTAGCGGATTGCGTCATACAATTGTCATATGTTCACTTCGCTTCCTCCGCATGCCACATAATCCCCAACCTTAAACTCTGTAACATCTTCCCCGACAGCAATAACCTCCCTGGCAGTACTATAACCCAAAGTAGAAGGAGCCTCCAGTTTGTTCATGACTAAATTGTATGTTGAATGCAAACCATTGGTTCTGATCATCTCGATCACCTGTTTTACTTCCTTTTGCCGGCTGCGTGCCTTGGCGATATATCCTTTCCGGGCATCCGATACTGTTTTGCCTTCTGCCCCTGCGTTGATAATAGAATAGTGGTTACGGACCATGACCTCTCCTTTACTGATAGCCGGAAACGACACTTCCAGGATTTCCATTTTGCCGGATTTAAGTTGTTGAGTGAGTTGTTGCATAATAATAAATCTCTTAATGCGTTTTTTTTAGAAAAACTAATAGTTTTTTACTCGTGAGTAATCAATTATTTTTTGTTTGAAAATAAATATTAATAATATATAAAATAACATAGTGAACATATGATAAAAAGACATAAAAAAAAACAAAATCAAAATTGATAACTGGTAAATAATTAATGATAACAATATTAAAATCAAAGGATCACTTAAAAATGAAAAAACAGTCAAATACATATATTTGGTAAGGTAGAAGAAGAATAAAAGAAAAATACTTATCCCCCATATATTTATTATGTAAGAGAAAATAAAAATTAAGTAAGGAGGACTTAATATCATTTGAAGTGCTTGCAATATTTTCCCATTATTCAAATAATATTTTATTTGATTTCTAAATTTTTCAGATTCTTTTGGTACAAGGAATCTTTTATCTATATTACCTGCATAAAAAGGATTTCGGATAATTTTGTATACATTGTAAGTACATTTTTGAAAAAAGGATATGGGATCATCTGTAACTAATTGAATCCATTTTTTTTTCAACACCTTATCTCCAGTATAACTACATGAAGCAATTTCGTGCCCGTCTTTTGTTTCTAATACATTTTGCATTACTGAGTCACCGTCATGTGGGGAAATTCCCCAAGGGTTATTCGGCAGTTGCCCTAGACCAATGAACATTACATGACCTCCATTTGTGGAAACTTGCAAGTACTTTCCTGTAATACTCTTAGTGTGAAGTCCCCAAGGAATTAAGAGCACTTGAATTGTAAATATCCATAATAAAAGATGAGTATACTTCAGTTCAATTTTTTTGAAAAATCGCAGAGTTAATAATATAACTAGCAATATAAATTGAAAATAATAAAAATCTGATCTAAAGTTTAGCATTAACCCATAGAAAATTGCTGATAATATGATGGTCCAATTTTTTTTATTTTTGAAATATAGAACTAATGTCAACACTGATAAAGCCAAGAGGTTAATGCCTATACCGTCAGGACATAATGACGTTTGAACGAAAAATAAGTTAATTGAGAATAATATAAACAGCCTTAATTGAAAAATTAATTTTGAACAAATTTTATATTGCTTCAATATATATTCTGAATAAAGAATAACTGAAATAGTAAGGATTTGTTGGAGAAGAATTATTAATAACTTAGACTTAAACAATAGCAAAACGAAACCATAGCCCCACATTGGAAATGTTCCAAAAGTTAAGTCATTCTTCAAAGTCGCATACGATGACAAATATATAGCATATTCTTCGTAAAATTTAATCAACCCTTGCATCCAGTTTGCAAAATAATTTAGGTAAGTTGAAATTAAAACTATTGTAAATAGAGCTGAATAATATATAAAATTATTTAGGACTAACTTTCTCATAATATGATACAACTTTTGATAGACTATATAGATTGAATAATTAAGAATGAATCAGTTAAAACATCATTAATTAAATATATAAAACTTTCTTTTTGTAAATGAAAATACTGGAACTATGGAAAAAGTAAAAAACTAGGTCATTTTATAATTTAAATCGGAACAGTCTAAAAATAAGAACATTATTACCAAGGTTAAAAAAATGAAATTAAGGCTGCTAAGTTCACATATAGTGCCTGAATACCGCTGCAATAACAACATTTTTATAAGAAACCCCAATTAAATGTCTTTTAAGCATAATAAACGCACATTTAAATTACACGACAAAGCGTATTTCCTGTTTATCCACTTACCATTTCTTCTTAAAATCTCCTTTTGCAAAGTACTTTTCAATCAAACAATACAAAAGAATGAAAAAATAGCGACTACCCATTTCCCTAATTTTCAACTGTGACGTACCATACTTTCTGTTTGTCCACGTATTAGGTACTACCGCAAAGGAATAGTCCCTGATAATCACTTTTAAGGGTAATTCTATTGTTAAATTAAAATGAGGAGCCAAAAATGGCTTCAGCCCCTCAATTGTTTCTCTTCTGTATATCTTAAAGGCGTTTGTTGTATCATTGTATTTTATTCCAAAAACAAGCCGAATGATATTATTGGCTATCCTGTTAATTCTCTTCTTAAGCCAGGGATAATCGATGGTTTTACCTCCTTTTATAAATCTGCTTCCAAAAACAGCATCAACATTTTTTTCAAGCATTGTTTGATAATAAACAACTAAGTCTTCAGGGGAATCAGATAAATCTGCCATCATGATTACCACGATATCTCCCAAAAAGTTATCTAGCCCTTTTCTAATGGCATATCCAAATCCATTTGGACCGTTGTTAGTTAAAAATCTCAAGGTACTAACCTTTTCTTTCAGAGCTTTCAATACTTCAATTGTATTGTCATTTGAATTGTCATTAATCACTAAAATCTCATGATCAATACTTTCTTTTTCTAAAGTATCATAGATTTGAGAAATGGTTTCCGGTAATGATTCAGACTCATTGTAAGCGGGAATAACAATACTAAGCTTCATAATAAAAATCTAATCTTTTATAAAAAGTGCTTTTGTTGGATTACTTTCATTATTTTTCTGAGACCACCAAGAATTGCTTTCCCAAAAATCTCCAAAAAATGGTAAATGCATATATGATTTTACAGTAAAATGGGAAACTGGCAATAATCCACCACTTCGAAATGATAATGGTAAAAACCCAGGTATTATTTTTACGACATTAAATCCCACCCCATCAAATGCTCTGTAACGCCCAATTCACTTAAAATTATTTTATGATCAGCAAAATCAAAATATTCTTTATAAGCATATTTAAAATTGGGACCCATAATTACGATTCTTCCTCCATTCTTTATGGTACTATACAGTCTTTTTAAGAATATGGCCACTTCCTCCTGACTATTCAAATGTTCTAAAAAATTCGAAACAAATATCGCATCAAAATACTGAGGTGGTAAATCAACTTCCAAACTATTTGTTTTTTAGTATCGTTAATTTTGAAACCTATACTGATATATTTTTGTTAAATCCATGTTTAAATAATTTACAAACGATTACTTAAGCCATTATAGATATCACCTGAAATCTTTGAAATATTATATTTTTGTTTCCAGTCAGGATAGTGTTGTTTAAATTTAGTCAAATCACTTATGTACCAAATATGATCGCCAATACGATTATTTTCATTATATACATAATTCATTTTCTTTCCGGTAATTTCTTCACACATCCCAATTGCTTCTTTCATAGAACAATTGGAGAAACGTCCTCCTCCTGCATTATATACTTCACCTGATCTTGGATTCTGGTAAAAATGCCAAAACATTTCCACTAAATCATAACTATGAATATTATCACGCACCTGTTTCCCTTTATAACCAAAAATAGTGTACTGCTTTCCTGTTATGGCACATTTCATCAGATAGGCAAGGAATCCATGAAGCATAGCACCAGAGTGGTTAGGACCAGTAAGGCAACCTCCACGAAATATACCCGTTTTCATGCCAAAGTATCTGCCATATTCCTGAACCATTACATCAGCAGCAACTTTTGAAGCTCCAAATATCGAGTGCTTACTGTGGTCAATGCTCATTTTCTCATCTATTCCTTCTTTAAAATACTTATGTTCTTCACTTATCTCCCAGCGCGTTTCCAGCTCGATAAATGGCAGATAATTAGGTGTGTCGCCATAAACCTTATTGGTAGATGTAAATATAAAAGCTGCATCAGGACGATACTGTCGAGTAGCTTCCAGTAGATTTAAAGTCCCATTTGCATTGATGGTAAAATCAGTAAAAGGTTCTTTCGCAGCCCAATCATGTGAAGGTTGCGCTGCAGAATGAATTATCAAATCAATGTCCGACGAATGCTCATTAAAAATCCGGCTTAATGACTCAAAATCCCTGATATCCACCTCATAGTTTTTAAAATTAGAGTATTTTTCTGATAAATCCTTTAATGCCCATTTCGTTGATGCTTCTTTGCCAAAGAAATAAGCACGCGTATCGTTATCAATACCAATAACATTAAATCCCTTTTCGGAAAAATACCTTACAGATTCAGATCCAATAAGACCGCCTGCGCCAGTTATGATAATTGTTCTCATTATAATACTATTAAATTTGTATTGAATTATTTGTTTGTCGTATAAAAATTTTACTAATTAAATACTTCTCTAAATATTCCTTCATGCTCCCTTAACCAATCATAAATATCACTAAGAATTGTTTCAGCCTTTTTTTCCGGTTTCCAGCCAAACTCATTTGTTGTTTTGGAATTATCTGTCTTATACCAAATTAAATCTGCCGGACGATTCTTTAGAATAGGTTTAATAGGTACTTTGTTTCCGGTAATTTCCCGACAAATCTCAGTAGTCTCACACAAAGACAAGGAGGAAAATGAACTCCCTCCGGCATTAAAAATATCACCTCTGTATTTATCTATTGAATTTAATTGTTTAATTACTAATCTAGTTAAATCATCTATATGCAATAAATCCCTTACTTGTTTTCCTTTTCCTCCATAGCCAATATAGCTTAATGGTTTATTAAAATAATGGTTGACAAGCCAAAATGTAAAAACGCCCTGATCAACTTTCCCTAGTTGCCATGGACCTGCAATAACACCAAAACGATTTATGATTGCTGGAATATCATAGTTATGGGAATATTCCTGAAGGATATATTCAGCAGCCAATTTTGTAGCTCCATACAAAGAGCGGATTCCTTTTAATGGGAAATCAACTGAAACACCCTCTTTAGATATGTATTGATATTCTCGGGCTATTTCAAATCTTGTTTCAATTTCATTATAAGTGAATGATTCAATTTTATTATATGGATAAACCCTGGACGTAGAAAGAAAAATAATTGAGGTTTCATACTCTCTGCAATACTCTATACAATGAATAAAGCCTATAAGGTTATTGTTTACCAGCGAGTAAGCATCAGAACCTTGAGAACCTGCTAAAACAGAAGATTCGGCACTACATTCAAGCATTAAGTCATAGTGCTTGTTCAGTTTTCCAAAATCGTCAGGATTTCTAATATCCCCATGAAAAAATTCACAACCATGGTTTATTAATCTTTGTAAGATTAACTCAGAACCACGTCTTGATAAATTATCAAAGCAAGTAACTGAATGTCCTTGTTCATTTAATGCAATTGCGATATTTGAACCTACAAAACCACAACCTCCGGTTATTAAAATATTCATTATTCAATAAGTTTTGGGATATTTCAATATTATGATTCCAATCGTACCAAAATTTCGAAGAAAACATAAAGGACACTTCTAAAAATTAGTTTTGTCCGGTTTATAATTAAAGCAAATTTATATTAAAGGTTTCTAAAAACACAATTTATTCTCTTATCATTCTATCTATCATCAGTATGTAAAATATATTATTACCATCAGGACATACTTATCCCATGTAACCGTACTATTTGTTCATATCTGAACAGGTTGTAAGTCAAGTTTATCAAACCTACAATGCCTGTTGACATTTTATTCCAATTGTATTTAGATATAGTTTATTCATGCTTTGCTCCATAAAGCCAAATATATGCTCGACTCGTGCTCTTGTTCTTGATTTTGATTTTTCTCCATTTTTCTTTGTCCATCGTATATCAACGTCTTTTTGCCTCTTCTTGTTTGAGATATTATCCCAATCTTTTGGTATTTTTCCTGATTTAGGTTGTTGGGTGAGTTGGTGAATAAGTTGGTTCAATTTTATTATCAATGAAAGTTCGAAACCATAATTCGTTAGTTATTAATCTCCAGATAACCTGCGAATTATCTTCCATGC
Organism: Promethearchaeota archaeon; assembly: GCA_019057775.1. The sequence goes on from JAHLWT010000211.1 coordinate 6,353, forward strand.
CTTTATTATTTTTGTAAATTAGTTGCTGTACATACTTATGATTGTAAATTCCTTTTTTCTTAATAGAAGATTCTGAAAGTATGTCTGATACCATTTCAAGTAATTGCCCTTTTAACCATAAACGAATGGGAGCACTGAAAGGAGCTTTTGGTCTATTTATTATTTCAGATGGGATATATTTTTCCAATACTTTCTTTAATAAATACTTTTGTCTGTTTCCACGAATCCTATATTGAGGAGCAAGATTAAACATATACTCAACTATCCTATGATCTATCAGTGGGGGACGTCCTTCTACTGCAGCTGCCATAGTTGATCTATCCGAATATGCCAAATTATGATCCGGAAGATAAACCTTGGTATCGTTCAGGCACATCTTTGTTAAGTAGTAATTATTTAGTTATTTGGTATTGGATATTTGATATTTACTCCCCCCCTGTTAAATGCTGCTTCGCAGCAGTGGCTACGCCACTATTTCACAGGGTTCACCCCGTGAAACCCTGCGTAGCAGGAGCAATGAAGTTGCTGTTTCACAGGGTAACCTTTTGACTTTTATCTTGTTGTTTATTCTTTACTACTTCCTGCTTCGAGCCTTGAACTATTAAGGATTAGAATATTTTTCAGCAATAATGTCTAATAGTTTAAAGATTTCTTCCGGATCAAGTGATGTAAGTAATTGTAAGCGGATTTCCTTAAAATGAGGCAGGGACTT
>JAHLWT010000212.1 GCA_019057775.1 Promethearchaeota archaeon
ATGATCGATATGTATATGATCGATATGTATATGATCGATATGTATATGATCGATACACAACTCAAATTATGGTGGAAAGAAGATGAAAGAAGAAATGTTAAAACGATTTGGTCCACCATCAAAAATGGGATTCATGCGTTTTTTAGTCCTCTCAATTCTGGAGGAAAAATCTCTCCATGGATACAAAATAATTGAAGAAATTAAAAATAGAACACTAGGATTTTTCAGTCCACCTTCATCAACAATTTATCCGCTTCTTAAGAAATTGAGTGCTGAGGAAAAATTGATTGAACAGATTCAAACTGAAGATCCTGAAGATACTAAAAAAGTCTATCAAATAACGACAGAAGGCAAGGAAAAATTACAGTACATGATCGAAATTCAACAAGAAAGGTCTAAAGCAATGAAAAAATTCATGTCTGAGACGCTTGGTATGGAGTCTCCACACGGAATATCAAATGGAGATTTTAAAGGTTTTCCATTTAAAGGGCCTTTATTTGGAAGATTAAACGGATTGTCGAATGAAGAAAAGACTAAAATGTTAGAAGTTCGTAGAAAATTTTTAATGAAAAGAATTGAGTGGATTGATGAACAGCTTGAAGAATTAAAAAAATAAATTTAACTAAAAATGAAAACACTTGAATTAAATAAGGAAAGATTAAAAAATGATATTACAGCGACCTCAAAGACCGGGAGGATTTTTAATTTTTATCATCATCCCAATAATTGTAGTAATCATTGTATATTTAATCATTAGAAAGAGAAAAAATAAGAAGAGTCAAATCAAATTGCGAGAATATGAAAAAAAACATCAGGAAATTACTCCCGTGAAGGAAAAAATTGTGAAAGTAAGACCAGTAATAGACAAAACCGAAGTCGTGTTAAAACTTGAAAACTTAACTAAAAAGTATGGCAATTTTACAGCGGTAAATAAAGTAAATCTAGAAGTATGTAGGGGTGAAACTATAGGACTAGTTGGTCCTAATGGTGCTGGAAAAACTACAACCATTAAAATGATTGCGAAAATTTTAAGACCTAATTCAGGGAGAATCTTAATTAGAACGAATCATAGTGAATTAGAAGATTTGGAAAAAGTGTCTAGCACGGTAACTCAAATCGGTTTTTTAATTGATATCCCCAATTTTTACAATATGACTGCGTACCAACTGCTCAAGTATTTTGCGAAGCTCCAACACTATCCAAAAGATAAGACCGAAGCAAGAATCGATGAACTCTTAACACTTTTTAAGCTTTCTGAATGGAAGCATGAAAGAGTGAAGACCTATTCTAAAGGAATGGTGCAGAAATTGGGAATAATTCAAGCAATTATTAATGATCCCGAGATAGTTATATTAGATGAGCCACAAACTGGTTTAGATCCATTAGCCCGTGTTGAAATTCGGAAGTACATTCGAGAACTTCAATCTCGGGGAAAAACTATTTTTGTGGCATCACATATGTTATATGAAATATCTGAAGTATGTGATAAAATTGCGTTAATCAATCGTGGTTCAATAGCAGGATTTGACACAGTAGAGAACCTAGCTCTAATATTGAAGACAAGCGAATTAGAGTGCGTTCTACTTGAGTCTCTTAACGCGAGTGAATTAGCTCCTCTATTAAATCGTATAAATGAAAAGCTTAATGCCTATCTAGACCAGAATTTAGATCCAAAAATATCAAAAATTCCAGTGAAGTATTATCCTGAAAAACAAGAGTTAAAGATTTTTTATGATGGAAAAAATGAATCGAAGGGAGAAATCTTGAAAATTCTTATAAAGGAATTTGAATCAGATTTTACGGTGATCTCATTTACTCAACCTAAGACTTCTCAACTAGAAAGAATCTATGCAAAAATGGTAAAAGATAGTGAATTAAAGGGAGATGAATAAAAAAATGGAAACTAGAAATGAAAAATTCCTTGGAATAAAACCAATATTTGATACGCTTGTATTTGAAATGAAAAAACAAATAAAGAAATTTTACTTTTTTTCTATAATTACAATCGTAATTGCTGTATTATTGGGTTATATCCTTCAGTTAATCCCAAATAATCTTCTAGCAAATACGCAAGCAGAATTCTTTAGTACTGGCTTGGGCTTTATTTCATTCATAACTCTATTTGCAGCGTGTTTATTTTTTTCGGGAATAATTTGCTCAGAATTTAATAAAAAAACAGGGTTTATTGTTTTTCCCAAAATCAACAAATACAAATTGATAATAGGTAAATATCTTGGTAATTTAATCTTAGTTGCAATCATTATTACTATCTATTACATTATATTAGGGCTTCTTGGATTTTTTTATTACGGAGGGCCAATTAATATCCGATTATTTTATTCATATGGTATTGCCCTATTATATGTAATTGCATTAAGCAGCTTTGTTACATTCTTTAGTTCATTTATGAGAAGTGTAAACATTACAATCATATCTACCTTGATACTACTTCTCATTGGATTTAGTATAGCAGATCAGATTGTTACTTTAGTATTTAAAGATGCTTTTGAACCATTATATTCTATAACGTACTTAGGTAATCTTATAACAGGAATCCTAAATAATCCATTTCCAAATCCAAGATACGTTGAAATTTCCTTTAGTGGTGGAGGTGGAGGCGGATTTGGTCCTCCTGGGGGACATTTTACGTTTGGTCAATGGATAACACCGGCTATTGGGATAGGTATTACTTTACTTATTGTATATATGGTCGCATTCTTCATATTTGCGGCATTACTATTCAAACGGAGGCAACTATAAAGCGATGATGAATATTGAAATTAGTAAATTTGGTGGTTGTTAAATGAGAAGAATAAAGAATAAAATAAAGTTGAGCTTGCTGAGTGTGATTCTATTCGGATTAATCATGTTTGGAGCATTATCTACAGTGGTATTAGCTAGCTCAAATTATCAATCAACTCTAGTGAAGGGGACAGATATTTTTACAGTTAGTCAATATGATGATACTGTTTGGAACACCACAGTAAGTAACTCTACTACACCCAGTGATTGGTTCGAGGGAGAGACTAATATTACAGGTGCTAAAAGCAAAATTACTATGAGAGGCTGGAGAGACACTACATGGGAAACATATGATGTGTTAACAGGGATATTTATGCCTGAGATCTTTAACTTGGAAAAAATTATGATGCTCTTAATTTCGATGAATAGTCTTGGGTATAATGAAACAACAATTAATACGAATTATACAACTAATTATAAGTTATCATATGGTGTGCGCTCAGTTTGGAATTTCACATCGAGTGGTTATCCTGAAGAACAAAGCTACATAGATGGAATCATGGTATTTAAAAATCCGTCTGATTTTAAAACAATGTTAGATGATTATAATAACTTATCAGCGGAATTGAATGGGAAATTACCTCTTTCACCTTTTCCAACTCTCGACGCAGATGAATTTTTATGGCAAATAGCTTTAAATGGATTAGCAATCGCAAAACCGCAAACAGGATACTTACAAGTTCTTATAGAGGATCTTGGATGTGAAAATGCGACATCAAGCGGAAATACTCTCATATTTGAACGTTATGGGGAAACAAATTATACTGTTGAAATAATGTATGGTAGTGAAGGAACTATGTCTTCCTTATCCGTAAAAACTGCGGATGAAACTGTTATCTTTCGAATTATTAGCACAAACTCAGATTGGATGTTTTTCGTAATTATTACTGTGGTCTTAATTTGTATTGCAGGTATATCTGTTGTTTTAATCCTAAGAAAAAGAAAAATAAACAAACTAAGAAAGAATTAAATAATATATACAAACTTTTTTTTTATTTTATATTCAGTAGGAAGGTTAAAATTTGAAATATAATCAAGAACCCTTTCTAATATCCCTAAAATTCAGAATTGTTTTAAGTAATATAAAAATTTTAAGAAGAAGGTTATAAAAAGATTGGTATTATATTTAAAACAAATTAATAAACATTTTAAAAAGAAAAAAAATATATTTAATTGGGGTGCTTTAGAGTTAAAGTATTGCAATATTGCTTAATTTGAAGCCATATTGTCCTAATTCTAAGGCGTCCCACCCTTAATTTTTAATTAATCAATTAATTGTCGCTAATATTGATGTTTTTTGCTGGTTTTTTCCCCATTGTTATCTTCAAGAGTCCGTTAGCCATTTTAGAAACAATAGTCTCTGGATCTACGTCTACAGGTAAAGGAATGTCCATGTTGACTTCAACGAACGTGAAGCCCCTTAGGAATTGTGGAGAACAACAACATTCATTTCCTGATTTTTCTTCTGGTTTCTCTTTTACCTTTTCAGTCTCAGGAATTTTAGGTTTCTCCGCTTTAATGTTCAAATGGTTATTAATTAATGAGACTTTGACTTCCTCTTTAGTACGACCTGCTAATGGTATGGTAATCAGATAATTTTCACCAAGATCCTCTATGTTATAAGGAATATGGCGTCCATACCCTCCCATAAAACCTCGCATGAAATGTTTAGCCATGTGCTTCATATTATGCATTTGTTCAGGCGAAAATGGAAAACAGCCCATCATCCCTTTTTTACCGTGATGTCCGTGAGAATGTCGAGGACCATGAGGGTTACTATGACCGTGGGAACCTTTAGTATCTTCTTCGTGCATAAACTTTTTACCTCCTTTTTTTAATTTTTAATATTAGTTTTTGGCAATTTAATTAAGAATACATGTCGTCATCAAGGATTTCGATAGTTTTAGCTTTTTCTTCTCTTTCCTTTTTGATATCTTCCAGTACTGTTTTAAACTTCGAAATTCTTTTATCAATCATTTTAAATCTCTCCGTGAGCTTATGTTTCGAGTGTTCTAGTTTTTTAATAGAATTTTCTATTAAGTGTTGATTCTGCAAAGATAAATCCTTTTCATTGATTTTAGGGTGTTTCACAGATTTATGATAAGGAAAACTACAAAACATTGTTTCAACATTTCTTCTAATTCCCGGGAAATCCTCAACAATTGTAAAGATGTAGTCCATGAGAGAATGCATGCTCGGAAAAATGTTATCGCTTAGAACATTTTTGAGTTCAGTTTCTCCTTTTTTAGTTATACCATATTTCTTTTTAGGTCGATTACCTTCAATAATTTCAGATATCCTTACAAAGCCAATCTCCGCCAATTTATTTAATAAAGGATAAATCGTCCCAGCTGAACCTCTCCATAACCCTCTGAATCTTCTATTGATTATTTGAGTAATTTCATAACCCGTAATACCTGAATGGTTTTTTACGATGTTTAAAACTAAAATATCTAAGCCTGACAGTGTATCTGTTTGATATCCTCTAAATCGTTTGCCAAAAAACATTTTTGTTAACTTATTTTTTTTCTTCGGATTGTGATATATCGTAAACCGAATACTGATAGAATACAATAAAAACATGTATTTAAATATATCGGAAATCGAATATCAAAAAATCTTCTAACTGATATTGAACTGATGGCATTTGAGAATTAAGACTTGAAATAACCTATGTGAGATACGAATATACTGTATAACCTAAATTTAATGGGAGTCTAATCCTTCAATAGAAAAGAATCTGCTGTTGCCGTACATTTAAATTGAATCGTAAAGGATTTATTTATTAAATAGGAAGAATTAGCAAAATAAGGATTATACTATTATTAATTCAACAAAAATAAAGATATTTTGATTTTGAAAAAAGTCCATCAAAAAAGAATAATCTGGGATTATCTATTAGTTCTACACTTAATTTACCCGCTCATAATAATAATCCTTCAAATTTTAAATCCCCCTTTTTATAGAGGAGGGGATTTTTTATGTTTTTATAATTCGGTCAAGAATTTTTATTCTGATATTTCACAACTATATGTGATAAATGAGGTTGCTCCCTTCCGTTATTTTCCTATAAGTCCAATTTTTTATTCTTATTTATTATTATTCAATGAATTTAGTGGGTATATTTTTACCATAATTATAATATTGATCGGGAATTTATGCCTAAGAAAAATAACTTTGAAGATTGCAAATGAGGTCTTTAATTCTTCAAGTGATCAAATCAAAACCCTAAAAAAAATGATGTTCGTTATCTTTATACTCCCCTTTAATTTTGATAATTATTATAATGGACAAATGTTAACCTTTTCCTTGGTATTTCTATTAATTTCATATTATTTTTTTAAAAAAGAAGAGAGAATGAAATTGAATAATAGTATTGGAAGTCTCTTTATTTCTTTTTCTATCTTGCTGAAACCATTTTTTATCATAATTCTCCCTTTCCTTCTGAAGGTTAAGATACAAAAATATAAAGTGAAAGTTGAGTTAGTATCAATTTTTAGATACTTCTTTGTTATAATTGTGTTTTTGATCAATATAATCGTATTTATTCTAAATTCAGCATTATTTTACGATTTTATTGGAATTAATTCAATGTATATATTCTTTGAAGCAAGTCAAAGTTTAACTAATTTATTATTTTTGACAGGAATAAACCCACGAATTATCTTTTTCAGCATTTTGATAATTCTATTTTCTGTGTTAACAATAAATTTCCTGATTAATGGTAATAAAATTGATTTGTTTTATTTCTATGGTATTTCGGTAATAATTATTATGATAAGTTGGCCTCAAACTTGGCCATTATATAATCTATTATTCCTTTTCATTTTATCTTTAATGGCTCTTAAATTAAACGAAAATAAAGAAATATCTAATTACGTCCGAACTTTTTGGTTATATATATTACTCATAATTTTAAATTATATTATTACATCAATTCTTATTTTGATTCAGATGGAGCAAGGAGGAATTCATTTTAATATCATAGCACCATTTTCATTTCTACTCAGCTATATATATTTTACCTTCAATTCAAGATATCCCCGCATAAATAAGAATTTATCCAATACTCCAGAGCATTAGTAAATTTTTCGAATAATCCCTTTTTGTTATGCGATCGTGAAATGAAGCTTTCACGAAGATTTAGAATTTATAACCCATTTTTTTAAATTATTTAGATTCTAGTTAAGAATAGCAATATAAAAGGTCTAAAAAAACGAACTTCACGTTTACAAAAAAAAATAAATT
>JAHLWT010000213.1 GCA_019057775.1 Promethearchaeota archaeon
ACATATTCCAATCATTGAATTCAATCCTAATTTCTCCACCAGAGGCTTGATCATCCGTAATTACAACCCGTTTGACAATAGGGTATAGATTATAGGGAGTATACATTTTCGAATAGTCACTATTTGCAGGATTTGGGTTAAAGTAGCCATCATAATACCCAAATGTATCAGCTAAATACGTTAGATTCCAATCTTCAGTATAATAATCAGCATAAGTAGCTACAGGATACCAGTATGTATCTCTATTACGTAAGTCACCTCTCCCGGTCAGATTCCCAGTGATTATCCACACCCGATCTATATTCCATTTCGCTACTGTGGCATTCCATGCAGAACCATCATGAAAGGTTACATTTTCTCGCAGTCTAAAAGTTATATTTGCCGCTCCACCTTTATTAATGAATCCTTTTGAATTCATCTCCTCCGGCCAGTAATCAAATTCCCAACTTGTTGCCAGTGCTGGTATGTATGTGTCTTGCTTAGGGACTCCTTGTGAGAGGCCTCTATCATATTCCTCATTTGTCACATATAAAAATTCACAAGTAGCAGGCCAATACCATAAATCAACAATACCATAACGACTACTAATGGCAATATCCCAGTCTACTGCAGGGGTACCAGATACCCCCACTTTCAGACGAGTACCCTCAATTTGAGATATTTTATTTTTCTGTTCTGTCTTGATGAAAAGTAGTTCATTATTTAATACAGGCATTAAAAGTCCCGTAATTGTTAAAATCGACAAAAAAATAGTTGAAATAGGATAATTTTTTACTTTCATAATCACACCAATTTTTATTAACAATTTAGTATAAGGGATAATTGACTTAGATTAAATTAGATCGGTACTCTATTTAATATTATCTAGAAGTCAAATGATTTTCAATTACAAAATTGTAAAAAATTCTTAGTGAATGATTTTTTGATTATGTGCCGCATTTAAAAATTGATTATTAGGAAAAGAATCATCACAGAAATCTTTTGATTAAACTGCAATGAAAAGTCTACCGTTAGAGCTGTTTGAAATCTGTCCAGTTTTTTTATCAATTTTAGAATGATTCTTTGCTACTGAGTGGTCCCCACTATATTCATTGAATTTTCCAGTAATCTTGTCTCCATTCATGAGTTCAATTTCCTTAACTTCCCCTATTTTTACATAAGAGGGAAGGATTTTTGAAACTTTACCCTTAACCACTATCGTACCACGAACTTGATCTGCTCCAGTACATCTATCACAATCACCTTCAACGATAATAGTGCCTCCATGGCTATGAATTCCCAAGAAAGAACCAGCACCCCCACAAATTAATGTTGGAAATCTTTTTGCTGGTTTTGAGCCACTTACCCAAGTTAATGCTTCATCACCAATTTTACCTTTAACCCGAATGATACCATTTTGCATGCCTTTCCAAAATCCGCGATACGCCGCTCCTACATAATGCCCAGCATCTCCAATTATATTTAACTCTCCTCCTTTCAGCATAGCACCTGCCCAATCATCCGCATTTCCATTAACTGTGATCTTTCCTCCTTTCATTTGACTTCCAACATGCATACCTACATTACCATTGATAACTATTTCTCCTCCCGTCATCAGCTCTCCAATCCGTTTAACCATTGAAAGATCTCCATCAATAGTAATTTTTAAATCTCCAACATCTCCTGCTTTTCCTGAGACATCAAAATAATCTCCTATTGATTTTTCTTCATTACCATGGTAAACTGTTAATTTTTTAATGTCTGATGCAGCTTTATTCGCAAAATAATCGGGACTAATTGTCTCAGCTTCTAAAGGAAATTCAGGTTCTTTTTTTAATTTTAATTTAATTTCTGCCACTTCATTATTCACCTTTCTTCTTTTTTACTATTTCAACTAGGCGCTTTAATATTTCTTTATCTGTTAGGCACTCCCCGGGAGCTTCTTTCACTTTACGTAATCGTAAAGGAACACTATCCATACGATAGGCTGTGCCTTCACATTCAATACCCGCAATTGCAGGGGGCAAAATAATATCGGCATTTACTGAAGTGGGCGTGTGATGTGGTTCTATTGATATTAATGGATGTTTAAACATGTTTCTTACCGCTGCGGCGGGAAAATTACTAGCGGGATCAGAAGCAACGATTAATGAGGCATCAATTTCATCTTTTATTAAAAGATCTACAGAGGAAAACTCACCTGGGTTATAACGTGCATATCCTTTTGAAAAATCAATAGAGTATGCATACCCCGTCTGCCAAGTAAATACTTGATTTGCACCAGCTACATTATAATGTCCTCGCATAGGCGTTAGGCAAAATTTAGTATGATCATTTAATTCTCGTACAAGACAGATAGCCGCATCAATATTACGGTGATGAGATAAAGTTTGAGTTAGTCCCATTCCAAAAAATAGTACACCAAAATTACATGATTTCAAGGTTTCAACCAATTTTTTAACATCTTCAATTGAAACTCCTGAAATTGTGTCAATATCTAATTCGACACCTCTTAAGATAGCCCTCATAGCATTCACTAGCTCGTAATCTTCATTCGGATTTACTTGGACGTGAAGATCTGCAATCTGAGCTGTGTGAGTATTTCTTGGATCAACTACAATAAGATACCTATCATTTCTTCCATCTTTTCTGAAATATCCTCTAACAAATTCACTATATCTACCTAAGTGACGAGGGTGAGCATGAACGGGATTACTACCCCAAAAAATAATAAGATCAGCTCTATTTTTATATTCTCCTAACGTAGATGTAGGTGCTCCAACATCTTGGATAGCTAATAATGAAGGGCCATGACATACTGAAGCTGTATTATCTAAAATTCCTCCAAGCATTTCTCCTAATTCTACACCTTTCCCTTGAGCGCCACATTCCGTACTTGAGAATCCATATAACAAAGGTCTTTTTGCTTGAACTAAAATATCTGCTGCTTTATCCAGAGCCTCATCCCACGATACTTCTTTGAAACTGCCATTATCACGGATTAAAGGCTTTTCATATCGATGTTCACTTGGATTGGATGAAAAATATTTTTTAGTACCAATCTGACATCCATTTCTTACTTCTATAACTTTTTGTTCTTTAACGTCAACATCGACCTCTAGATCATCACAAAGGGTCCCGCAGAAGGGACAAACAACATCCGTAATAGTTTTTATTTCTTTTACAACCATTATTACGCCACCTTTAATAACTTTATTAAGTCTAGTGCATCTAACACTTTTCCTGAAGGAATTGCCTCAACTCTAGCATCCATTCCTTTATAAGTGGGTGTACCACATGATTGAGAATCAGGATTAACTACTTGATTTGCCCAAGGTCCCATTGGTATGGAAATAATGCCTGGATGAGGTCCTTCATCTGAGATGGTAGAATAAACCATTACCTCTCCAAAATCAGTAATAACTTTTACCGGAGTGCCTACAAGACAATCTAACTTTTTAAAATCTTCTTTATCCAAAGCACATAGTGCACAGGCTCGAACATTCTCACGACTAACTTTTCCTCCCTCTAAAGCAACTCCTTGATTTATTGTTCGACATGTTATTAATTTTAAACTATTCAAAACCATATTTTATTCCTCCGTTGGTTGATTCCATCTTACTGCCTTAAACCGTTTTACTAGGGGATTCCAAAACAACTCACTATACTCACCTGATGTTTTAAGGTCTGTAATTTCTAATTGAATTGCCGCTGTGGGACAGCCATTTGCGCAAGCGCCGCACGCAATACATTTATCTTCATCATCTACTTCTACATTATGATAACTTTCCCAACCTTTTTCTGGTCTCTTACCAATTATAATTGCACCTGAAGGGCAGACTTCGGCACATGTTGCACATCCTCCAGGGCAGTCTTCGTGCTTAACAACTACTTTTGCTACTGCTGATTGTTTAACAACTCTCTCAATACCATCGAGGCTAGTAACTTTTTTTGTTTCAAACTCAAGTTTTGGAACAACATGTTCTTTAACAATTTGAATATCATCTATATTAACAGTCTCTCCATCTATTTTTAATGTTAAACAACTTGTAGGACAAAAATAAACACAAGTACCACAAAAGACACATTTTTTAGGATCATATACTTCAGGAATTATATCTACTAAGGTTGGGAATCGACGTGATGCTCCTACTGGTCCACGAGAAATTGCATCTTTTGGACATACTCGAGCACAAGTTCCACAACCAATACACTTAGTTCTATCTAGGATTAATTCTAAACTTTCTGTAAGGAATTGAACTTTAACATGTTCTAATTCTTTTGAGATTGTTCTTGATATCTTAGGAAATGACATTTTTTTACCTCATTATACTTTTACTAATTCTATCTGTATAGCACTTACGGGGCAGAATTTCTGGCAGACTCCACATCCATCGCAATTAAATTTACGATTTTCATCGAAAATATCATAAGCCGTCCCATTTTTAATTAAGATTACCGCATTTTCTTCAGTTAAGTAACCCATATCTTTTAATTGATTAAAATTTATGGGACAACTAACTGTGCAGATATTGCACCCAATACATTGATTTTTATTAATTTTTAGACGATAAACTTGCATAAATTAAACCCGTTATTTAATTGGACATTTTTTTTAGTAAGCTTCATTAATATTTAATTAAAATATAATTACTAAATTTAGTCCATAGAAGGTATTTTATTTTAAAAAATTTAGTATAGTAATTAATAAGAATAATTATTCTAAGAAATGGATGTTTTTAATTTGCATTTATCATTTTAAACCTTTCAAAATATTCTCTATTACTTACTTTAGTTTTACCTTAAACTTATTAATCCTAACACGAATTTTATATTAATATAAAATTGATTTCATTGCAAATTAAAACCCGGACAGTTAGTTATGAGTTTAAAAATAACAAAAAGTGAAGATTGTTTAATCTTTTATGGTCTCACACCAGAAATAACTAAGCTAAAACAGGTCTATTCCTCCCTTGAAGAGTTCATGAAGAATAAACAAGGAAAGGATCCTTCTGACAGGTTTAATTTAATAGCCTTTGAACAAGAAGGACCATATTACTTAAATAATTTTACTTTTGATCCAGAACATATACTAAAGACTTTGAAGACTAGAAATAAGGATTTTATTAGAGCAAATATCTCGGGTGGTGTTTTTATTGCTGTCACGTTTATAATAGAGGTATTTAAGAAAATCTCTGAAAAAACATTTCGATTATTAATATTAATAGATGATGGTGCTTTTAAAATACCTTCACATTATCTTCCCGCATTAGAAGAACTTATTCGTAAAGTAAAGGATATACCATTTTTCATCGATATGGTTTATATAGGTACCCAGGCATATGAGGAAAGCAGTAATCTAATTAAATTAGTCAAGTTAAGTAAGGGAGAATTCCATGAGATAAAAAGTGCTAAACAGTTAAGTCCAATTTTAACTGATCTTTCAGATAAAAAATATATTACAATACCCTCATTCGTACAACAAAGAATAAGAATGGTTCTTAAAGATAATCAACCGTTCTTTATTAACTTAGCTGATGATCCAGAGGTAGTAAATGAAGAATCAACATGTTCAATATGTTTTCAGAAAGGTGAGCATGGAATTGTTCGATGCCCTTCCTGTGATACAGTTGCACATGATGTATGCTGGGCTCAATGGGCTAAAACCTCAAATATTGGAATTCCACATGTGTATAGATGTCATAATTGCTTTAATATTTTAAAATTAGATAATACATTTGTAAGTGACGTGCAATCTGGTAAGATTCAAACCATAGCAGAATTAAATAAAGTAAAGAAAAAGAATATTGTTGAATATTTACGAGAATTAGAAGCAAAAGCAGAGTTAAAAGTAGTTCATACAGAAGATCCTTTTGCTGCTGATGTAAGAGCTATGCTTGAAGCTAAAAAAACAGAACCTCAAGAATTAGAAGGCAAGAAAAAGAAAAGGAAAAAGAAAAAAGCTTTAGTAACAATTTGTCCTAACTGTAGCAAGTTAATAATGGGCGACAAGAAAACTTGTCCTACTTGTGGTTTTAGTTTATTTTAGTCGCGTAATTACAAGTTATAAGGAATACTTTTATATATTTTTATATTTTAATTCTAAAAAAAGATACTTCACCGTATTAGATTAAGCAAAAATAAATAATTGATGTGAATATATTAAATACATTAACTAACTATATTTATATTACATTTTTTAAAAGCGCATAATCTAAATTTTAATTGTTAAAGTCATCCTAGGTATTAATTTGATAAGAATTATAAAAGATTTTGATTAAGTAGAGGGAAATCGAATGATAGAGGATTTTGATCGAGTCTCTTATATTTTTAGAGATTACTTATATAATTTTGTTAGATTATTGAAAGAAAATTATAAAGAGGATCTGCTTTCAATTATATTGTTTGGTTCTGTAGCGAGGGGAAAATGGAATAATGAATCCGATATTGACCTTTTTATAATATTTACTAATAAATTATCGATAAAAAACGGTTTAAATAATCAACTAACGAAAATAATCTCAGATTACGAGAGAAAATCAAAATTAAAAAATTCCAAAGGTGATCGTCTATTTTCTACTATACAGGATATATCATTGTTATTAAAAGATTTACATACGTTTAGAACAATTTTTTATGACATTGCGATGGATGGAATCATTTTATTTGATAGAAATCAAACTGGAGATCAGTTTCTTAGAAAAATAAAAAAAAGAATTGAAGAAAAAGGACTTAAACGAGTTTTTATAAAAGAAAATGATTATTATTGGGAAAGAAATGTAGATTTCGGAGAAATTATTGAACTATGAATAATTATGATACTTCAAAAGGGGCAGTTGAAAGAGCTTTTCGTTGGTATCAAGGTGCTATACGAGCATATGAAGATGAAAGATGGGATGATGTTATTTATTCCTTAGAAATGTCAGTTGAGCAAGCCTTAAAAGCGATATTAATTCTTTTTGGGATTGAATATCCAAAAAAGCATGATATCTCCCCTATTTATGTCGATCTAAAGCAAAAACAAATTCCAGAATGGTTCAAGGAAAAAATTGATAATCAATTAGATATGTTAAAGGATCTAATTAAATTAAGAGGTAAAGCAGCATATGGATATGTTGATGGAGTAAAAAAAGACGATTTTAAAGATGAAGCATCTAATTTTAAAGATCCAGTTAAAGATATAATTGAGGATTGTAATAATCTAATAATTGAATTTTCTAAAGTTAATAATGGGCGATAAGAAAACTTGTCCTACTTGTGGTTTAAGTTTATTTTAGTCGCGTAATTTTAAAGTTATAAGGAATAATTTTATATATTTCTTATATTATAAAAGAAGATACTTCACAGTATTAGATTAATTAAGATTAAAATAGATTGTTTTTTTAAGGTGTGGATTTAATGGAAAAAGATGTATTTACGTTTATAGTAGGAGGGAAGGCTGGAGAAGGTGTTAAGAAAGCAGGTTCTGTAGCATCACATATTTTTTCATCATTGGGTCGACAAGTATTTCAGATGGATGACTACATGAGTTTAATTAGGGGTGGTCATAATTTCTCTGTGGTAAGTACTGCAAACAGATGGATTGCGAGTCATTATATGAAAGCAAATTTAATTGTCAATTTTGATAAGAGAAGTTGTGAGGTGCATATGAATGATATTGATGTTGAAGGAATAAGAATCTTCAATTCTGATGAGCAAGATAATATCAATGGTATTGGAATTCCATTGAGTACAGAAGCAGAAAAATACCCTATGAAAAAATTAATGTATGGAGTAGGCGCTGTTGCGATTCTATCTTCAGTAATTGGGTTTCAAAAAGAACAGATGAACGAGGTAATAAGATCCCAATATCCAAGAGGAATTGATGATAACATTGCTTTCGCCAACAGTATTTATGATATTGTAAATCCTGAATGTGGAAATAAATACACTTTAGAAAAAGGGTATAAAACACGGCCCATAATTACAGGGAATGAAGCAATAAGTTTAGGAGCAATAGCGGGTGGTTTAGATATATATTATGCTTATCCTATGACTCCTGCATCGACAATTTTACATTTCTTAGCTAAGCAAGCAGAAAATTTTGGATTAGCTGTTGTCCATGCTGAAAGTGAAATTGCTGTAATTAATATGGCAATTGGTTCTGCGTTTACAGGAGCTAAATCTATGGTAGGAACGAGTGGTGGAGGGTTTGCCCTCATGACTGAAGGTTTTTCATTAGCAGGAATCACAGAAGCGCCGATACTTGTTATTTTATCACAACGACCTGGACCTGCAACAGGTGTTCCAACTTACACAGAGCAAGCAGATTTGAATTTTGCTCTCTCAGCAGGACACGGAGATTTTCTAAGGATTGTAGCATCCCCCGGAACTATAGAAGAAGCTTATTATTTAACAGCCGAGATGCTGGATCTAGTATGGAAATTTCAAACACCAGGTATTCTAATTACTGAAAAACATCTATCAGAAAGCAATATGACGATTGATTTGGAAATTGAAAAAGTAAAATGGGCAGAAGCAAAATTGCACGAAAGTGGAGAATATAAAAGATATCTCGATACAAGCAACGGAATTTCCCCCATGTTATTCCCTCCTTCTAAAAATGTAATAAAATGGAATAGTTATGAACATGATGAATTTGGAATTACCACTGAAAATGCTGAATTGATAGCAAAAATGCATGATAAGAGAAATAAAAAATTAAATGCACTTACGGAGTATCTAAAAAGTCAATTCACTATCAATATTATTCGAGGGGAAAATCCCACTAACATTTTCACATATGGTTCTACTTACATGAGCGTAATAGAAGCCCTTAGATATGGAAAAATGAACCCAACAATTGTCCAACCACTGTTCCTCAGCCCATTACCTACTTGGGAGTTAGACGAATTTAAGAATCAAGATAATATTGTAATCGAGCAAAGCTCTACGGGACAGTTTGCTGAACTTCTAAAAGGAAAGGCAGGGCTTACCGTAAGGAGTACGATTAAACGGTATGATGGTCGTCCCTTTGAACCTGTTGAATTATCACAAAAAATCAAAGAGGTGCTTCAATAAAATGGAAAATCTTAAAACAAATGCAGAAATAACATGGTGTCCTGGCTGTGGTAACTTTGGTATCTTTACGGCTATAAGGAATGCAATTCCAATATTAGAGCAAAAAGGGATAAAAAGAGAAAATATAATTATGACCGCTGGAATAGGTTGTCATGCGAAAATTTTTGATTATCTAAATTTAAGTGGGTTTTATGGACTGCACGGACGTAATTGTTCAAATTCCGAAGGCATTAAAATAGCAAATCCAGATTTAAAAATAATTAACTTTTCCGGAGATGCAAATGGATTAGCGGAAGGATTAGCACATACAATGTTCGCAGCAAAAAGAAACCAAGATATAACATTTATTTTACATAATAACAGTGTATACGCTCTCACAACGGGTCAATTTTCTCCATTAGCAGAAAAAGGTTGGAAAGGTCCTTCAACTCCAAAGGGAAGTTTTGAGATTCCTTTCAATCCTATTTCTTTACTTATTGAGGTTGGTGCTACATTTGTTGCCAGGTGTTATGCTGGTGAAATTGATCACTTGACTGAAACTCTAGTTAAAGCTATAGAGCATGAGGGTTTTTCCTTCATCGAAGTTTTGCAACCTGCCATGCCTTATCATAAATGGGAGGAATTTAAGGATAGAATTGAATATATTGATAAAGAACCAAAGACAAAGGAAGATGCTTTAACTGTCGCGAGGAATTTACATAGGTTTACTATTGGAATTTTTTATCAAGCTAACAGACAAGTATATCATAAGGGATTATATGGAGATCATAACCCTATAACTAACAGACTGTCAAGGAATACACGATTAGATAAAATCAGCAAAATTCTTGGATTTAAAAAATGATAAAGTTTATCATAAAGAATAATATGAAGATTTTAATCCAATTACTAAAAAACGATCAAGGGAAATTTGGTTATAAAAATTAGAACGATCTTAAAGTTAAGTTAATAATTCCCTTAGTCGATTTAAATTATGGATGATTATAATCTTGTAGTTAATATTTGAAAAGAGAACTGAAATAATAAAAACAAAAAAAAAAGGATCAAAGGATTTATAGTCAAAATACCTTTGAACCAAATATTTATAAAAAATCTACATATTTATTATCGTGTCTTGGGTTAACACTAGGTCAATTATCTCTTCATAGTTAATTAAATTAACTTTTTCGAAGATCAAATTTTTTAATCCCCTAATTTCAACATCATCTTTACAAGCCATAACAGTTCTATTTTGATTGAGTGCTTTTGAAATTTCGCTATTATGTTTACTTGCAAAATAAACTGCGTTTTGGAGTAATAATATTGAAATATCGTCTTCTTGATTTTCTAAAGCAAGGTTTATTCCTGTTGCATCTTCACTCGTAATAAAATATAATATCTTCTTTTCCATTATATATCACCTCTTAAAACGGAATAGCAACATCGCAATCCGCTAGTATTTTTAAGATTTCTCCATGTTCTTTAATTATCACTTCATCACTTAAATCATTTTGAGTTAGTCCCCTTTCATCAAGAGATTTTTTATCAAGGATAATATCTAAGTCAATTCCTCTTAAGAAATTTATATGTGTTTGGTACATTGTCTTATCTACATCGCGCAAAAAGGCAAATACTGCATCGTTAATAACTAATATAATTGGTTCAAAATCGCCACTAACCGCAACTGCCATTCTTAATCCTTCAACGGGATATAAAGTTCCATGAGGGGGTTGTCTTAAAACGATTACCACAATTTTTTCTTCAGACATTTTTTTTTCACCTTAGTTTATCACAATTAATTTATCTGTCAGTTCAATAATTTTTGCCAAATCTGGTGTACCTGCTCTTTTTATATCAGCGCCATTGCACTCTTTTCGATTGAGACAATTCTTCAAAGTACCTCTTACTAAAAGACATAAATTACAGAGACGAATAATAGCACCTTTAGCGAGGATTTTTCTAAATCCTTTCTCGATATTATATATACCTTCAATGTCCTTTTGATCACGTAGAACAGCATTTACAGCATCCATATAACAGAAAATACGAACCTCATGTCCTTTGTCTAAAGCGGCGTTTGCTATTTTACATACAGTTTCAGGGCCTTGTGCTTGATAAGGTCCAGAGAAAAAAAGAATACCTATCTTTGCCATAATAATAGATTCTCCATTTTCTAAGATTTTCTCATGAACATCAAGTATGCCATTACCCAGCATCCTAAGATTATAAAAGCTCCGGCCAGTAAGCTACCTACGGAAAGAAGTGGAAATCCACTTAAAATATTTCCAATATTACATCCCATTGCGGTTACTGCTCCAAAACCCATTGCAACTCCACCGATGAATTGGAGTAAAATCTTCTTTCCATCTTTTGGCGTTCTTAACTTGAATTCCTTTGCGATTATTGCCACTATAAATGCTCCAATCACCACACCAAGTACTAAGAAAGTCTCCCAACCTAATGCTGCTGTATCTCCAGTAATCCAATATTTATTCCAACCTATCCATCCACCAGTAATACCTAAAGGATAATTACGACCAGCGGCAGCTGATGAAATATATGCAAACCAACCCAAGATTCCAATAGCAATTCCTGTTGGAGCCCAATGCCATCCTCTTTTAAAAATTTTAACACCTAAATCGGAAAAATCAAGCATGGGTTTATTTTCCTCTTTCTTACCTTTTAATTCTTTATATATCCAAAAGAATGCTATAAGACCAATCCCCACGATACCAATAATTAACATAAATATTGGTGTTAAATCTCCAAAAACGGTAAGACTACTTCCATCCGAATTTGTTATTCTGGTTTCTGTTTGCAAAAATTTTGCCATAGGGTTTAATGCTCCAAACTTTGTAAAATAAGCTGTAGCACCAAATCCCAAAAGCGCCATTAAAGAACCCATCATACCTTCACCGACACGATATGTTGTTCCACTAGCACAACCAGCTGCTAGAACCATCCCTATTCCAAAGATAAAACCACCTACTATATTTGCTCCCCAAGAAAAAGCTTTTGGGTTCAATGTTATGATCCCTGTAAACGACATTATCGCAAATCCTAGCATTGCAACGAGAATTGCAAGTATTACAGATTTCAATAACTTATATTCTTTCAATAGGATTACATCTCTGAAAGCAGAGTTCATACAAAAGCGACCACGTTGTAAAATAATACCAAAAATAATTCCGAGGATGAGTCCAGGAATTAATACTGTTAAAATATCTATTGCCATTTTTTTATTCCTCTTATTATTTAATTTTTACTACTATTTCCCATTCAGAAGTTCCAACTTTATCTACGGAAAGAACTTCATTTCCCATAGATTTCATTGTTTCAGGAATTCTTTCTGCGGAGAGAGGATAATCAACATGGATCTTTAAAATTTCTCCTGAATTCATCTTCTTTGCTTTTCTTTTGCTTTTCACATCTGGGTAGGGGCATACTTCTCCCCTACAATCTAAAGTATCTGAAATATCAACCATTTTTTTTCTACTTTTTTAATTTTTTGTATAATTTATTCTCAATTATATTACAATTTTTAATTGATTGATTAATTTTATATTAAAATTATTATAAAGTTTTGGTTTCAAAAATGAGAGTTTATTCTTTAGATATTGTAAAAGATAAAGAATATTGAAGATGAATATATTAAACCCATATTTGGGCTTAATAAATTCCTTTTACGGCAATAAAAGTAATTTTTTAAATGTATGTTCATATTTAAATATTCTTTATTTTTTCATTACATTTCCAAATATATTCTCATGTATTTAATTACAAATTCAAAGTTTTTTTGATTAAGATTAATATTATAGAATTACTAAAAATCTTATATTTATCGGATACCACCCTTTTATCATTCTTTCACTAAAATTCTACCAAAAAACTTTTTTTAAAACATTTCTAAATATTTGGTAATTAATATTGAGTTGAATATATAATATGATAATCTATAATTTTAAAGGAATAGAATTATAAATGATATTACGAATTGTAACTAAATTCAATCGGAATTAAGTATTTTAATAAGAAAATGAAAAAGCCAAAACTCAAATTAGATAAGGTAAATTTAGAAATATTTAATTCATTTATTAAAAATGGCAAAATTAATTACTCAAAAATAGGGAATAAGTTAGGAATGTCCCATGTTTCTATAAAAAATAGATTTGAAACATTAATTAAAAAAAAAGTAATTAAACCTACAATTTTAGTTAATTTTTCAGATTTAGATTATAAGGTTGGTTGTCTTTTGTTAGAAGTAGGTCCTGAAGCAATAGATAAACTTGAGCATATTTATAAAAATTGCCCGAGATTAATATATTCGTTTAATATTATTGGCGAATATAATTTTCTAGTAATCTTTTTTGCGGAAGATTTAGATACATTAGAAACCATGATGAAATCTTGCATGCTTTATAATTTAGAAGGTGTACGAAAATCAAATATTTTATTGTTTGGAAAACAAAATGAAAAAATCTATTTCCCAATAGATTTCAATATTTTAAGTCAAATAAATGAAAATACCCCATGCGGTACTTGTTGTAAATATTGCAAAGCATTTCTCCAAAAAAGATGTGTTGGATGTCCTGCCTCCAAATATTATGATGGTCCATTGAAATTAACTTAAGCTAGAAAAAGTCCTTTAGTTTTTTAGAAGAAGAAACTGAGACACATTTTAAAATGATTTATAAATATTTTAGAGTTTAATGCGGCCTATTGCTCTAAATGGTAAAGATTTATTGAACTTATCATAACGCATTATATGGAGATCATAATTCTCTTGTAAATCGCCTCTCGAGAGAAATTCGATTAGAAAATCTCCGAGAAATCCTTAAATCTAAATGATATAATAATAATTATTACTTTTCACAATTTTGTCGATCATTTAGACATAAATAAAGGATTAAAAAAACTTATAAATCAAATCTAATACTTTTAGTTTGTTAGATTTTTTTTCTAAAATCCGAAATTTAGATCTATTAAAGGTTGAGATTTATTGGATTCAAATCATCAAAATTCTGATGAACACCTAATAGTTCAAAAATTTAAAACAGCTTAAATTTGAAATTAGCATGATTGTATTATAAAATTTTTTCACACCCATTCATAGAGGAAATAAAATGATAAGTTCAGAAAAAGAAGTTTTAGAAATTAAAGATTTCTACAAAAGTATTTTAGACAATATAATTGATGGAGTCTGGGTAACTAATGCAGATGATATTATCTATTATACTAATAAAGGAATGGAAAATATTGCCGGTATCCCCGCTAAACAAATCGTTGGTTCTCATGTATTAAAGGATTTTCCTGAGAGCACATTAAAATATTTCAGACCTTATTATCAGAAAGCAAAAGATACATTAAAATCAGTTTTTTATGACGCCATCCCTGTTAGAACACCATCAGGTATGCATAGTTATCAATCAGGATGGCTAATCCCTAGAATTAAAGAGGGTAAATATGATGGTATAATATGTACCGTTGATGATGTTACAGAGCGTAAAGAGGCAGAAGAAAAATTAAAGAAATCAGAACTTCAATTAAGAGAGATAAATGTGGAATTAGATCAACGAGTAGAAGAGAGAACCATAAAATTAAAAGAATCCGAGCACAATCTTAAAGAAAGAGTCAAGGAATTAAGCTGTTTATACGGTATTTCTCAGCTTTTTGAAAGATCGAATATCTCATTAGATGAAATATTCAAAGGAACGTTAGATTTAATTCCACTCGCATGGCAATTTCCAGAGCTAACATCTGCAAAAATTATATATGATACTAAAACCTTTCAAACGGATAATTTTAAAGAAACTAAATCTAATTTAACAACTAGCGTGAGAATAAATGAGAAGTTATTAGAAATAAAAGTTTATTATCTTGAAGACCAGCCTTTTGTCGAAGAAGAGAAATATTTGATAAGTGACATTGGAAATCGTTTAAAGGCAATAATTGAACAAAAAGAATCTAGAAATAGAATGGAAAAAGAACGAAATAATCTCATCAATATTCTAAATACTATGGGTAGTGGTGTTTATATTGTGAATTATCAATACGATGTCGAATTTATTAATCCTGCGTTAGAAAGAGAATTAGGACCGCTTAATGGGAAAAAATGTTATGATTATTTTCTTAATCGATCTGAGCCTTGTCCAGATTGCGCAAATAAATCGATCTTTGAGGGAGAAACACTAAGGCAAGAATTTTTTACCTCTAAAATAAATAAAACATTTGAGATTATTTCTACTCCTTTACTTAACCCTGATGGAAGCATATCAAAACTAGGTATTTTTTATGATATCACTGAGCGAAAAATAGCAGAACAAGAATTAGACGCATCAGAAATAAAATACCGAACTATTTTTGAAGAGGCATTGAATCCCATTTTAATTGTTGGTGAAAATAATAAATACATTGACGTTAATAAAGCTGCGTGTGAATTTTTAGAATCTGATAAAGAAGAAATATTATGTAAGATTGTTTGGGATTATACTCCTCCATCTATTTTAGAGGAACAAAAAAGTACTCATGCTCCTTTTTATTCTAGGCGTACACTTGAAACAGAATATCTTGTGAATGGAAAAATCAAAACTCTCCTACTTAATGTGGTACCATTTGAAGTAGCAGGTAAAAAATTCTTATATGGAATTGGACAGAATATTACAGATCGTCTAAAAGCAGAACAGAAATTAAAAGAATCTGAAGAAAGATGGAGATCTATTACTAATTATACTCCTGATAATATAATGCAAATAGATCTTGATGGAAATATATTGTTCATTAATCATACTGTCCCTGATTTAAGCATTGATGAAGTGATTGGCAAACCAATTTATCAATTTGTTCCAGAAAAATATAGAGAAAATGTGAAAAAAACTTTTGCAAGGGTCTTAAGCACAGGTGAACCAGACAATTACGAAACTGGTTATCGTGATAAAGTAGGCAATGATTTTTTCTTTGAAGCTCATGTTGGCCCTATATGGGAATCTGGTAAAATTTTAGGTTTTATAACTAGTTCTACTGATATAACAAATCGTAAAAAAGCTGAGCTAAAATTAAAAGAATCTGAAGAAAAATTTCGATCGATATTTGAACATGCTGCGTTAGGTATTTCTCTAGTTGCTCCAGATGGCTCATTCATTAAAGTAAATCAAAAATTCTGTGGAATTCTAAAATATTCTCAAGAAGAATTACTTTCATTTAGTTTTCCAGAGATTACACACCCAGACGACCTTGAAGAGAGCATTATTGCTAAAAATAAGTTATTAGATGGTGAAATTTTAACATATTCTACTGAAAAGCGTTATAAATGTAAAGATAAGTCGATTGTTTGGGTCAATCTTACTACAGCTCTCTTACGTGATTCCTTACAAAAACCTAAATATTTTATTACGATAATAGATGATATTTCAGATAAAAAAGAGTTAGAAGAGGAAAGAAATAAATTCTTTAACTTACCCTTACATTTACTTATAATTGCAGGATTAGATGGTATTATTAAACGAGTAAATCCTGGATGGACTGAAAGATTAGGTTATGAAGCTGAGGAATTGGAGGGTAAAAACTTTCTGGAATTAGTACACCCCGATGATCGTGCTGCAACAATTGGTGAAATGGATAAACTCTCTAAAGGGATCACTACTTTCCACTTTGAAAATCGATATCGCCATAAAAAAGGAAATTATCGAACACTTGCTTGGGCGGCTACATCTGATCCAGAAAAGGGAGTTATTTATGCAATCGCATATGATATTACTGAAAGAAAAATTGCTGAGAGTTTAATTCATTTACAGCGTGATATCGCACTGAAGTTTAGTTTAGGGTCCGGGCTTGAAGAATTCGCTCGATTTTGTGTTGAAAATATTATTCAAATAGAGGAATTAGATTATTGTGGCATTTATCTCGTTGAACAAAGTTCAGGTGATTTAAACTTGCTATTTTCCAAAGGGATGTCCAAAGAATCTACACACGGACTAAAAAGAATTAAAGCTGATTCCCCTAGAATGCTTTTAGTTATGGAAGGAAAGCAAAAATACACTAATCTTGAAAACTTATGCGTGCCGATTGATAATAACCTCCAAAATGAAGAACTTAACGCTGTTGCCTTAATACCTATAATATATGATAATGAAATAATAGGTTGTCTTAATGTAGCTTCTCGCACTCTCAATGAAATGCCTGTTTTTTTAAGAAACACTCTTGAAACTATAGCGAACCAGATTGGTAGTATTATAACTACCATCAATACAACTATGAAATTAAAAGATTCTGAAGAGAAATATAGTAACCTTTTCCAATATTCGAATGATGCCATTATACTCCATGATATAGAAGGGAATATAGTAGATGTAAATCAAAAAGCTATAGAATGGTTTGGTTATACTAAAGCAGAATTCATAAAAATGAAAATTTTTGAACTCCATCCATCCGAAGATTTAGAGATATCTCAGAAGGCTCTTAAGGATATAAAAAAAGATAAATTTGCAAATTTCGAAATTCGTTTCAAAATAAAAAATGGAGAAAAATTTTCTGCTGATGTATCCTCAAAAATAATTAAAATAGAAGATAAAACAATTATCCAAGGAGAAATCCGGGACATAACGGATAGGAAAAATGCAGAATTAAAATTAAGAGAATCTGAAGAGAAATATAGATTCCTAATTGAAAATGTACAAGAAGGAATTTGGGCAATTGATGAAAGTTCTATTACCACATTTGTTAATCCAAAAATGTGCAAATTGTTTGGTTATAATGAGGAAGAAATGATTGGACGGCATATATTTTCCTTTATGGATAAGAACAGTGAGAAGCTCGCAAACTATTACTTAAAGCGTAGAGAACTGGGAATAAAGGAAGCATTTGAGTTTCAGTTTATCAAAAAAAATGGAAAAGTATTTTACACAAAAATAGAGACAACCCCGATTTTTGATGATGCGGGAAATTATAAAGGAGCACTTGGTGTTGTTTCTGATATTACTGAACGAAAGAAAGCAGTCAAGAAAATTGTAGATTTGGCAAGATTCCCTTCCGAGAATCCAATCCTGTTTTAAGAGTATCGAAGAATAAAATACTGTATATAAATAATGCTGGAAAAGTTTTGTTTAATATTTCTAAAGGTGATCCTGTTCCCCCGTCATTGAAAATTACAGTAAATGATGCATCTAACTATAAAAGGATAGAACATTTTGAATTAGAAATTAATAATCATATTTTTTCTTTTGTTATTACACCGATACAAGAAGCAGGATATGTAAACATATATGGATCGGAAATAACTGCAATTAAAGAAGCTGAAAGAAAGTTAAAAGAATTAAACAAATTAAAATCCGACCTTTTAAGACGTACATCTCACGAATTAAAAACACCATTAGTCTCTATTAAAGGATTTTCTGATCTTTTGCTGGAGGTACATCGAGAACAATTGGATGATTACATACTAAATACAATAGAGGAAATTAAGAAAGGATGCATAAGACTTGAAACTTTAATTAGCGATATCTTAAAAACTTCTGAGTTAGAATCTGGTACAATACATTTGATTAAATTTGAAGAAAATTTATCTTTTTTAATCTTATACTGTGTAAAAGAATTAAAAGGATTATATAAATTAAGAAACCATAAAGTTATAGCAAACATTCCCGATAATTTAATGGTTACAATGGAAAAAGAGCAAATACACCAAGTTATTAGCAATTTATTAAGTAATTCCATAAAATTTACTCCTCCTAATGGAAAAATCGAGATTAATTCCAAAACTGTTAATAATTTTGTCGTAATTTCTATAAAAGATAATGGAATTGGATTTGCTGAGGAAGAAAAAGATAAGATATTTAAGCAATTTGGAAAGATTGAAAGATTTGGACTAGGATATGATGTTATATCTGAAGGAACAGGTTTAGGATTATATATTTCCAAAAAAATAATTGAATTACATGATGGGGAAATTTGGATGGAATCTGAAGGAAAAAATAAAGGATCCACATTTTATTTCTCACTTCCTATTGAAGATAAATTTTAGAATTTAATGCAAATCATAATATTATTCTAGATGTTAATTTACTCTTAATCAATACATCCCATTACACTAAAGGATAATGCTATATTGAATACTTTATAACAATATCGTTTATTTTCATCTGATTCTCAAAGTTTCCAGGTGTTAACTGATGAATTTCAGGATATGAAGCTTGCAATCGATCGAGAGCTTATTAAAAGTTACAATCCATTAGTGGAGTTATTTACTAAAAGTAATAATTAACGTAATGATACACTAAATTTGTATATAAATAATATCTTGGAAAAGGTGTCCAATTCCCTCCAATATCGATTAAAATGAAGCTTTTTAGAATGTAAATCTTAAAAAATTTCTTAAGATTAATTTAATTGATTACAGTTAATTATAAGTAAAGGGAATACGATTTAATAATTAATCATTTCAATAAATGAATAAAAATGATAGGATACCCTGATCGAATTAATATCGATCCAAAGATTTTATTTGGAAAACCTGTTTTTAAAGGAACAAGAATTCCAATTTCTATAGTATTGAAAATGTTACGTGATGGAGCAACATTTCAAAAGATAATAAACGAATATCCAAGGCTTACTGAAGAGGATATTAAAGCTGCTCTCGACTACTCTGTTTTTATTGTTGATCATCCCGAGGAAGAGATAATCGATATTTAATTATAGATTTTTTAAAGGTTAATGCGACCTATTGCTCTAAATGGTAAAGATTTATTGAATTTATCATAATCGTATAATCTTCTTCCATCTACTAAATTCGGAGTTTTCATGTGTTTTTTAAAGTCATCAGGAGTAAGCGCTGCAAAATCATCCCACTCGGTAATCAATAAAGCGCATTCGGATTCATTTAAAGCTTCTTCGATAGAATCAGCATATTTTATTTTATCTCCTAATTCTATTTCCGCTGTTTCATTTGCCTTGGGATCATATCCAATAAGATCTATTATTCCCCTTTTCCTTAATTCATTCACGACTCTTATACTAGCTGCTTCTCGCATATCATCCGTACCCGGTTTGAACGCAAGCCCGAGTAAGGTAACTCTCTTACCTGCTAATTTTCCTGCTAATTCTTCAGCGATATTTACGATGTGGATTGCTTGGTCATCGTTAATCCCAAGAACTGCTTCTAATAATCGAGATGTGTACCCTTTAGATTTAGACCATGCTTTTATCGCATTCACATCTTTGTGAAAACAAGAGCCACCAAAACCAACACCCGCCCTTAGAAAACGTGAATTTATTCTATAATCTAATCCGACACCCTTCATTACCTGTGATATGTCAACATTTGGTACTAATTCAGCAAAATTCGC
Source organism: Promethearchaeota archaeon (assembly GCA_019057775.1). The sequence goes on from JAHLWT010000213.1 coordinate 20,355, forward strand.
AAATTCATTCGCGTAACTAATTTTAGTTGATAAAAGGCAATTATTTCCATATTTTACTAATTCAGCGCTTTCTAAATTCATCCGTAATATTGGACAATTTTCCAGATGATCACCATAAAAGTATTCATAGAATTCCTGTAACATTTCGCCACTTTTCTCATCAAACCCTCCAATAACAATTCTGTCTGGCCGTAAAGTATCTTCAATCGAACGCCCCTCTGCTAAAAACTCTGGTTGCATGCAGAGTCCAAAATCCTTTCCAGGTTCCTTTCCAGAAACTTCAGTTATAATCTTTCCAACTAAATTTCTCGAGGTTCCAGGAACTATGGTTGACCTTACAACGACTAAATGATATTCATCTTTTTGTTTAAGGGCTTCTCCAATTTCTTTAGCTGTACTCTCAATATATCCCAAGTTTATACTTTTATCTTCGCGCATGGGTGTACCTTGCGTAATCATGGAAATATCTGTTTCAAGCACTGCTTTTACAGGATCAGTTAGACATTGTAAAAGCTCTGGTTTATTAGCTTTGATATCATCCATCATCTCTTGTAATTCAGCTTCGTAGAATGGTGCCTTACTTTCATTTATCATTTTAGCTTTTTTCTCGTTATGAGTCGAGGCAAGAACTTTAATCTCTTTCTCGGCGAAGCACGCTGCGCTACAAAGCCCTATGAAGCCCGTTCCCAGGATGCTTACAGAATATTTGTAAACCATTGCTTTATTCCATTTTACAGTTTTTTAAATATTTTAATAATATCAGAAAAATTAGGTTTAAGTTTAAACTTTTCGTTTATAACATTCATAGATAAAGATATCATCTATAGGTTTGAGAAATTTATATGCTTGAAAAGTTACTATCAAAAAGGGATCTATTACTTAATTTAACCTTCTAATTAAAAAACAGCTAATCTTGAATTTTCCACAAGTTTTCTTTTTTTGAAAGGTTTCCTATATCTATTTGTTTTTCAATAACTTCTTTAATTTTCTGATAATAACTATTGTTAATTAAGCATTCACCCTCGGTAAAACCATCTAAAATCAGGGGATTTCCTTGTTCAATAAATTTTAGGATTTCAGTGGGGCGATATAAGAAATAATCGACTGGGAGTAGGGGAATATGTAATGTCTGCTTGATTTCATTTATTCTTTCAAATAACTTATCATTAGACCAATTCCCAACTAATATAAGATCAATATCACTTCTAATATTGAAATTTAGCCGGGCTCTTGAACCAATTAATATAGAGCAAATTAATTTCTCATTTAAAGTGGATTTCACTTTTTCGAGAAATTCTTTTAATTCTCTTATTTCACCGATGTGCTTTCTAAATAATTTTCTACTAATGTTAATATTTTTTTGCTCCAATTTAAACAATCTTTTGCATTTTTTTCAGAATAATAGTCATGAGGAATTCCTGATACGAACGCATCTGGATACCTTGTAGATATATAATGCTTATCCAATTCTATTGCGCAATCTACAGGAATTTCTATATTTAGTTGATTTTTATTTTCTTGAACTTCATTAACTAAATCTTTTAGAGAATGACCAAATGGTCTTAAACCAATATTATATAATATGGCTTTTAATGATTTTTCTGCTGCTTGATGAGATAAAAAGCAAACTAATTCAAAGGATTTAAAATCTAAATTATTTTGAGCATATTGAAAATCAAATTTAGCTTGTTTTAACCATCGGCTCGCTTCTTCAAAATTTCCCATATTAAATTCATATATATTAGATCTAATAAATTTATCCTTGATTTACTTACAAATAGTATATTTCTTCCAAATTTCTGAAATACGATGTTCATCACAATATCAAAATCTTTTCAATATAAAATAAAGAAACATACAAATAAATTTATAATACAATGAAACTTGTATTAAAATTATGGACTCTTCCGATGAAAGTTGGAAGTATGGGAATTCCTTGGGTAGAATTCAAAATTTTTAAATGTTAACAAAAAAAATAAGGTAAAATAATAAAATGAAAGATTTAAGAAAAAAATTAAAAATTCCAGATGAGGCATTAAAAGTTGTAAATGATTTTCTTTTAGATGAGAAAAATCCATTGATAAATGATCTATTAGATTTAATAGATAAATACGGTGGTATTGAAGAAATTAATAGAAAGGCAATAGAAGGGGGTAAAGTGGAGAATTTATTAGAAAAACTTGAAAAGAAAAATCCTAGTTATGTGAAAGATATTGAGTGGCTTATTTCTCAACGTGATAATAATTCTTTTATCACTATTGCAGACTATAGAAAAAAGATATTGGGAGATAAAGTATCTAGTATGACTTTCAATGAGGATTTTGCTATTACATTAGAACTTTCTGCGTGTCAATATTTCCCTTTCTTCATGGATATAGCTAAAGATGCCATCGAGAATCAAAAGTTAGTGCCTGGGAGAATTATTCGTGTGAGATACATGAAAGAACAAGAACAAGATGGTGATTTATTAGCTATGGCTGCCGCGATGCAAATTATAGGGGCGACATGGGTTGAAACTCTCGATACAAAAGGTACTGCACCCGGTCCAGATGGATTACCTATTAATATACATCTTGGAGGTCCCGAAACTATTACTGGATATTTTGGAGGCGTTGGACAGCCAAATGATTTTGCTTTAAAATGGGTAGATGAATTTCTTTATTATTATACTAATTATGGTATTAAACAAGTTCTAAATGTGAATCCTGGTACGGTGCTATTAGGTTACTTCATGCATAAGCTTGGTATTAACAATGAGTTTAAAATCAGCGTTTATATGGGCAATGATAACCCTTATTCTTGCCTTTGGACTTTATTTACCGCTAAGTTATTTGCCCGTGAAGATGGAACAAGTCCCCTGATTGGTTTTAACCTTTCTAATTCGGTAAATAATGAAACACTTGAATTAGCAGCATATATTAGAAAACCATTCGGTTTTGAAGATATTGTTAGGCTCGAGCATCACATTACCGAAACGTGGAAAAGTATTGTACGTCAACCTTATGATCGTCGAGATGAACTAATGGAATTGGCTAAAAAAGTGAAGAACGTAAGTGCGAAACATGAAGGGGCAAATATTGATGTTGATGAAAAACGAGAACACCCTACCGATATCCTTGAGTATTTCATGACAAAAGAAGAGATTAAAGAAGCTGGCATATGGGAAGCATTACGTATAAACTTACTTGATCGATATGAAGCTGTTAATACAACAGCCAAAGCTCTCACTGAAAATGGGTTAACTTTCATAGCAGCAAAAAACTTACACCACCAGAACTAAAATATGGAGGTTTTATCACATGGGTAAATTTGATTTTAGACCAACAGGGGTAATGACCGCGTTAGTAACACCATTCAATAAAGATGAGTCTATCAATGAAGAAAATTTAAGAAATTTAGTAAATCATTTAATTGAACAAGGTGTTACTGGGCTTGTTCCCGTTGGCACCACTGGAGAATTTGTTAATATGACTTACGAAGAGCGTTTAAAAGTCATTGAAATTGTTGTTGATGAGGTGAATGGTAAGGTCCCGGTCATCGCTGGAACAGGAGAAACTGGTACTAAACTGGTAATTGATGCTACTAAAGCTGCAACTGACATTGGAGTTGATGCTGTTTTAATTGTAACTCCTTATTATTTAAAACCAAAAGCAAAGGGATTGTATGATCATTATTTTACAATCGCAGAAAAAACGGATATTCCAATAGTATTATACAATATACCTGTTTGTACAGGGGTAGAATTACCTTGGACTGTAGTGGAAGATCTCGTAGATATAGAAAATTTTGTTGGTATTAAAGATTCAAGTGGTGATTATAAATATTTTTCAGCCTTATTAGAAAAAGTAAGTGATAAAATTTCTGTCCTTATAGGGTGGGATGAGAATGTTTTGGGCGCTTTAGCTGGAGGAGCTGCTGGATGTATCTTAGGTTCTGCAAATGTATTTCCTAAAATCTGGCTTGAAATATATGATCACGTTAAAAATAACCGTTTAGAAGAAGCACAGACACTTCAAAAAAAAATTCAAAAATTTGCTAGACTATTAATTAATTCAGGTGCACTAGGGGCTAAATCCTGTCTAAATATGATGAATATTCCAGTTGGGAAATGCCGTCAACCTATCATATTAGGAGATTCACTTTCTTATGAAATAAAAGATGAATTACGTGTTGAACTTGAAAAATTAGGATATATTAAAAAGACAGAAATTCAGTTTGAATTTGGAGAAAAAGCATTAACAAGTCGTTTTTATGCGGTTGGAATTACACCTCAGAAAATATCAGATTTTGAATTGAAAGTAGGAGAATCACTTGTGGGTAATCGAGTAGAACTCGCACATATTGACCTTTTAATTGGTAAAAAAGATGGACCTGTTGGAAATGCTTATGCTCAAGCTTTAACTAATCCAGAAGAAGGACGTGAAGGACTTCAAGTCATACTTGAACCTAACATGCAAGTAAAACCGCCTACAATCATGATTCCTACTGTGCGACCAACTTCACTTCGTCATGCTAGTTTAACCTATGGTCCAGCTCAAGCAGCAATTGCTAAGGCAATTATGCAATGTGTTGAAGATGGCATACTTCCGAAAGAATTAACTGATGAAATTGTATTAATTGTAAATGTTTTTGTTCATCCAAGTGCTAGTGCTAGGAAAAGAATCTTTATCAACAACTTTAAAGCAACTCGCAATGCAATCCGAAAAGCAATGGAAGGCTTACCGACTATTGATGATGGTATTGAGAATATGGAAAATGCCAGACACCCATTTAGAAATGATCCTTGAATTAATGATTACACTCTTATTAAATATTAGTTTTAAATAAAAATTTTACCCCAATATTCAAGTCAGTTGTATCTATACTAGTACTATATTGGTAGGACAATGGGTTTTCGGATAAATGTTTTGTAAAATTGGTTCCTAATTACTTTTTTGATGAGTATAAATTCGTTTTAAAGTTAGCCTTGACACCCTCATTAATCGAGAATGATAATTTTTATGATAACGCCACAAATAATGGAAAGTGCCTAGATCTCAGACTTGAGAAATTTGATCTTCAGATATTCAAGAACTTATGGCTCACCCTTAAAGAATTGAGAAGAAAAATTTGGAATATATTTTTTACCTACAACAAAAAGAATGAAGAAACTCTGTTGAATCACAAAAAAGTTCTGATGATTTATCGAGTTTATTTTTTTTCATTTTAAAGAGAACTTAAATAGAGTTCATACTTTTTCGTAAGAGCTCCTTTATAATAAGGCTTCCCACCCACTTTTTGTTGAAATTTTTTATGTATTTTTAATTTCCAATTTTCAAAAGCCTTAGTTATTCTTCCACCATATATAGGATTCTTCCCTGTCAATTTTTTATAAATTTTAGCTTCCAAATTTAATGGTGCTAAGTTTTTAATAGTTGGCTTCTTTTTATCTACAGGGTCTTTAGTGATAGATCTTCTAACTGTAGGTTTTTTGACTTTAGGCTTTTTAGGTGGAGCTTTTTTAGAAACAGACTTCTTAATGAGACTATTTAAGTATAATTCATATTTCTGTGTAATTTTTCCCTTATAGTATGGAAAACCACCTGTCTTCTCCCGAAATTCTTTATGAACTCTCATTTTCCAATTTTCAAAAGCTTTGATCATTCTTCCACCATATATAGGATTCTTCCCTGTCAATTTTTTATAAATTTTACCTTCCAAATTTAATGGTGTTATGTTTTTAATAGTTGGCTTCTTTTTATCTACAAGGTCTTTAGTAATAGGTCTTCTAACTGTAGATTTTTTGACTTTAGGCTTTTTAGGCGGAGCTTTTTTAGAAACAGACTTCTTAATGAGATTATTTAAGTATAATTCATATTTCTGAGTAATTTTTCCCTTATAGTACGGAAAACCCCCTGTCCTCTCCCGAAATTCTTTATGAACTCTCATTTTCCATTTTTGAAATGTTTTCGTTTCAGTCCCACTCCAGATGGCCTTTTTCTTAGTTATTCTCTCATAAGTTTCAACTTCTGATTTGAATGTATTTAGTTTTTTAGGGGGTTCTGGTTTTCTTACTTTTTTGGGTGCTTTTGGTTTGAATCTACGCATAATTTCCATTATTTCGTGACATTCAAAGACATTTCCTTTATTATCACTAAAATATGGAAGATTAAAACTATCTAAATAAATGGCAAAATCGAAGTAATTAGTAT
>JAHLWT010000214.1 GCA_019057775.1 Promethearchaeota archaeon
TTGTCTGGTTTTTCCAGTTTTCACTTTTATCATATATATACTGTGCATAACCGTTAATAAAATGAATATTCCAAAGAGTTCCCCTGTCGTAATACTTGTCATCGATACTTTTGTAATTTGTGGTTCGTGAGGATTGTTTGTTCAGGTATGTAATTCCTGCCGACAGCTTATTAAAGGTAAAATATGCATCAAATGATAAATCATTCTCAAAGTTTTCCATATTTTCAGTCCAGTTATTATCTCCCTTTTCTCCACTCAGGTCTGCCTTTTCGCTTTTTTTATACATGCCTGAAACGCGAAAACCAAGGTTTTTTTGTTTATTCAAATAATCATAACCAAAATCCAGGTTAGTTGTTGCAAAACTGCCAACCGAACCACTTATGTGCCTGTTCCCTTTTCCTTCCGGCTTTTTTGTTATGATATTAATAATCCCTGACACCGCGTTGGTTCCATACAATGCCGAGGCAGGACCATAAACCACTTCAATACGATCTACGTTTGAAAGATTATATTGCCCTCCTCCGTAAAATCCTCCTGAATTCAGTTCATTTATCTGAACCCCATCAATTAACAGCAAGATTAAATTATTCTGGTTTGGTGCACCACGTATAAAAGAATAACTGTTAAATCCCAAAATATTCCGGAAATTGAAACCCGGAAGATCAGCCAGAGCTTCTTCTAATACAAAATATCCTCTTTCCTTTATTTGACCTGCTGTTATCACCCGGACAATAGCAGGAACTTCTCTGAGTTTCTGAGGTATTTTTGATGCGGATGTGACTTCGGTATTTAACATATCTGCTAAAGACATGCTTAAAATATCTTCTACTCTGATTGTATCTGGTTCCTGGGAGAAAACAAAGCATGGAACTGCAAATAATATAAGCAAAATGAGACCAGTTCTCTTTTTACGGGGTTTTGCCAATTTATCTTTTACGAAAAGAAAAACATGCTGGAAAAAATATTCCAGAATTGAAACTAAATTCCTGAAATTTAGATGTTTAACTAACATGGTTAGACTATTAGTTTTGAAAAATTCAAAGCATTTATTGTCCTGACACACAAAAGCCGTTGAAATTTATACAATTTCATGGAATTTGCTTGTAAGGATTTTACCGGTTTTTTTGTAGGCATTATCCTACATAAATAAAAATTGAATAAGGAAGGGGTTTGCCGGATCGTTTCTTCCTGGATTTTTAATAATACATAAATTTATTTTAATTTAATCATTATCATTTCGGTTTTTACAAAAACTTATGGCTTTCGTTTAATTAAGCATTGCAAAGTTATACTGCAAAAAAAGTTTATAATCAAATCATTCCGGCTGGAACAAAATGGAAAGCCGGAATCCAGATTCTTACATTTTATGGATTAGCTTCGCTGAGCTCATCCGTGCGGTCTTCGGTTCCTGATCTTCTCCGCCAACTGGCGGATTCGTCAGTGCCAAAGGCACTCCTTTGGAGGAATGTTAATATATGTATTTGAAACATATCTAAGTAAAATTCAACGCCATTTTAAACCAAAAATAATCAAGGTTTATAGAGAAATCCTTGAAACCTTGTTAAATCAAAGTAAGCGATAGTGGATTTGAATCACCGACTCCTTATACCAGTCCTTTAATTGGAAAACAATATTATTATATCGATATTAGCAGTAGAATAATATGTTAGACAAATAAATTGAAAAACAGGAAAATATTAATTGTTTTGGTTGGTATTGACAATGGTATCCGGAAGATAAAAATGCGGAGAGATGGACAAATTAACTAAAGAATCTCAAGAACACGGAGAGATTTTTGAATCACTTACATTTTTTAAGAAGTCTTTAGAAGTATTCGCTAATAGTGAAACATCAGATTATATAGAAAAGTTTCAAAAATTCATTGATATGTACATTGTTGCACATTTTGAATTTGAAGAAAATGAGTTGTTTCCCGCTATACTTAAAAATGGCACCATGAAAGAAAAACATTTGATTCGGGAGTTACAATTAGAACATGACCGGACATTGGGTAAAGTTGATCAATTTAAAGATTTAATTTCTTCTTATGGTTATCAGCCGATAGGAGTTCAGATTAAGGAAATCATTAAGCAAAGTAGAGGAATAATTGAAATGATGCTTCAACATACACGCAAGGAAGACATGGAACTATTTCCTATGCTTAAGAAATACGAAATTAATTTGAAATAAGTTAACCCGGTTTATTCGCGAATAAACGGGGTTAACATAATATTTTTAAAAGATATGAAAGAACTTATCGTTAATGAAACCCAGAATACCCCTGGAGTAAATTTTAACTCGTCGGATGGTATATTGGAAATCGAAGGAAAATCCATCCCGGAGAAACCCGACGAATTTTACAATCCACTGTTGGATTGGATTCACCAATATTTTGAAGATCCGCGGGATTTTACCTTAATAAAGATAAAACTTGAATATATTAATAGTAGTTCTACGAAATACATGCTATCAATGTTTCGGAGCATCAAACAATATTATGAAAAGGGACATGATTGCCGGATAGATTGGTATTATGAAGAGGATGATGTACCTATTCTCGACATGGGTAAACATTTTAAGAATACAACAAAGCTGCCTTTTGATTTTAAAGTTATTTACTAAATTATCACCCCAGCTTAAAAGTAAGAATATAGGATTTTTCTTAGGTTACCAGTGTAATATTCTATCATCGCCAACCCCGATAGAATTGATATGTTGGAAGAAACCACATTTTTTCTTAAGAATAATTGTAATTAATTGTTTACAATATTTTTTATTCTTGTAAGTCTTCAGCGAAAACAGAAATAATTTAAGTAGATTATCACCTAAATAAATCTCCCCCAAACAAATAGGAATCTCAACCTCCCCTGAATTATATGCTAAAAAAAGGGACGTTTTTTAAATCTTAGATGGGGCAGTTAAACCTGGAATAGACGGGTCAATTTTCACCGGATTTTTTGTTCATGGTTGGGATGTTAACCCTCATGAAGTCTTATCTTTTAATATGGCTATTTGATCCTTTTACAATTCTTAAATTTTTTCTCAATAAGTTCATTCATCTCTTTTATTTCATTCTTATACGAGACTCTTGATCCACAATGATATAATTCTAACAATGGATTATTATCAATAATACTATTCAAAAACTCCACTGAATTGGGGGCAGTGCTCAATTTCGAATAAGATTCATATGTGTATGAGGTAAATGCAACGTCCTTATTTATGCCACGATTATCTAAAAGATATTCATTTTTGAGCTTTGTTGGTAATGCTAATTCACCTTTATAATAGATATCAGTTATTGAAGGATAACTGACAATCATTTTTTTATCTTTACTCAAAATGACCGGTACATTATAATAATAGTCAGCTTTTGTTTTATAGATTATTATGGGTTGTAAAGCCCGTGTCGACTGTTTTTGCTGAATCTTCTTATGATTAGCGCATGACCCCATGATAAAACAAAACAATAATACAAGCCAATTATTCATAAATAATAATCCTTCGTGTCGTAATTTCATTGTCTGTGAATATTTTTAAAAAATATATACCTGGTTTATAATTCTTAATATTCAATTTTTTATGGGTTGTATGTAGATTGGTTAAATTTATATGTTTTATACCTGAAACATCAAATAATTCAATAGAATGAATGTTTTGATCACTTTTTATATAAAGAGAATATTTACAAGGATTTGGATATATATCAATATTGCCATTTTCAACCAGCAAGTCAGGAGTTTTGTCAACAAGACTTCGTGAAATATTCATATCTAAAAGATACGTGCCTGTTTCACCTTGAAAATATGGAAGTACAGCAAAATAAAGATCTCCACCATCATTAATAACAATGTTGCTATCTAATACATCGTCATAAATATCAGACCAATCGTTCCCATCATGGTACGCAAAATATACATCGCAAGTATATGTGTTACTATTACCACTATTGTAACTGTCATGTAATCTAGCGTCTATTGTGTATTTGTAGCCAGTAGGCAAAGATATTTTATAAAAATCTAAATCTTCGGCTTTATGAAGATTTGAACCTATGGTATTTATAGTTGCCTCGTCATTAGAAAATGTATAACTTAAATTGTATGCAATTGATACCGAATCATTATTTTCATAAATATCTGCCGTGATTGGTGGGGAAATAACATTTACAAAAACAGGGTTCAAATATGTATTCGGATCAACTAAGTAACCCATAGTATCACCTTTGGGAATATCAAGTATTGCAATCATATAACTACCTGGTTCAGAAATAATATTACCAGAATGAAATGTTAAACCATTTGTATAATGATAACCTGCATCCAGAACGATAGTCGAATCATAATCAATAAGCTCTGATAAATTTCCTTTAATATCGTATAAGCCAACAGCAAATGTTCCTTCGTAGGTTGTAGAACCATAATTTGCTATATCTGTCCAAACATCAATCGATTGCTCTGTAACAATAGGTATGGGAGTAATTTTTATTGAATCATATAGCTTAATGTCATTTTCTGGAAAAGGTGATTCGATTTGTATATTTATGAAATTTTGATAGCTACCATCCTTAATTGCAATCCAATTACCATCAGAAATCCGGTAGAAAACTCCTAATTGGTAAGTTCTTGGATAAACATTTAATCCATCAGAATGAAATGTTAGACCATTTGTATAATGATAGCCTGCAGAAAGGCTTTTATTTTCTAGTATTTCAATGTAATCGATGAATGTTCCTTCTGAATTGAATAAGGCAACACAGTAATCTCCATTAAAATTGGTTAATCCTGAATTTGCTATATCTAAGTTTACATCAAATGATAAGAACTGATATACAGGATTAGAAGATGCTGTAATACTCGAATAAAATTCTAATTGATAATTAGTGTCAGGTTTTGGTTTAATACCAATGATAGCTTGTTGATTCGAATTATAACCACCTTCACCACCACCTGTTCCTAAACTTAATGGGTCTAAAACATCAATAAGAAAATTACCATCACTGTATCCACCCCAACCCCAGTTTATATGAAAATATTCACCTGAATAACCATCAAGAACAAAGGCATGACCTCCTCCTGATCCAATACCAGCATACTCAATTGGTCTATTATTTTCAAGTTCATTTTTTAATAATGTTATCCAATTGCTGAAATTATAATCAGACCTTTTTACGAATGCAACAGTGTTCTCATATTGGAAATAATTTTTGAGTGCATTTGTAACAGGTTCAAGAGAAGAAATACTACTGACATCTACACCATAATTCATTTCTACACTAACGCCACAGTGATACATCAACGTAGCAACAGCATCTATTTCTGTACTTGAAGAATAGCTGTCAAGCCAATTAGGCATATTGCTCCAATCATATTCAGTAATTCCAAAGTTTGCGAATAACGTTCCATAATCATCTTCAACATAAGAATGAAAACCCGACCCTTGATAGGGATGATTATGATATTTCATAATTTGAGCCATTGCAGTTGCAACACACCCAGTTACTGCTCTTTCACTTTTCTTAGGACACATATTATTATAATAGGGTGATTGGTTCCATGTTGAAGTAAGTAGTGGGTTGACACTTTGAATCTCATTTCCTGATTTATATCTTGTATCTGTTTTAAGTGTTTGCCATTTTGCTTTAATTTCATCTGTTTGTGCAATATTATTAGCTCGAATATATTTAATTTGTTTTTTGTATTCTTCCATCCATTTAATGAATGCATGTGGTAAATTTCCAGTTTCTATTTTTCCTTTATAAGAATACCCCAAAACAGGCAAAGTAGCATCATCACCTGAGATTATAACAAAACCATCATTATCGTTTACATTGAAAATGAAGTAATAGGGATTTTCAACCTTGTCACTTTTGACTTCGTTTTTTTTTGAAAAAGTCATAATTGGCAATATTTCTGGCACTAATGTCAGGTTTTTTACTGAAGCACTTTTGAATTGGGTATTGTTTTGGCTTTTTAAAAAATTTGTTGCTACTGTTTTAGCTTTTTCAATAGAGATTTTTTCCCCAAAAAGAGAAAGACTAATTAAAATAAATGAAGCAATGAATAGTATCTTTTTCATAGTTACTAAATTTTAAAACCTCGTTGTTAATTTTAATGGCTAATTGTCAACTATAAATTTGCCTGCTCCAGTTCCGAAAGATTTATAATAAAAAAGCGTGGAACTTAAAGTATTCGTAAGAGAGGTACTGGAATACCCGACAAACAAAATAAATTAAGCCCACGCCGTGACGTGAGCATTAACCTATTATCTCTTGTTTGTCTTAGTATTTCCAGTTTTCTCTTACAAGAATAAAGGATAATGCTTAATATTGTTTTATAAAAACAATTCTACATTCCTAAATTAATTTAATTCATAGATTTTGAGTAAAGTTAGTAAATAACTTAATCTGAAAAAAATGTTCGATTATTTACCCAAATAAACCTTCCCCAAATAATTAGAAAACAGAACCTCCCTTGTCAGATCCATTAAACAATCGGACGTTTTTTGAACAATAATAAGTTTGAATCATCTCTTAATATTTAGTCCCATTTAGTTCCACTTCATTTGAAGATATACAGGTGATGATATAAAATTAAAATAAATTATCCAACGGACTTCTCATATTGTATCTGTTCCGGTTCATAATATGAGTGTAAACCATTGTAGTCTGGATATTTTTGTGACCCAGGAGTTCCTGGACAATCCGAATGTTATAACCGTCTTCCAGTAAATGTGTGGCAAAATAGTGACGAAAGGTATGAAAACTGGCGCTCTTAGTAATTCCTGCTTTTTCCACTGCTTTTTTTTCAAGCTTTTGCAGAAAGCTTTCATTGCGGTAGTAAATAGTTTATTTTCCCATATTGCACAACAACTATATCATATTATACGGAATTCTCATTAATTAATTATAAAAAAGGAGTATTATATGGAATCCGTTTTTATTTGAATATATTAGTATTATATGGTAATTTGCGGTAGAATAT
>JAHLWT010000215.1 GCA_019057775.1 Promethearchaeota archaeon
AAACTAGGCTCCCATATGTGGGCAAAGAATTCATAGAGTGTCTGATTTAGGTTGTCCAAGAAACCCTCTTTGAGAGCTATTCCAATCAAAATGCTCATCAAGCTTTTAGTAGCTGACTGTTGCATATGGATTTTTTCACCTCCATAATACGATTTATTCTCAAGGAGTTTAGAATCATATAGGTATTCTTCGGTCAGTAGATAACCGTTGCGTACTATGATAACACTATGGATATTAAATGAGTTATCTTCAATAAATTCAAACATTTCAGAAATCTTATCGGAATCTAATCCTTGAGTTTCTGGAGCTACTTCTATCCAATCACTTGAATTTGGTGGCCAATATATATCTTGAGTCGATAAGTTTGAGACGGAAAAAGAATAATCGTCCACATTTGTGTTGATTCCTAGCCTTGATAGAGAATCTATAGAAAATGAAGTAATTATAGCTAATGAGATCAAGCAAATAAGTAACTTTTCTATTTTATTTTTCATAATTATCTCGATTTTTTTAGAATTTATTGGTTAAAATAATCAATTAATATAAATTTTACTTTAATGAACGTTGTTTACTTAACACTTGCTTCATCTTGGATAAGCTTAACAGCGCCGACATTACCATTAAAAAAAGTAACAAGGCAAACTCTAAGTAGTTAATTTTATTATTAGAATAGTTAAAAAAGAGTGATGAATATGAATGAAAAAACATATATTATTACAGATAAGAAATATCATATAATAAAAGTAGGAAGATCCAAGAAGCCAAACGAAAGTTTGAAAACAATTCAAACAAGTAATAGTACAGAATTGGAAATCGTTTGTGTTTTTGAAGAAGATATTGAAAGAGAGATAAAGGAGTTGTTGAAAAAATATAAAGTTCGAGGAGAATGGTACTATCCTAACCCAAAGACACTGCTAGAAATCCAAGAAAAATATCTTCCAAATAATCAAGAACTCGCTTCATTTATTAATATTTTATTTGGAGAAATAAAAATGAGTGATCAACCTATTTGCTTATGTTGGATAGACGATGAAGAGAGTAGATGCCAATTCAAACAACAAAAGAATTCACTTATAACATGTGAATCCTACGAAATCTGGAGAGCTTGTGTAAGAAAAGAAGAATCCATTGACTAAATACAGAAGAAGGCTCCTTCCTCTCTCAAGGCATTTATGGCAAAGAGTTTACTAGAAATTTTATATTTAGATTCTTGTTTATCTGCTATTATACTAATTTTAAGAGTATAATCATATTCAATCATCCTACTGGCATAATAGTTTTCCACATTTATATTTTTTATATTTTTAAATCTCCAATTCCATCGTTATTTGCATCAATTCCCACGTAGTTCTTATGGTTGTTACCTAGAAAATTAGTAAAGTTTTGACCATAGTAGCTGTAAATTTAATATGAATCCTAATTTTTTTTTATCTGAGTGAATTTATTATAATTAAAATAAAAAACATCAATTGATATTTTACAATCAAGATTGTGATTAATTATGGTTTCACTAGGAAATATTAAAAATGTTGCTGTGATTGGGGGAGGTTTAATGGGTTCGGGTATTGCTCAAGTCACCTTACTTGCAGGTTATGAGAAAGTGACTGTAATAGACCTCAAAAGAGAAATTCTTGAGAAAAGTCGAGAAGAAATTCAAAATCGAATTGAAGAGCTTGAATATGAAAATTTTAAAGAACTTTACCTAAACGTCACAAACAATATTGAAGTCGCAAAAACAATAGATTTTGAAAGTAAAAAAGGTGATTTTAAATCCATAGGCATTCTTGCTAATAAAGTCTCTCCGAGTACTATTATGGGACGACTTAAAACTGAGATTGATATTTCGAAGGGAGTATCTGATGCCGATTTTGTGATAGAAGCTGTTCCCGAGGTAATGTCTTTGAAGCAAGAGATTTTCAAGAAATTAGGGCAGTTCGCACCTCAGGATACAGTTTTGGCTTCTAATACTTCAACCATGAGTATTACAAATATCGGAAAATTTTCAGGTCGAGAAGACAAGGTAATTGGATTGCATTTCCATATCTTTTATCCATTATTAGGGATGGTAATAGAGATTACACCGGGAGAAAAAACTATAGAAGATTCAATGAACCTTGGTATAGAATTTTCTCAGAAATTACCATGCTTGATTGGAGAAAGATTTACAGTGAAGCTTGAAAAGGAATCACCGGGGCTTATCGCCAATCGAACTACACTTTCATGGTTTCTCTTTCATAATTGGCTATTAAAACAAGCTAAATCAAGCGGAATATCTTATGAACAATTAGATGCTGGAGGTATGTCATTTGAAACCTTTGATAGAATTGGAATTGATACTGTGTATAACGTTTTAAAATACTATGAAGAAGCTGTGTCACCAGACTTCGCACCTGCAGCGCTATTAACAAATTTAGTAAATGAAGGAAGGGTAGGTCGAAAAGTAGGAAAGGGGTATTACGATTGGGATGAAAATATTCCAATAAAAAACTTACCCACTTTGGAGCCCAAAACCATAGAATTTTTGAAGAAATATATAGATGTGGAACTTTTTATGGCATTGAGTCTCAACGAGGCGTGTAAGTTATTAGAAGAAGGCGTAGTAAAAAGTTATGATATAATTACTAAAGTTCTTATGAAAGGGAATTTCATAGAAGGTCCATTCATACAGGGAAAAGATAAATACAAGGAATGGTCACAAAAACTCTATAAAATTGCAGAGAAAACCGGGATAACCTATCTAAAACCTTGTGAAATGATGGAATCAGGTAGATTTCTTTCTTACAAATAAAAGTGTCAGTTAGCTCAACAAAGGTTTAGAGAATTTACGATTGAAATAATTTAAAATCTTGAATTTGTAGTAAATCCCTGAATGTAAACGAACCTTTTTAAATTTTGTCCCTATTTTCTGTGAAAATTGGATGAAAATATAAATTCAGCGTCTGAATTCAATGAAATTTTAGGGAAAAGCTAAGTCGAATAATTTATAGTGTTCATTCGTTTCATTTTGCAGTTATAGTTATGAAAGATAAACATATCACTTCAGAATAAAAAAAGAGATTAATTAAACATTGGAAAAGTGAATGAATTCCAGAAATCCTGAATTATTTTTTCTACATAATTCCATTCCAAGCCATTCTTTCTTTTCCATATGGATCATCGACTGTTTTTATCTCCTTACCTAAAATCATTGTACTCCGTTTTTCCACGTTATATTTTGGCCATTCTGGTATACCACTGTGAGAAGGATTTCCCGTTCGAGCAAATGCTATCCATGAATCCATAATTTTTTCACTAAATTTCTTCGCTTCTTCGCTCGTATCCGAAAATATACTCCAATCTGGCTTATCCAATATCCCAAATACGAAGGGTATTTCACAAGTGTGGAAGGCTCCAAATTTCCCGTCCATAAATGGAGATGACCATGTAAACAAATACATATAAGTATTAGGATTTTGTATAGATTGAGCCTCGGCCGTTCGTATGGCAGCAATGCGAAACTCAAAATCGGTTAAAAATGCATCCATTACTACTTGGGCGGATAGAGAACCTTCATCTTTCCTTGTTTCTCTGTATGCATTTATTAAGCTTACAGCTTTATCTTCATTTTGACCAAGAGATTTCATAACAAGTTTTATCCAGTTAAGCATCCCATTTTCACTTACTTCCTTGAAATTGGAATCACCATCAAATTTCATTGATGTGGATTCATTCAAATTTGTACCAACTAGCAGATCAACCCCTGCTGCAGCACCCTTACGGATCAAGTCCAGAGGGTGTTCGAGAATATATTCCCCATCTATGTAGGGAGGAGTTAATAAAGGCCATGGCCTTAATTCTTTCTCTACTTTTTCTAACCAAACTTTTGATTCAGCATTTACGAGTTCGTAAGCAGAAATTTTACGGAGTGCATCTTGATCACCGTATTGAATCCCCACTTCTGAAAATACACGCTCGCTTATATCTCTACCTTCAGAAGCTCTGAAACCCGCAGGATTGCAGGCCCCACTTTGAGCAATCGCTCGATGGAAAAGACCCTTAGCTTCGGGCATTGCTAATAATGTTGAAACTGACCAACCTCCAGCACTTTCACCAAAAATCGTTACGTTTTCAGCATCCCCTCCGAAATTTTCGATATTATCACGAACCCACTTCAAAGCTGTAATTTGATCAAGTATTCCTAACGGGGCGGTAACGATACCAGGTATAAAAGAAAACCCTAGAGCATTTAATCTATAGTTAAATGTAACTACTACCACATTTCCCCTTTTGGCTAGGAATGAACCGTCGTATGGACGTGCGTTATGGTTTCTTAATCCCCCACCATGGATCCAGACCATTACTGGACGTTTATCCTGATCGCTGAAAGGTGTCCAAATATTCATGTTGAGACAATCGGGTTCACTTTGCGGATTCGGTGGACCTAGCAATTTTGGAGAGATAACTTGAGGACAAATAGGGCCAAATTCAGTTGCCATAAATACTCCCGGAAAGCGCTTTGCGGGAACAGTGGGTTTAAACCGTAATTCTCCTACTACTCTTTCGGCATAAGGTATTCCTTTAAATTTCTCTATGCCTTCATCTTTAATGCCTTGAATTTTACCTGCTTTTGTATCAACGATTTTGGTTCTTTCCATATTTTTTTCATCCTTTTTATCTTGTAGCTTTCATGATTTTTTCCACCAATGTGGAATTGCTACTGGTTTTACCTCACCATAATCTAAAAGTAAGGTTTGATCCTCTTCTATCGTGAATGCAAATCCACCTAGAAATTTCACCCATTTGTCTGGTAGAAGCGCGAACCATCCAAGTCTAAGAGCCATTACATTAAAGTCATGAGTTACAAAAATATTCAACCCATTTTCAGGAGAAGTTTTAACTTGGTCCAGAATAGTATGAGCAGTTGATTGACAATACTCGATGAACGGTTTCCAATAAATAGGATCATAATAACCAACCACCCATCGATAAAAGGTGTCAAGCACAGGAAAGTTATTAAATTCATTCAAAAAAAACTCCCTGTCAGTAATTCCAACATCTGCGAGAGTTGTAAGTACTCCCTTTAATTCACTTGTTCCGCCAATACTGTTGAATCCCTCATGTATATTTTGAGCCGTTTCTTCGCATCTCCATATAATACTATTGAAAATTTTTATAGATCTGCTGCTAGGTAAATTTTCACCGAATTTCTTAGCAATTGCATGACCTTGGGGTGTTAATCTTAATTTTTGAGCTGTCTCTAATGCTGTTGGTTCATTTCGATGAGAATGTCTTAAAATTAGGATTATTTTTGAATTGTCAGGGAACTTTTTAAGCCCATCAATTATCTGACGAGCTTCATTTGTCCATTCACCTTCTTTCCATATATTTTCAGTATCCATTTCTATTTGATTTTAGAGTCGTTTTTTAGATAAATTGAGAAACCCAATCTATATCTAATTCATCCAACTTAGTTTTTGTAGGGATTCCTTCTTCTGTCCATCCCATCATCTTATAATACATTGTTATTGCATCTTTTAATTTATCTGCTTCAATCTTTGTTTCTGCAAGTGCTCCTGAAGTATGAGGTTGGAAAAATCTTTCAGGTAACCAATCATCATTTTTAGAAAAACCCTCCCTTATATTAAAAACCCTAGCCATAGTAGTAATCCTTTCTCCAACTTTCATTAATTCCCAAGAAGAAGAATACCAACCAGTTACAGCCCTAACAATTTCAGGTATATCAATATAATCCCAAGGTAAAAAGTAACACATCAATAACGCATTCGAGATATTGCGCCAATTACTATAATAGGTTAAAATTCGAATTTTCTTTGCTCCTAAATCATTCATTTCTAATGGTTCTAAAATCCCTATAGCCCTATGAAGAGCTATTCCTCTCTCACTTCTAAAAGAATCATCATGCATATTGGCCATGTGCTCTGCACCAGTAGGTGAAACTGTATAGCCAACACCTAATCCTGGCTTTAATCGAGGTTCATGCATTGGAATTTCTTGCCCTTTAACATGCATAGCAAACTTATCTGCTCCATTTTTTAATGTTTCAGCAGCTCTTTTAACACCTTCTGCTAAAATATCCCCTAATCCTTCACGTTTAGCAATCATTTCTACCATTTGAATCATAGCTTCCGCATTTCCAAAATTTAATTTCATTCCATTTGTATCTTTATCAGTAATAATTCCCCTTTCATAGCATTCCATTGCAAATCCTATAGAAACTCCAGTAGAAATAGTATCTAATGAGTTTTTATTACATAGTTCATTTGCTTTACACACTGCTTTTAAGTCATCAATTCCACAATTGGAACCAAAAGCACCTATTGATTCATATTCAGGACCTCCGTAGATAGGGTTGACTTCCCAAGGCTCTTTAATATCTACAACTTTTTTGCACCGAATTGAACAAGCATAACAAGCATCCATTGTAAGGTTAATTTCCTCTTTCATAATACCAGGATCTAAAGCTTTAGCTCCAGGAAAATTACCATCTCTAAAATTTCGTGTTGGAAGATTCCCTGATTTAGCAAATCTCTCCATTAAACCATATCCTGTACCATACTCAAAATAACCTGCATATGTTTTGTGCGCTCCCTCATGATACGCTCTAATTTTTTCTCTCAATTTCTCTCTATTATTAACATCAAGTTTTTTATGCCCTCTAACAGCAATAGCTTTTAAATTCTTAGAACCCATAACTGCCCCCATCCCACCACGGCCCGCAGCATTTCGTAAATCATTAATAACACATGCATAACGTACTAACCGTTCTCCGCCCGGTCCAATTTGAGCTACACGGATTAAATTATCTCCTAACTCTTTTTGTATAGTTTCTTGAGATTCACCTGTTATTTTCCCCCAAAGATGAGTTGCATCCTTAATCTCTGCTGTACCATCATTGATCCACAAATATACAGGATTTTTAGCCTTTCCCTCAACTATGATAGCATCAAATCCAGCGTGTTTTAACTCAGCC
>JAHLWT010000216.1 GCA_019057775.1 Promethearchaeota archaeon
TTACAAAGGATGGCAAAATAAAATGGTTATCTGGGACCAGGAATAATCTTTTCAATAAAGAGGGTAAATTAATTAGCGCTAGATTATGGTTACAAGATTCTACTGAAAGCAAAGAAGTCGAAGAAATTAAATCAAACTTATTAACACGATTTTCCCACGAATTCAAGACGCCTCTCATTTCTATTAAAGGTTTTGCTGACTTTTTATTAACGGAATACAAAGTGAATCTAGATGAAAAAATATTATCTTTTTTGAGGAGAATCAAAGAAGGAAGTAATCGGTTGGAAGCGCTAATAAACTCATTTATAGAGAGTTCTCAATTAGAGAAAGCAGTGATCCGCATGAACCTAAAACAAGAAGATGTATCTGATTTGGTTCAGGAGGTATTACTTGAATTAGAAGACTTGATTGGAATGAGAGAACACACTATTAATGTGTCTCTAGACGAAAAATTAATTACGACCATAGATAAGGAAAAAATTAATACTGTAATATCTAATATTCTGATAAACGCAATAGACTATACACCTCAAGGTGGAAAAATCTCGATAAAATCTAGCATTGACAAAAACTTTTTAACGATCTCAGTGAAGGACAATGGTATAGGGATAACTGAAGAAGAAAAAGATTATTTGTTTAAACCTTTCGGAAAAATTGAAAGATACGGGATGGGATGGGATATAACTGTTGGAGGAATGGGCATGGGGTTATATATTTCAAAAGAAATTATAGAATTGCATGGAGGTAAAATCTGGGTTGAGTCTGAAGGAAGAAGTAAGGGATCGGAATTCCACTTTTCCCTTCCGATTAAATAGTATTTTGGAGAGATAAAGAAATATTATAAATATTGGAACACAATTTCAAAATCCGAAAGGTCGAAAGGTTTTAATATATAGCCGTCCGCTTTAGTTTCTTCGATTTTTTCATTTACTTTATTTCCTGGGACTGCGGTTAAATATATGATAGGAATGTTGCTAAACTTTTCACTAGACTTTATTTTCTTACAAATTGTAAATCCGCTAACATCAGGTAAAATTATATCCAATAGAATCAATTTTGGTACGTTAAAATTCAATTCTTCGAGACCTTTCGCGCCTGTGATGACTCCTTTACATGTATAACCTTTTGCATCGAAAAAATTGGAAACTAATTCGATTGTAGATAAATCATCTTCGATTAAAAGAATATCATATTGAGCGGCTCTTTCATTAGGTTTTTCTAATTTGAATATAAACCGCTCTTCGAACTGCTTAATTTCGCCTAGTAAATGATTTATAATTGTTAAAACGTCTTTATTAAGATCCTTTTGATGTTTTTCAAGTATTAATTGTAGATTTCCCTTTATTATGGTAAATCTCTCTTTTAATGAATGGGTGAAAACAGATAAATCTTGGCCTATTAGGCTCGATTTTTCTTCGATATAGTAATTTATACCCTCTCTAACCAATTTGGAAATCGACGAAATATTATTTTTCTTTATAAACTCCTGCCATTCTTTTTCAACTTCATCTGAAATGTAAACAGAGATTCTCTTCTTTCCAGAATAATAGTCTTTTTTTTCTTTTTCATTTTTAGAAATTATGTTCACCTGTTAAATAGTCAAAAAAAATAAAATTTTACATCGTTATCAATAATATATTGAATTCATAAAGATATTAAAGTGTAAATATTTTCCTTAAACCATTAATTATTACTATTCTTCATTTGTATTTATCTAAAATATTAGATAAATGTGTTGTCTGAGCAATATTGCTTGATTATGACCTATTAAAAAAATAATTTTATGTCATCTGGAAACTAATCCTCGCTTTACAAACATATCCTTTAGTTCAGAAATAATCTCCCTTCTTGCTGAGCCAGAACTACTCCCAGCCCCTACTGAAATTTTTGGGGGTGGTGGTGGTGGTTTTAGTGACTCAAGAGTTACGAAACTGTTTTTAGCAACTAATTGCGGCGCCATAGGTGGTGTTTCTTTCTGAGAACTCGACGATAAAGACGCTTTTGCAGCTTTAATCTTTTCCGTTGAGATTTTTTCGCTTTCACCACGCTTTTCCTTGAGAACTTCAGGAACTACGATTTCTTTTAATCTTTTGGGGGGACCTTTTGCTCCTCTTGGCTTTTTCGTTTTTTTATCTACATTATCTCCTTTAACTTTCTTTTTCTTTTTCTTATCTTTGTCACTTGATACTTGCTTATCTGATATGTAATTAAGAGGTACTTTTTCAAATGGGACTGAAAACAGAGATTGTGATATATCAGAAGGCACTATTCTAACTATGGCTCGTTTTAACTCTGAAAGTTCAACTACAACTTTATCCATAAGCTTCAGGTTAATATCTAAAATTTTTTGAAGTTTTTCTTCGATGTTGGGCAAAACTTTACTTGAATCTAATTCTGATTTCTCTTTTGAAAATATATTTTTAATGCTTTTTGCAATATCTGGCTCGCTTGAGTAAAAGTTATAAATGCTTGTAGGAGTGATATCAAAATTCCATGATTTTTCGCTAGTCATAAAAACAGTCGAGATTTTATCAGTTAAATACTCCACTTTAATTTGAAAATCAGGATCGTTTACAATATCAGAATCTGCTTTATTTAACAAAATTACAAAGTAAGGACTTTCATTTAAAAAAGCAAGAATATTAATCAAATCGCTCAAATACTCGACAGCTGCATCGTATCTAACATCATCTTGAGAATCAAATACTAAAATTAGGACATCTACTTGGATAAAAAATCTTTCGGGGGATTCGAGATATTCTTCAATATTATCTTTTTGCCCTCCTAGGTCCCATAGAATAAGATCTAACTTATCAGATTGATATTCTTCAACATTTGCCCCTATTGTTAGGCTCTAAATTGATCATATCGTGGTAATTAATATCATTAATTAGTCTATTAATAAGAGATGTTTTTCCCGCAAAATTAAGTCCCGCTACTACAACCTTCATTTTACGTTTTTTCATGTATTGCTTTCTTTTGCTCCAAGCATTTGCTATTAGAATTGCTGCAATTAATGCATTTTTAAAATTAGATTTATTAATTAGTGCTTTTTTACTCAATCGTTCGTACTCCGAAATTTGAACCATGGAAAGATCTCTTAGATTTTTAATATTAATCCTATTAAACTTTACAACATCTTCTTCGTCATTATTCTTCAACCTGTTAATTTCCAAATCGAGTATATCTTTTAAGCTAGTAGGATAATAATCAATATCTAGAAAACGATCGCAAAAAATTTTTATAATTGTTTTAGCAGATTCGGAGATAATTAACTAATATATTTTCCTTTTTTAAATTTTTATAAAAAGTAAAAACGATCTAAGTTTTTTGTCTTATTAATAATATAATAGTACAAATAAAATGTAATCAGTTAAAATCCAAAAGAATATAAATAAGTTTTTACCCTATAATTATAGGTTTGTTATAAAGAAATCTTAGACAATAAGTGCAAATTTATAAAAAAAAATTATTTGTATTAATAATCCAAGAATAAAAATAATTAATCATCATAAAGGTTTTGTAAATAAAATGCAAATTAATAACAATTCTAACGAAGAAATAACATCTCCTTACACATATTTTAAAGATGCTTTAGATAAATTTCCATTTATACTGATTATTGGAAAATATGACCACATACTAGGTCCGCGTGCTCTTTATTCATCTATTCACCTTAGAGACGAAAAGTTTATCAGAAATTTATTGAGAGACGCTTTAAATACAAAAAACCAATTTGTTATACTCGATTTTAATCTGTTTTATTCACAGGTTTATAAAATTGAAGTAGAAGACCCCACAGCTAGAGGGAGAAAACAATTATATGCTATTATTCTACTTCGAGATATAGATTATCCATTAATACCAATACTTCATTTTAAAAGAATTGAGATGATATTTCATAAAATTGGACATGATGAGATTTTGATGGATGACCCCCTAGCATTCAAGCATTTTTTTGAGGAGGTTAGAGATATCTACATGAAGAAGGATGAAATCTTACCTTTAGAATCAATTAACATGCAAATACGAAGTGGAGTTAATACTATTCAAGGTTTTTGTGAATTAATTCTAGAGCAGAAAAGAAGTGGAAAGGTTTCTGAACAGGATTTAATGAATTACATTGATATGATGTTAGATTCGTGTAAAGAAATAATTGAAGCTCTTGAAAAACCAAAAGCGTCAACAATTAATTAAAAATGATGTAAAAGGGATGATATTATTAACGATAAAAAATTAACGTTAGTAGGGCCTCCTGATGTTGGTAAAACTACAATAAAGGAAATCTATTTTGATAAAGGTGATCCATTAACGCTTTTAGAGAATCCATTACTTCCTTCGAGAGGTGTAAATTCAAGTATATATTCTTTATTTAATTCTAACTTAGGAATATCAGATTTAGCAGGGCAAGAAAACGATTTTTGGTTTTCTGAAAGCGGTAAGGAAGTTTTTAACGAAAGTAGTATTATAATTTGCATTTTTGATATTATGAATTCTATAGAATCAATAATAAAATTTTTAGTGAATGTTTATCAAATAATAAAGGAACTCAATCTACACTTTTGTAAAATAATAGCCTTTTTACATAAGATAGATCTCGTAAGCCCCTCGTATGTTGATCAAAAAATTAAAGCAATAAAAAAGTTTATCACTATTCAGCATCCAAGAGGAGGAGATTTTGAAATTTTTAAAACATCAATCGGAAAGGATTTCTTTTATGACACTTATTACATTCTTTTAAATGTTTTAAATTCGATTTTTCATCATAATTTAATTCCAATTAGCAAAAAAGAATTTTTAATCTTAAAGAAAGAGCTTTCAATTATTTTGCAATCTGATCACATTTCAAAATATAAATCAGATTATTTAGTAGATAAATTTGATTTAGATTTAGAAGAAGCTCACCTTCATATGCAAAGACTTGAGCATTTAGGACTTCTAAATAACTTCGATAACTTCAAATTTTTTAAATTAACGAATAAAGCTTATTATTTTAAAGTTGGGTGGGAAAAAGAGCAGCTTAATACTGAAGAGAGCAAAGAGATTAAAAATATTGAACTTTTCCATATTTTTTTATATCTGAATAAACAGAATGTGTAATTAATGTAAAAAATTTAAGAAAAACAAGGATTAAAGATGAATTAATAAATGAAATCTGTTTCATCAATAGACATTAAAGAGCAAAAGAAAGTAGAAGAACCACTTAAAATATGATTTATAACGAAAAAGAAATTTTGAAAGAAAATATGGAGAAAATTAAACAAGTTGAAAAAACGATTAAAAATTGGTCTGATTTAGAGACACTAATATCAACAATTTCGTCCAGATTCCTTGTTAATTTAGATTTAGACGAGGATATTAACGCATCGCTACGCGATATGGGCATTTTAAGTGGTGCGAGTCGTGTTTATCTTTTTCTTTTTAACGAAGATAAGAAAATTATGAATAACACTCATGAATGGTGTGCTGAAGGCGTATCTTCGCAAATCCATATTTTTCAAGATTTAAAATTTGCGACGCTTCCCTGGTGGATGGAACAACTTAGAAGTGGAAATATAATTCACATCAACGATGTTTCTGAATTACCTGAAGAAGCTAAATCAACGAAAGAATTGCTAAAAATACAAAATACAAAATCTGTTCTTACATACCCCCTATATGTTAAAGGAGTTTTGGCAGGATTCATTGGCTTCGATAACGTTGAAAATACAAGGGAATGGAAAACAGAAGACTTTTCATTATTACGAATTTCTTCACAAATCATAGGAAATGCTCTTGAACGAGATGTTACAGAGCAAATGTTGATAGATTCGGAAGAAAAATATAGATTAATTATAGAAAATATAAACGATTTGATCTCGATAGTTGATTCTAAGCTTAAATTTGAATATATCAACGATATAACTGCTTTAAAATTATTAGGTTATTTAAAAGAAGAAATAATTGGAAGATCATATTTGGATTTTATACATCCCGAAGATATTGAAAGAGCAATTAAAGCTCTGAAAACAAGCTTTAAAACAGGAATGTCGCCTGTCGAATTAAGATTTAAACATAAAGAGGGTCGTTGGATAAGTTTTGAATGTAGAGGACAGGCATTTACAAATAAAGACGGAGAATTAAAAAGATTAATAATTTCAAGAGATATTACTGATCGCAAGTTTGCTGAAGAGAGATATAAGAATTTGTTTGAAAATTCACCCAACGCGATAATATTAATTGATTTTAAGGGAATGGTTATCGATTCCAATTCAACAACTAAAAAAGTCTTTGGATATGATAAAAAATATTTTATCGGTAAATCTATTAACGATTTAGCAGAAGTATTTCCAGAGAAAATCAAACATTTTTTTAAATTAATTTTTCAAGCTTCTTTTAATAAAGATTTTCCCAAGCCAATTGAAATTCAAGTTAAAATAAAAGATGGAATACATATTTGGGTAACCCTCCAAGCATCGATAATAAAACACGATAATAAAACCTTGATACAATTTCTATTCCAAGATATTACAGAAAAGAAAAAAGGAGAACTTCTAAAAGAAAAATTTAAAGAAGAACTGGAGATCGAAGTTCAAAAAAGAACAAAAGAATTGAAGAAGGCTCTTGAACAACAACAATTGTATTTGGATCAAATTGTAAAATCATCTCAATTTAAAACCGAATTTATGGCA
This sequence comes from Promethearchaeota archaeon, assembly GCA_019057775.1. Next base: position 6,672 of record JAHLWT010000216.1, read on the forward strand.
ACGATGTCTCACGAATTAAGAACGCCTTTAAACGCAATTATCGGTTTTGCCGACCTTTTATTAGAGGATTTTTATGGGGAATTAAATAAAGAACAAAACGAATTTATCGCAGATATTAAAAGCTCAGCAGAACACCAATTCGACATGATTAAACACATTTTAAATATTTCCAAAATAGAATCTGGACAATTAAATCTTAATATTCAAGAATTCTCGTTAAATTCGATGGTTGAGCAAATCAAATCAAACCTAAAACCTCTTTATTCTAAAAA
>JAHLWT010000217.1 GCA_019057775.1 Promethearchaeota archaeon
CTGTGTCTAACCGCCACCCCCTACCATGAAAATTAAAAAACAAAACTAATTTAAAACTAAAAACAAAACTCCAGTTAACAAAAAAAAAAAAAAAAAATGAAAGATTATTCAGAATGGGAAGCAATTCCCGATTTCGAGAATGAGTCTCCTTATATTGAAAATCCTAATCGACCTTGGTTAAAACTTAAACCGGATTATATTCCAAAAACATTAAAATTTGATCCAATTCCTGTACACGAATTCATCAAACTTGCGGCATCTAAATATCCTAATAATGTCTGTGTATATTTTAAACCAAAAGATAAAAAATATACTTACCGGGAGATGATAAAAATCTCTGATCAAATTGCTAATGCATTATATGAATCAGGAATAAAGAAAGGTGATGCTGTGGGTATTATGACTGGAAATTGTCCTGAATTTTTATTCTGTTGTTTAGGGATCATGTCAACAGGAGCAAGCGTCGTTCCAATAAACCCGCTTCTAAAAGAATCGGACGTAAAACACATAATTAAAGACGCAGGAAATATAAATACTGTTTTTGCTCATAAAAGTAAATTTAGGACCATGAAGAAAGTTAGAAAGGAAATAGAACTGAAAAATGTGATTTTACTCCAAGCAGAAGAGGCAAAACCCGACACTATTACTCTTGAAGAATTCATAAAAGGCAAAGCAGCTAAAGCCCCCGATATAAGTATAGACCCTTTAAATGATATTGCAGCATTACTCTATACAGGAGGTACTACTGGGCTCCCTAAAGGGGTAATGTTAACACATAATAATTTAGTATATGATTGTCTTGCTGTTTTAAATACCATAAGACCAGAATCTGAAGAAGAAAATGAGGCGGCATATGGTAAAGGTGTGAGTTTAACAGTTCTCCCTATATGTCATTCTTTTGGATTTCAAATTTTAATTATTTCTTCTGTTCTAGCAGCGACGTTAGTAATGTTTGAATCGTTTAATGCTTCTGAAGTTCTTGAAGCAATTGAATACTATGAGTGTACTACTTTTATTGGTGTGCCTGTTATGTATCAAATGCTGATTAACTCGCCTGATTTTACCAAACGAGATCTCTCAAGCCTTGAGTCAGCATCCTCTGGTTCTGCTACCTTAGCTACAGAATTAAACAGAAGATGGGAAGAAGTTATGGGTTTTTCAGTTGGACAAGGATTTGGACTTACTGAAACCTCACCTGTAACTCATAGTCAGCCCGCTTGGTTACCCGAGATAAGACCAGCAAGTATTGGAGTTCCAATTGTCGATACCGATGCTATAATTGTGGATCCTGAGACATTAGAAGAACTCCCACAAGGCGAAATTGGTGAATTATTATTGAAAGGACCTCAAATAATGAAAGGGTATTGGAAAAGCCCTGAAGCCACTGCTGAAACGTTTGTCAATGATTGGCTCAAAACTGGTGATTTGGCACGCATGGATGAGGATGGATACTTCTATATCGAAGGGAGGACAAAGGACATGATAAAATATAAGGGATATAAGGTTATGCCAAAAGAAGTTGAGGAAAAATTATATGAACATCCTGCTATTTTAGAAGTAGGTGTTGTTTCCGCTCCTGATCCAAATATAGGTGAAACAATTAAGGCTTACGTTGTATTAAGACCAGAATACAAAGATAAAGTTACTGAAAGTGATATAATTGAATGGTCAAAAGAAAAGATGGCTGCCTATAAATATCCAAGACATGTCGAATTTTTAAATGTGCTCCCACGAACAGCTGTAGGTAAAATATTCAGAAGGAGGCTAAGAGAAAGAAACGATTAAGCGTATATAAAAAAGATACAATAAAATTTTAATTTTTTTTTACTATTCTTATAATAATTCATGATAAATAGAAATAAATTAATGATTGAAGTAGATAGAGTGAAATGCCAAATAGTTTTTTCGGAAAAATATTATGGATAGATCTTTCTGAAGGTACTTCAAAAGAAGAACTTCTATCAGATGAGATTTATCGTGAGTATTTAGGAGGATATGGATTAGCAACAAAATTAATTTATGAAAATATGCCAAAAGGGGCTAACCCATTAGGAAATGAAGCAATTTTCGGATTTTTTCCTGGATTATTAACAGGGACAGTAGCACCTTTATCAGGAAGATGTATGGTTGCAGGAAAATCACCTTTAACAAATACATGGGGGGATGCGAACGTTGGTGGCTACATTGGTTCAGAAATTAAAAAATGTGGATATGATGCTATTTTATTTAAAGGAGCTGCAAGAGAGCCGAAATATGTTACAATTTTAGATGGAGAAATTCAAATTCTCGATGCGGTTGAGTTATGGGGCTTAGATACTTTTGAAACTGAGCGTAAATTAATTGAGAAACACGGGAAAATTAGAGTTGCTAGTATAGGTCCTGCGGGTGAAAAACTTTCTTTAATGTCATCCATTGTCTGTGATAAATTCAGAGTTGCAGCAAGATCAGGTTTTGGAGCTGTAATGGGTTCTAAAAAATTAAAAGCTTTGATAGTCAAAGGCAAAAATGATATTTCTGTAGCTAATAAGGGTGAACTACTTAAAATCGTTAAAGAATTTAATAGAGGTGTTTCAAATGATAGGGCTGGTGCTATGTTTACCTATAAAACTTTAGGATTAAGCTATTTAAATGTACCAACAGGATTAAGTGGAGATGCTCCTATAAAGAATTGGGGAGGAAATTCGCAAGATGATTTTCCGATTGAGAAGCTTAATAAAATTTCTGCAGCAGAAGTAAATAAATATAAACAAAGGGATTATGGATGTTTTTCTTGCCCAGTTCAATGCGGAGCTATAATGAAAGTTCCTGAAGCTGATCTCGAGGAGACTCATATTCCCGAATATGAAACATTTGCTGCATTTGGCCATATGTTATTAAACGCTGACTTAATTTCATTATTTAAGTTAAATGATTTATGTAATAGGGCTGGATTAGACACTATCTCTACTGGAGGAACAATTGCATTTGCTATAGAGTGTTATGAAAATAACTTGATTACCAATGAGGATACTGATGGCCTTGAATTAACTTGGGGAAATTCCAGGGCGATTATTCAGCTAGTAAAAAAGATAGCTGCTCGAGAAGGATTAGGTAATATTTTAGCCGATGGTCCAAAATTTGCCTCAGAAAAAATAGGAAAAGGAAGTGAAAAATACGCAATTCATTCAATGGGGCAAGCTCTTCCTATGCATGATTCAAAACTCATGATGTCCTTTGCTAGTACATACGCTTTTGATCCAACTCCTGGCAGACATACGGCATGTAGTTTAGATCATCACCTCTCAGGTTTAATGAGGAGAAATAATTTTGTTAAAGAATTTATTTTACCTAAGCGTGTTAGAAGACCAGGAGATGATAGATATGAAGCAATGAAAATGGCTACTGGACTTCATCAATGTCTCAATTCTCTTGGATTGTGTTTTTTTATATATTGGTTTCAAACTTACCCCCTATTAGAGCTTCTCAAGGCTGTAGTTGGATGGGATCTGTCTATAAATGATTTAATTAAAATAGGATTAAGGATTCAAACCTTACGTCAAGCATTCACATTGAGAGAGGGCGTGAACCTCATGGAAAATGTATTACCAGGAAGGGCTATTGGGGATCCACCTTTTGAAAGTGGTCTCCATAAAGACAAAACTATAGATTATAAAACCGAAAATATAGGATATTGCGAGAAAATGGGATGGAATCCCGAAAATGGTTATCCCCTAAAAGATACTCTTATTAAACTAAATTTAGAATTCACTATTAAGGATCTCTATTAATTCTAACACTTTTTCTTTCATCTCTGGAATGTAATTTTTTAGAATTGGAATCCAGAAAAATGGAATGAAAATAAAGGCCACGATCGACATCATCATCCCATATACAGAACCAATTGCATCTCTTACAAAGGATCCAATTAAAGGGCCTAAAGATCTCCCAATAACATCAAAAAAATTAGCAGTTGCAAGTATAGTGCCTCGATGTTCGGGAAGATTTAAATCTACTACAGTGGCATACCATGATCCATTAACAGCTCCATTAACAAACATTCCTGCCATCATTAAGATTACCATAATTAACGCTCCTGGAATTGAGAATAGCTCTCCAATTGTTACAAAATCGGGTGCTGTAAAGGGAATTATCAACGCGATAAACAAGAGAGGAATAGGAACGACATTTCCTATTAAAGCTAATATAACTCGTGTTCTCTTATTCCCTTTTGTATATAAATTATCTCCAACGTATCCGAATACTACGGTTCCGATTAAAGTGCTAAGAAGTATGACTCCTAAAAATATAAGGGATACATTCTCTGGAACATTATGATAATCTTTCATATAATAGAAAATTAAAAATAAAATAATACCTGTAGGAATTGTGTCTACAAAATTGATAATTAGCCAAAAGTTAGATTTTTTTTTGAAGATTACTTTTAAATCTGACTTTTTTATTCTGTATGTATAGTCAATAGCATCTTTTTCTATTAATGATAAATAATCTTTACCAATTCGAGATGGCTCCTTAATCATTAGTACCAGAACCGTGGCTAATAGACCTAATACTCCTACTACAAAATATGATATCCTCCAATCAATAGGGCCCATTATTGTCGCTAATATAAGCCCAAAAGCCATTCCTAAGAGTGATGAAATAGAAAAAAATGAAAATCCTTTTGACCTATCATCCTGAGATATTAAATCTCCAATTAACGAAAAAATACATGGAATTATCGCTCCAAAGCCTACCCCACTCATCGATGTAAGAAAGAAAAACAAGTAATACCCGTTTATGTCCGGAGAGCTGAATATTACAAAGATAGAAAAAAGAGAATAAACAATAGTACCACCGAGAACAATCCACTTTCTTGTCGTTTTATCGGCGAGATAACCAAAGAACACTATAGAAATGCCGGAGATTAATGTGAAGGTTGATGTAAGAACCCCCAATTGAGCAGTTTTTCCCCCGAATCCAAAAAAATTAGAAATAATCTGAAGATTAGGTGAGATCATATTTTGTACAGAATAAACAAGTGAAAGGATTATAATGAATAACAATATTGATAATAAGGATGAGTCACGAGATTTACTTTCCATACTAATATGTAATTTATAATCTATAAAAAGATTAAAAAAAATAGATAAATTTTACTTTTATCAATTCCAAAAATAAATACTAATTTAATAATAAGCATCTTAATTTTTTTGTAAAAGGTGAATTAATAATGGAAAATAGAACTTATCCTGAATTTAGCTCTCATTATCCACTGCTTCTCACGACATTTATGAAAAGACCAGTAAGGATGTATCCAAATGAGATTGGTGTGGTTTATAGAAACCATATCACAGGTGAATACCAACGATTTACATGGCTTGAATGGTATAAGCGTACTTGCCGATTAGCAAATGCCTTGAACTCCCTTGGTATAAAAATTGGAAAAGCTCGTGAACCAGGCGATAGAGTTGCTACCATGGCTCTCAATACGCACAGACATTTGGAGCTTTATTATGCCGTACCATGTAGTGGGGCCGTGCTCCACCCTATCAATGTAAGACTTGCTCAGGATCATATAATCTACACTATAAAACACGCGGAGGATAGAGTGATATTCTTTGATGATCTACTTCTTCCCCTGGTTGAAAGTATCTATGATAAAATAAAAGACACAGTAAAGGCATTTGTATATATGTCAGATAAATCAGGACTACCTGAAACAAAGATAGAGAATCTTTTTGAGTATGAAGTATTGCTTAATCAGGAATCTGAAGAATTTAAATGGCCATATTTAAGTGAAGATAATTATGCCACTCTTTGTTATACAACTGGCACTACAGGGCTTCCAAAGGGGGTAATGTTCACTCATAGAGCGCTATATCTTCTGGTTATGCATATATACGCTTATTCTTTTTTTAGCAATGATCCAGCTGCTGCACATCTGGGTGAAAATACAGTTCCTATGATGATTACACCTCTTTATCACATCCACGCATGGGGTGCGCCTTTCATCTATACATTTCAAGCAGTAAAGATTGTATTGCCAGGAACATTCACGGTTGAGGGCTTTTGCGAGTTGGTACAAACTGAAAAGATAACATATGTAGCGGTGGTCTCAACAATTCTAGCTATGCTTATAGAATATAAAGATCTTGACAAGTACGATTTATCCAGCCTTGTAAATGTTGGTGTGGGAGGGGGAGCTCTTCCACTAGGATTAAAAAAAAAAGTTGAAAAGAAGATTCCAGGATTTTCTGCGAGCTCTGGATATGGAATGACAGAGACGGCTCCAACTACCGTAGTTGCTTGGATAAAGAAATATATGGCAGGCTGGCCAAAGGAAAAATTAGATGAAGTTAGAGTTAAAACTGGTCTTGCCGTACCTGGACTTGAGGTTGAAGTTGTTGACGAGAATGGAAAACCAATTCCCCATGATAGTAAAACTTTAGGACAGATAGTTATTCGTGGTCCTTGGGTTATGGAAAAATACTATAAAAATCCGTTGCAGACTACCAAAGTTTGGTACGATGGATGGTTTCATACTGGTGATATGGCTACGATTGATGAAGAAGATTTCATAGTAATTGCTGATAGGATGTCAGATATCATCAGGAGTGGAGCAGAGATGGTCCCGACTGTTTTACTCGAAAATCTGGCGGCTATGGCGGACTTTGTTCTTGAAGCAACCGTAGTAGGAGTTCCAGATGAAGTATGGGGAGAAAAAGCTATGGCGATAATGAAACTTGTACCTAATTCAAACAAGACTGAAGAGGATTTAATCGAATTCCTAAAAACTGAAGGAGTGGAAAAAGGTAAGATAACCAAATGGATGCTACCTAAACTCGTGGCAATCGTTGATGAGATACCGAGAACTAGTGTTGGAAAATTTAATAAAGTAGAAATACGAAAAAATTTAGATACGTTTCTTTTAAAGGCTAAGGATATGAAATAACCATAATATATCTTTATTAAGATTTTAATCTCTCAAGAATTTGCCTTAAGGTTTCATAATTTACAACTCCAGCAAATTTATGTAAAACTTTACCGTTCTTAATGAAGAGAGTTGTAGGAATTGAACTAATTCCAAAATACTGGGCAATAGAAGGATTCTCATCTGTATTAATTTTTGTAAAAATAAAGTCTGTTGTATATTCCTCATGAACCTTTTTAAAAACTGGAGCATACGTCTTGCATGGAGCACACCATACTGCCCAAAAATCAATGACGATTATTTTATCGGGAAAATCATTTAAGAGTTTATTTAGATCATCACTAGTACTGATATTTATGATCTCTTTTGGCATAGATTGAAGCCGTAATAACTCCTCAATTTTTTTTAACCTTATCTTATCTAACTCGTTATCTGACAATTTGAATTATCCATCTCTTTTACTAAAACTTTGAAAAAATGTATTTAACGTTCTCCTTTTTCCTTAAGTAAAAGAAATAAGAAATTTTATTTAAACATCATGATTTCGAATCATAATCATAATTCACGTTATTAGAGCGAATTTACATACCTATAAAAAATTAAAATAAATATTTTTGAATTATAAATCTCTATTTGTATTAGTTTGACCAAAAAAATATAAAAGCTAAAATAACGAATTGTGAAATCCTATGAATGAGGAAGATAAGATTAATGAGGTAATGAAGATCATAAATAACAGATGCACTATAAGAGCATATAAGCAAAAACCTTTATCAAAAAAAGAAGTCGATATTATTATTCATAGTGCTATACGTGCTCCTACTGCTGGAAACATGATGTTTTATTCTATTCTTGAAGTTAAAGACCAGAATATGAAAGACAAATTGGTAAAAACATGTGATAATCAGCCTCATATCGCAAAAGCACCCTTAGTATTAATTTTTTTAGCTGATATGCAGCGATGGTATGACTATTATACAACGTCTAACGTTCCAGAAATATGTGTTAAGTATAAAATAGAATATCGTACCCCAGATGAGTCCGATTTATTACTTGCATGCTGTGATGCCTTAATTGCTGCTCAAAATGCCGTGATCGCTGCTGAATCTATTGGTATCGGGTCTTGCTACATCGGTGATATAATAGAGAATATTGAAATACATCGTGAAATGTTTAATCTTCCAGTGTGGGTGTTTCCTATTACAATGCTCTGTTTTGGATATCCTAAACAAGATCCATCTAAAAGAATTCTTACAAAACGATTCCCAAGAAAATTTATCCACTTTACTAATACATATAAGCGTTTGAGAAAAGAAGATTTTGCTGAAATGTTTCAACACTTTCAGAAAGAAAATCTTGTTAAGAATGCAGAAAATTTAGGTCAGGATTACTTTCTTAGAAAAACAGGTTCTGATTTTGCTCAAGAAATGAGTAGATCGGTCAAAGTAGCAATTCAAGATTGGATAAAAAAGATTAGGAAGTAGTTCTTTTATTATATTTTCAAATTTTATTGAGTATAAACGTTTAAATAACGTTAAAATAAATTCCGAACAGAGATTCAATGCATTCTATTATTAACGTTTTCATTAAAAATACTTAAATGATTTTCTTCCTTTAATTAAATTTGTAGAAATACTTAGATATGACCTCAATGAAAATACATTTTGTTTTTATTCTAAAGAAAACCGGAGTATGTATTTACTCTAGAAGATTTACTAATGATTTTGAATCGCTTGAAGTTAATTTAATTACACCTTTCTTTTCAGCGATATTTTCCTTTTCTGAAAATGTTATTTCAAGGAAGACTCCCGAAATTCTTGAGATGAGTGGATTGAGGTTTGTCTTTAGAGTTCAAGAAGATTTCATATTTTCAATTTTTTCTGACTCTAGTGCTAGTCTTCTATTTTGCACCTCAAGATTATCACGAATTATGGATGAGTTCTTTGATAAATATCCTGATACAAGCATAATAAAGGATTATCAAGAGTTGGAAAATCCCGAGTTTGATAATATCGTTGACACCTTGATAACCGGAGAAGAAGATTCATATTTAAGTGAAACATTTTACAAAAAAGCCATTGATATTTTTAAGGGTTTGATTCGTGAGGATGAAATTAATGGAGCAGCTCTCTTGACAACACAAGGAAATGTAATTTACACCTCCCTTCCCAATGATATTTTAGTTAATTCTTTGAAAGAATTGGAAATAAGATTTATGGTAGGGGCTTTAACTCTTCCAGAAATGTATTATAGTCTAGAAAATGGCCAAAAAGTGTTTTCTAAGATAGTGGACATCCCATGGAAATTAGATCCACTCTGGGTTGTTGTGCTATATGATAGTGTTGTTCCCTTGGGAATGGCTGAAATAAATCTGAGTAAACTAGCAAACGCGATAATTAATATAATTTAATTAGAAAGACAAACGATAAGGCTAATGTTATTTCTTCTTTCTTCTTCCCCGATTTTAACTCTAGATCGACAACTATATCTAAGTCAAAAGCGCCTACTATTAGAGGTTTTTTTACTCCTTAAAAGACTAATACATTAATTTTAAATACATTTATTTTTATATTCTGAATATATTACATTTTTGGTGTAAAAATTATGGGAACAAAAGTTCATGTAGCATATGAGATTAAGAATCCTCCGCTAACTGTTAAGCCCAATGATGAAATTGAAGGCAAGATTATAGTAACCAACGGAGAAAAAAAGGATAAGAAGTTAAAAAAGTTGTTTATTGAATTGTATGATATGTATACAGCATTAATCACCAGTAAAGATCCTCAAACTGGGGAAGAAACTGAATCTTGGAGAGATCAAAAAAAGGAATTAAAACAATGGGACATTGCTTCTGGGGAGAAATTAAAGTCAGGTGAGAAAAAAGAATATCCTTTTAAGATTAAATTACCAACATGGAAGAAAAAAAAGGGAAAAGGGAAAGATGATGATGAATATAATAATTGGCGCTTGGAACTACACTTTAATCAAAAAACTTCCATGGTAGCTTCTAGAGGGTCTGAAAAAAATGACGCAACATGCATATTACCAGTAAAAGGTTCAAAAGCTACTCCGTCATTTGGGGATCCTAAATTAGCAAAGAAACAAAAGAAAAAAAAGAAAGCAGAAGCAAAAGCAAAAGCATCTGGGAGCGAAAGTGGAGGAAGCTAGAATAATTAATCTTGGAGTAGATTCTATTAAATAGCTAAAGGGGCTGTTTTTTTTTACAAATTTTTCATTATTTTTTATATCTTTTTTTACAATAACTAACAGAATAACAGATGTGTTTGAATTAGGCGAATTTACTAATCCTTTTGAATGTATTTCTATATATTGAAAAAATTGTTTAATTTCTTGCTTCAATAGTTAAAAAATTAAAAAAATAAATAAGTTAAAATTTAAAGATAAAAATAAAAACTTGCTATGCCTAGGATAAATGCTAAAACTGCCCATAAGTATCTTAAATGCCTTGAATAATTACGAAATCGACGACCTGATTCTGTTTCTATCGTATCTACCTGCAAATATGGGATTGGTCCTCTCCGATACCATCCTTTGATTCTTACCCTTTGTCCAATTAATTTCCTCACTCTGCTAAAAGAATGGATCATATCAACAATACGTATTCCAAATCGATAATCAATGAGCAGACAGGCTGTCTCGTCTTGGAAGTACATATCTTCGCTGAAGACATATCCCGGTATTCCCTTTCCTATGATTCTTCCCTCAATAATTGCTGGAACTGTTCTTATTGGAGATACTTTTATATTGGTAACGAGTTCAACCACTTTTCGATCCTCAAATCCTGTCTTGTACATGTATCTTGTTTTGATTATCGAGCCGAAACCGATTATATAAAATCCTATTGCCCAAAAGAGGAATATATTCCTAGGATTTAAAAAACTCGCATTTAAAAAGCCAAAAGCTATATCAAAAAGCCAAAAAATTGTTGTTCCAAGTAAGACAATAAATATTAGAGTAGGTAACACTTTAATAAAAACATCCCATAGAAATTCATCAAGCATTGATTTTCCGGCTTGTTCTTCTTTAATTTCTCTTGCTTGAGAAAAATCAATCGTAGGTTCAACACCGTAGATTTCACATTGTTGATTAAGTCTTAAAATTCTTTTTGCTGGTAATGGATGAGTAGAACGAAATTGATAATATTTTGCCCAGGGGTTATATAAATCCCATGCCGCTGCTGCTTGAACTGCTGCCATGGAAAATTTTCCCGAAGGTCCAACACTTATAACGCCTAAGCCTTTTGCCGCGTTTGGATCAAAGATTCCAAGCCCGCCTAAGGCCCGAACCCTTGATTTTTGTAGCTCTTCAATCTTTATATCTACCATTAATCCATACGCAATCTTAACAAGAGCCGTTGAGAGTGCATTGGGATCTTCCAAGACCTGAGCACTGTGTTCATCAGCATAATATTCCCGAATTCTACTAACGATGAGTGATATGAAATGACCAATATAATAAGCGATAAAAGACAATACTGCTATCGCAATCAGTGCTATTCTCAGGTAATTTGCTTCTTCACTGTCTCTTCTTGATCTACTGAAATAAGAGGCATAAAATGCCCATCTCGCTATAGTTAGTAAAACTAAAGGAATAGCAAACACCACGGTCATTATTATAAAATCAGAATGGATCACATGTCCTAACTCATGAGCAAACACAGCATTCTGTTCTCTCTTATTTAGATGTTTTAAAATTCCATCAGTTAAGACTATGCGAGCCGAATTTTTTGTCCAGCCGAATGTAAAAGCTGAGGGATTTAAATCGTGAATTAAACCGAGTCTTGGCATCTTAATTCCATGGTAATTGACTACTTTATCAAGGGTTTCAGCCATGTAAGGAAAGCGCTGAGCGAACTCTTCGTAGGAGAGCCAGTCAATTCTATACAACCAACCAACTATTAATGGCGAAATTCCATATTGAAATAACACAATCAATAATGTAAATGCAATCATAATAAGTAATCCAGATAAAGAAGATGGCAGAAACCAAACACCTATAACGAACACAACAGCATACATTAGTGCAAATAAGGCAGTTATCGCAAGTCCCGAAGCTATTTTTAAACCTATCGTTTTTCACCTTACTATTAATACTTTTTTTTAGAAAATTTTTAAAAAATGAGAAATATAATTCTCATGAGATTATAGTGACCTACCTAAAAAAACCTTATGCTCATAAAAAAAAGTAGTCTCAATAATCCCCCTATATCTAAATCCTCTATTTCTAAAGATTAAAAATGATACAAATATTATTATTTATAATTTCTATTCATTTGAAAGTATGAGTTATTTATGTATGACGTAATCATTATAGGTGCTGGAGTAAGCGGGGCTACATTTGCCTCAAAAATTTCAAAATGTGCTAAAACGCTATTAATTGAAGCACAAGACTATGATAAATATATTCCTATTAGGACAAATATATTTCCGGAGCATAATAAACCTTTTATACAGGAAGAAATCGATTGGGAAAATAGAACAATATTCCCTACTACTCATACTACGTCAAATTATATGAGTGACGAACATAATGGTGTTATTGATTCCACAGAATTTGGAATTCCGTTAGGAAACGTAAGCTATACAGAAAATCTCATAAGAGAATTAATCAATAAGTTGGAACAACAAGGGGGAAGTTTTCATTCTAATGAGAAAATTTCACAGGTTAATCGTCATGGCGATCATTTAGAATTAATCAATGCTAAAGGAGAATCCTATTCAACAAGAATATTAATTCTAGCAACTGGTTCACGAGGTTTTGAATTGCAACGATCTCTAGGGTTTAAAGTCCCTGATTCTTATACTGGAACCTACATTCATTTGCATGGTCCTGAAGATAAAATTAATGAGAACTTAGAGTTTAACTATACTTTTCACATTAATCCCAAAATTTCACGAAATGGACCTTTTTTCTTCAATAAAGGGATAGATAGAATATCTGCTGGATATTTAGGAGAGAGGAACCAATCAAAGGAGGAAATTATTTCCAAATTAGAGAGAATATTAAAAAATTATAAGCCAATCCAACCTATAATAGAAGGGTTATCATACAATATCTCAGACGCGGTTGTAGGGGACATCTCGAAACATCCTATTAAAAATTTCTCAAACGACAGAGTTCTTCTTCTTGGAGAAGCGGCTGGATTAGTCACAGCATTCTTTTATGAAGGATTACTACCAGGGGTTGCATGTGCGGATATAGCCGCAAAGACTTTAAAACCCTTAATTGAACAAGGGAGCAACTACAGCAGATTGGAATTACAGAAGTATGATTCAGAAGTTAAACGTATCTTACTTACCTATTTTAAGAATGGAAACGCCCTTGAATATTTGATGTATAATGAAGGTTCTTATGTGAAATCTTTATGGCGTCTTTATACACAATTACTTAATGAAAATAAAAGAGCAAGGAAATATATTTATTTAGCATATATTAACCACGATCTCTCAAAGCATATTGTTAGCAATGATAGATATGTAGGGGAAAAACTATTCGGAAAGTTGCCTACTCTTTCAAAAATTACACTTAGTCCGAAGTTTATCAAAGCTATGCTATTATAAGAAAACTTAACAAACTTTACAGTTTATATCTGCATGCGTCATAAATTGCTGTATTTATCTCTTCCCAACGGTTGGTATGGGATAAGGGATTAACTAATGTATTACTAATGAAATTTACAACTAAATCTAAACGAGGGTCGCAGTGATTTTTGGCGCATCTCAATCCACCGTGTCCAAAAGTATCAGGAGAACATGACATTCCTAGTGATTTTCCCTTGAAAAAACCGTAACCAAAATCAGGTCTAAAATCCTGATCTCCCAATGTCGGAAGGCTTAAAATATGGTCCGTGATGCCTTTACGATGAGTCTCAGTAAAGAAATCTAAAGTTTTCTTTTTAATTATGCGTACTCCATCAAGAGATTGTCCTCCGTTCCAAAGGGTATAATAAAATTTCCCCATGTCATAAGCAGAGCTAAAGCCCGAGCTTCCTGGCAAGGTTATAGGATCAGGATAATTTCCAAAAAGATTATCTCCTCTACCCCAGTGTACATAATCAGGCTCAGTATCTTTAATTGCTAGGCGATTTCCTAAAATGTTTGATCTCTTATTTGGCATTCCTAAACTTGTATCATTCATATTAAGTGGTTTGAAAATTTCATCTTCAAGATATTTCTCAATACGACGCCCGTCAATCAAACGTATTAATTCACCTAAAATTAACCATGATGAAGTTCCATGATACCCACATTGCGTTCCAGGAACATATACTGCTTGTTCGTTATATATATCTTTCAAAAATTCATCGACTGTCTCAGTATTATCTCTTTCATATTGAAACATGGGAAATCCCGCTTCATGTAATAAAATGTGTTCGATTGTGCAAGTCTCTTTACCGTTAGTAAATTCTGGTATAATGCTTTGAATAGTTTGATATAATTCTAATTTGTTCTGCTCTATCAACTGGGCAATTGCTATTGTAGTCCATGGTTTTCCACTTGAAAAGTTATTTAATATTGAATCTCTTTTCATTGGTATATCAGGTCGAGCTTCACCTAAAGCTACATTCATAACAGTTTCTCCCATGCGTGCTACATGAAGTTGAACTCCTGAATGCAAACCTTTCGATATTTGTTGTTGTAGTATGTGTAAAACCTGTTCTAAGCCACTTCTGTTAAATCCAACTTTCTCTGGATCTTCAATTATTTGTCCATCAATATGAATACCTGACATTATCTAATAAAAGAATGAATCCAAATAAAAAATTGGGATTAAGGAAAAAATATAGCTAACTACAAATAAAGTGAATATAAAAAAGATTAATCAAAAAGAAGATTTTATTCGTAAACCAATAGTGGCATATTGAGTTTACTCTCAAACTTAAAATTTGTGAAAGTTTTCTCTTCTACGGGGGTCTCAGCGCAATTCCAACCATAGTTGTTTCGATCATCTAAGAAAATGACTCCTGAGTTGAGTTCATGCTTCACACCCAAACCATTACAATATTGCACTTTTTTTCATCACCTTGTTCAATATTATTATAATTTTGTGAACAAATAATTAATTTTTCGTTTTATTAAATATTATATCTTTTCCACCTATTTAAACTTTCCCCATTCATTTCCCACTTGTTCTGATGACACGTAATGAATTTTCCGACAAAAAAAAAATGCAGTAAAAAATGAACAAAAGATTCTCTATAGTTACTTTTTATGAACAATGTTAAAATTCATTATTATGAATTTAAAAAGTTATCGATATCGATTGAACAAATTTTAGAGATTTCAATGATGTGTGAAATACTTAACATATAATTTTAGAAAACATTAACATAAAAGGCAGATGCGAAAAACTAATCGCAATAATAATTAAAATAAAATTTTTTATTAATTTTAATTTATGATTGAGCTTTTAAAAAGGATTAGCTCACCGATCTATAAATGAGAAAGATAAACTCTCTTTAAGCTTATCTAATGTATCATTTAAATCATTGATGAGAGGGTTTACATCTTGAGCTAAGTTTGGGTCTAACTTGATTGCTTTTTTTATCTGTATGATGGCTTCATTATATTCTTTTTTATCAAAATACGAACAACCCATAAAGAACCATGCTTTAGCAAAATCTGGCTTTAAGTTTGTTGCCTTAGTGTAGTTTTCAATGGCTTCATCATAAGATTCTGTTTGTTTGAAAATATTAGCGATATTAAAGAAAGCCATATAATAATCTGGGTTAATTTCTAAAGTTTTTTCATATGCGTGTTTAGCTTTATCAAGATTATTCAGATGCTCATAAGCAACACCGATATTATTCCAGGAATCTATGTGGTTTGGATCTAATGATACTGCTTTTTCAAAGGACTTTATTGCCATATCATACTTTCTCTCATTGCTATAAGCAATCCCTGTGCAATAATATCCATCTAAAAAGTTTTTATCTAATTCTATTGCTCGATTACATGATTCGATTGCATTTTTAAAATCTTTTTTATCAATTTCTTGTTTTGCTTTATTGATTAACTCCCGCTTGTAGCAAATTTTTACCAAATCTTTATTCTTAATATCGGGTTCTGCCATCATCTCATTTATTTTTAAGGCTTTTTCATAAAATTCGAATGCATCGTCAAATACCTTACCCTCAGCAAGTTGATTCCCCTGTTCAATTAATAATTTAATTTCTTCAGAGTGGACCGCATCAATCATTTTTTTAACTTTATTCATTTCCTCTTGTCTGCGATCAGGATCTTCTATAGAATTAGCATAATCTAATCTCTTCTTGAGTCTTTCAATTTCTTTTTCTTTTACTTTCTTTTCTTCAGATGATTCCCCTTTTCCAACAAGTAGTTTTACTTCTGTTTCATAAATTATGCCCTTGATCATATTTACGATTTTTTCCATCTCATTTGTGAGATACATTTTGTTTGTAAGGTTCAAAGCCTCATTGAAAATGGCAATTGCATCTTGAAATTCTTTTTGTTCGACTATCTTATTCCCCTTATTTATTATTTCTTCAACTTCAGCTGTGTAGACATTATTAACCAAATCTTTTAAGCTATCTAATTCTGGATTATTGTTTTCTGGATAAGCCATATTTTTAGCGATACTTAAGGCCGAGTATAATTCTCCTATTGCATCATCATATTTTTTTTGGACTACAAATTGAAGAGATCTATCCTTTATCACTTTTATTCCAGCCAAACAGGCATCATTTATAATTTTCCTGATTTCTTCCAGTTTTTTCTCCTTTTTCTCGGATTCTACCATTGAATCTGCGATTTCAAGAGCTCTATTTAAAACATTAACAACTTTATTGATTGAGTCCAAAGATTCTTCAAATCTTTCTTGCTGAATTATCTTAATTCCATCTTCTATTATTGGCTTTGTTCGTTCAATATATATTGGATTTAACGCTTCTGCGATTAGTCTAATTTCAAGAATTTTTAAGTCTGATTCGAACATCAAAGAACCAATATTTAAGCCATTCTTAAACTCTGAAATTGCTGCCTCCATATCACCCTGATTTGCATATTTTTTACCCTTTTCAACCAGCGGCTTAATTTGGTTTGAATAAATTTCATTTATCATATTTTTAATGTTTGTAATTTCAGTTCTCCTTGTTTTAGCATCCAAATATTTTTCGATTGCGGCTAACGATTCTTCAAAAATTTTGATCGCTTCGTCATAATTACCCGAATCTTTTAAATCGGTCGCTTTATCGACAAGAAGCCTAATTTGAAATCCATAGGTGAGACTAATTTCATTATTGACCCTCACTAATGATTCAGGCTTAGAACCTTTATTATAATTATCCTCAGCGATGCTTATTCCTTTCTTGAATGTTTCGATAGCTTTATCGAAATTCTTCTCTTCCCTTAATTTAACTCCCTCATTGATAATTTGTTCTAACTCATTTTCATTAATCATTAAATTAATTTCTTCGATTTCAGTATCCCTTAAATCTGTATCATCAATTTTTTCAGCGATTTTTAATGCATTTTGAAAACTTTCCTTCGCATTCTTAAATTCTTTTTGAGCTGTTAAGTGAATTGAATCTTCAATAACTTGATCTATCTGAACAGAATAAGTTTGATTAATTGCGTTCTTAATATTTTGAATTTCAATTTTCTTATCTTCAGGTTCTCCAACCTTTAGATTGATGAAATTAATAGCTTCTTGGAATTTGTCTAACGCTTTTTCGAACTTATTTTTATTTTTTAAAGAATTAGCTTCCTCAATTATTATATTCAATTTTTTCAAAATAGAGGTTTTCATAATGCTTCATTTAATTTTATCTCTTATTGATTAATCCTTAGAATTATTTGTTTGTTTTAATATTTTTCTTATAAACCTTTTAATTCTTGAACCGTAAATATATCTATTCAATGTGATTAGTATAATAAACAAGAATGCAAGGAAAAAATCCAAAACATTTATTTTAATTAAATTTTTTGAATCCTTGGTTATTTTTTATTTTTTTATTCTACTTATCAAATAAATCAGAGTCATTAACTATGAATAAAAATGAATTAGAAGGAAAAGTGTACTATGGTGGATCAGTTATCACAATGAATGAATATCAACCAACCATAGAAGCTTTAGGGATTAGGGGAGAAAAAATAATTGTTGTAGGCACATTGGATAATGTTAAAAATGAAATGAATGGTGACTACGATATAATAGACTTAAAAGGAAAATCTCTTCTTCCTGGATTTATTGAATCTCACATGCACTTAATTCATTTGATGTCTTTTTTGGTAAATGTTGATCTTTCTTCAGTGGAAAGTTTGAACGAATTGCATAATATTTTGATAGAGGCCGCTACTAAGAAATCCCCTGAAGAATTAATATTTGGATTTAATTTGAAAGAAGAACAATTTGATAATCCAATCTTACCTACACGAGCAGACTTAGATACATGCTCAAACCCAGTATTTATTTTACGATATGATGGTCATATTGGAATTGCGAATTCGAAGGCATTAGATTTAATGGGGATTGACAATAATACTAGAGTCCCTGAGGGTGGGGAGATCAGGCGAGATGAGAATGATAAACTTACAGGGGTGATTTCCGAAAATGCTTTAGATCTAGTTTTCTCAGTAGCCACAAGATATTTAATACCAAAAGGAGAAGATATTAAGAAAACTGCCATTAAAGCTACTAAATTATTAGTGGAAAAGGGAATTACGTCAATTCATAGTGTGTTTACTTATAAAAAAGGTGGAGAACGTGGATTAGGAAGTGTTGAAATTCCCATATATAAGGCAGTTCAAGAATTGATTTTGCAGAACTGTTATGCCTTAGTAGATACTAATAGACCAAAAAAATTAATCAAGTTGAAAAAATCCTCTTTAGATGGAGGGCAAATAGATAGTAAATTCAAATTAAATACGCTGAAGTTATTTTTAGATGGAAGTTTCGGAGCAAAAACAGCATGTATGTGGGAACCATTTTCGGATGCTCCTGATATGTATGGCTTCTGTGTAGTAGAAGAAGATGTGATTTATGAAAAAATGAAAATTGCGCATAACTTGGGTTTTCAAATTGTAATTCACGCCATTGGTGACAAGGGGAATAGGGTTGTTGTAAATCTATATAAAAAGCTATTAAATGAGTTTCCAAGAGAAAACCATCGTCACAGAGTTGAACACGCTTCCATGCTTACTGATGACGTAATAAAAGATATGAGTGAATACGGAATAATCGCATCGTGCCAACCACCCTTCATTAATTCAGAATATACATGGCTTGAAAAAAGAATAGGTAAGGAACGATGTAAATATACCTATCCTATGAGATCCATTTTAGATGGTGGACTTATGCTCATTTCGGGTTCAGACTGTCCCATTGAAGACCCTAGTCCGATTTTAGGTCTTCATGCTCTAGTTACTCGAAATGGATTTGTTCCAGAACAATGTATCACAATGGAAGAAGCGTTAAAAACTTACACTATTAACGCTGCTTATGGGGCATTCGAAGATAATATCAAGGGAAGTATAGAAGTAGGGAAACTCGCGGATCTTGTCATATTAGATAAAAATCCCTTAGAAGTATCAGAAGATAAAATTAGAGACATCCAGGTACTTGAGACGATAATACGAGGTAAGTCCGTTTATAAAAAAAAGGAAAGATAATTACCCAAGGTGCTGTTCGATAAAATTCCAAATCGTATTGTTAACTTTCTGAAAGTCTTCAACGAGTAAACTCCCATGCCCATATCCTTCAAAGATCTCTAACGTTGAATTAGGAATTTTTTCGTGCAATAATTTTGATTCTTCGACGGGGATAAGTTTATCTTCTGAACCCGCTAGTATCAGAGTTGGTTGCGAAATTGTATGAAGTAAGTCGGCGGTATTGATTCCTTTAACTGCTGCACCTCGATTTTTATAATCTTGCATTCTTGTGGTAGATTTACCGAGTTTATCAAAAATAGTATCATATAGTTTTCTATCCTCCTGTACTCTTTTCATGAATTTGTCTGAGAAAAGTAGTTCAAGTGTACTATTAAAGGCTTCTTCTGGTTCCATTTCTTCCATCATTATTCGATATCTATCAAGTAGTGGACCTGGATCCAAATATGATGATGTTGCTAATAGTGTTATAGTCTTTACAATCTCTGGATGCTTTAAAACAAAATTTTGTGCAATCAACCCCCCCAAACTCACCCCTATTAGATGTACTTTCTCTTTAATATCTAGATAATCAAGAAGAGCTTTAGATTCATCTACAAACATATCCATTGTATAGGGATAATCAGGTCGCGAGCTACCTCCTACTCCTCGATTATCTAATGCAATTACTGTCATTTTCCTTTTAAAAAATGGGATTTGAAATGTCCAGCTGTCGATAGTTTGACCAAGCCCTTGGAACATTAGAAGCGGTTCACCCCTACCTCTTTTTATATAATTTATCTCAATTTCGTTATACTTGAATAATGGCATTGTAATCTTCTCCAATTAAATAATTATTCTGTATGTTGTTTAATGAAATTCCAAATAATATTATTTACTAATTCTGGTTTTTCATAATTAAACCGGTGTCCAGTGTCTTTAATTATTTCTAGTTGCGAGTTTGGAATTTTGTCATGTAAAGTCTGAGAAAATTTTAATGTAGGCATAATATGGTCGTCATCCCCTAATAAAATTAAAGTTGGCTGCTTAATTGTATGTAATTTATCTTCTGTGTTATGTTCAGAAACAGCCGCACCCTGATTAATCCAATCTTGCAATGTTGTTGGGTCCTCCATAAATTCTCGTTTTAAAGTATCATTTAATTCTTTATCTTGCCTTAATGTCTTCCGAAAAGACCTCGAGTATAATGCTGCTGCTCTCACTTTAAATTTATGTTCTAAATCAAATTTTTCCATTAATTTTTGGACTTCTATTATTGATTCTGATGAACGAGCATTACTATTTGCAAAAGTTGCGCATAAAATTAATGTTTTAACCATTTGAGGATATTTTAGAACAAAATTTTGAGCAATCATTCCTCCCATTGAAAGTCCGCAAAGGTGGACGTTTTTGTGTATATTTAAATGATCTAATAAGTGTTTAAGATCCTCTACAAACATATCCATTGAATATGGATAATTGGGTCGTGAACTTTTACCTGTACCCCGATTGTGGGCTGTTATTACCATCATTTTTTGTTTAAAGTATGGGATTTGAAACAGCCAACTCATTTTGCTCCCTAAGCCACTTAAGAGTACTAGAGGTTCGCCAGCTCCTTCTTTGATATAAAACAGTTCAATATTGTTATAACTAAATATCGGCATAATAATCTTTCAATATTCCTATCGTACTATGTAAAAATGTTAATTTCAATAAAATTTTTCAGATTACTATATTAAACATTGTTATTATTAAAAAATAAGGGTGCAAATAATATTCTGAGTAGTTTCCTGGCTTAATCAGTGAAATATAAGTGCTCATCAAACCCAGTTTCGGCGATCAAATCTTGTCCCAGCTTTTGGATAGCTTTTTTAGTTGGATGTTCCAATATTCGTCTAACAATAGTAATAACTTTCCCTAATTTCGCATCTGAAAATTCTCTTATAATTGGGTCATAGCGAGAGAAATCTATGCCGGCGGTATAAACGCCTGTTGTTCCTTGGGTTGCCGCTGAAGATACTTGCCAGTGCTCAACCTTAAGTTCGATTTTTGATAATAAAGTTGAGCTAAAAAACCACTCTATATAATAATCCATCCTCTTTGATTTTCGCTTTGTTGTTTTTAGCATTTTTAATGCCCGATTCAATCGATCAGGATGTATTTGCCTAAAAACTTTCTCATAATTGGAAGTTATGTTATCTCTAACATGTGCTTTAATCATCAGCATTATCTCTTCAACTTTCTTCGCCCTTTCACCAGTTACTTCATGTTGGATTGATTGGATGTGCTGTTCGATTGCATCTTCAGTTTGCTGGCTCATTGTACCTGGAGGTTGTTGAGTAGCAGGAGCGGGTTGAGTTCTTGAAGGTGGTCTACTCCTCGGTTGTATCTCTGAAGGCATACTATATATTTCTTTAGGCGGAAGATTAAATAACGTATCTAATTTTGAAGGATCTTGCCTTACTTCGTTAAATTTCTCTTGAATCTCTTCATTTCTATATCCAATTGAGTGAAGATAGAATGCTGCACTTGAAAGATGATTTTCTAAAGCTGCTGACGGCCGAGCACTTGTTCCAAATTCTTTTTCTATCTGCTCATCAGCAATTTTCCCGATATAAGTTTCTTTAATTTCATTTAATTTAATTGATCCTAATTTTGTAAGTATGTATTGAATTTGATTGGTGTTCAGATAATTCAAATTTCCTGTAGGGCCAATCATGAACGATATTTTTTCCATCTTCTTTAGGATATCTGAGAGATCTTCTTGTCTTTTCCCTTTGGAAATAATTAAGAAATGCTCTAGAAAATTTTTATCAAATCCAGCAACGATCATAAGGAATTTTTCATCGTATACATTTAAATGCTCATGTAATTTGTTTCCTTGGAGCTCTGTTGGTAAACTGATTTGATAGACCATTATATTATCAGCAATCATATAAATATAGTCTGTCTTTTGCATGAGCATCTAATAGTAATAGTAATTTGGCAATAAAAAAATTATTCTTCTCAATAAATCTTAATAATACTATAAATTCAGTTCTTTAAATATTTTACATTATTGATGTTTTTGATACCTTTTAGCTAATTTTCGTGCCAGTTCCATTTGTTCTTTTGTTTCTAAGCAACATGGCCTAAGCTTGCGAATCCATTTCACGGGATCTATTCCATTTGGAACATAACCATTATAGGCTGCCAATGCTACTATCATTATACCCGTTCTTCCGCAACCTGCTACACAATGGACTACAACTGGTTCCTTATTACTTAAAAACTTACTTGCATACTCTAAAAAAGTCCTTAACTGTGATTCGGTTGGAGTTCCATAATCAGGAATATTTAGATGTAAGTAATTGAAATCTTCTGGAATATTTGGGCGATTATCAAATTCTGAACAATTAATAACTACTCTGATACCTTCACTTTTATATCTTCTAATGACTGAAGCATCAGGCCACCAAGAAGCAGCTATTTTTTTCTTAATAATCCACGTAAACGGTTCTGTTCTTTCAGGCATTCCATTTTTTGGCCAATACCAAGGCCAAATTTTCTTCAATTTTACTACTCCTACACATATGATACTTTATGCAAAACTGCCTATAATTATTTAAATTCAAAAATTGATTTATGTTTTTAGAATTCTTTAGAGTTCATTCATAGCTTTGGCTTTATCTGTCATCATAAATTATCATTTAAATCTTAATTATTCTTCACTTTTTAATGAATTATTCTGAGTAACATTTAATTTGTGTTCTAATATCTTTTTTGATGTCAAAAATTTAATATCATATTCATTTTGTATACTTTTTCCATTTTAGTAGAACAAGTTTTGAATAAAAAAAGTTTATATATGAAAATTTTGTTGTTGTTTTTGTTATTAAAATTTAAATATTTTCATATAATATAAATTTTTAACGAAAAATACAAAGAAAATAAAGAAATTTAAAAAAAATATAAATCTAAAAAAAATATGATTGACTTTAAACAAGGTGATTATAAAAAATGCGAATAGGAAAAAAGCTATTCATCGGATTTGCATGTTTAATAGGACTATCATCTATTTTAGGAGTAGTAAGTGTTTTTCAACTTAATGCTCTGGATGCTGAAATTAAACGTATAGCTGATATCGACGCTATTGCTATTGATTTAATAAAAACCATGGAATTCGAGGCTGATTACGAAGTCCGTGAAATGTATATGTATTTGGGAGGGGATACACATGGCGTAAGAGATAAGATTAACAGTACTGCAGTACATTTTGACGAGGAATTAGACCAGCTTAAAGAATTACTTCCAAAATATCAAGACGATTTAGAGATAATTGAGAATGATCATCATAAGATGATTGAGAGAATTTTAACAATACTAGATGAGCAAGATGATATTTGGTTACATGTAAAGGAGATTGATGCTCAAGAAGCGGTTATTATTGAGCATTTAGAGGACTTAATCTCTCAACAAACAGATCCATATATGAAGCTTAATGCAAGCCATTTAGAAACTTTTCTCGCAGAACAAATTAAATATACTCTCGAATATATTTTATATCATGAAGAAGCTGATGAAGTAGCAGCAAAAGCACACTTTTTGAGTGCACAGGAGGAATTTAATAAGAGTCTTTCAATTCTAAAAGCTGGAGGAATTAATATTACATTAATTAATTCTATTGAGACTGAGCATTTAACTTTAGATGGCTTAATAGAAGCAGAACATACAGGGATATTTGCCGAGCATGATGATATTATTGCTCAAGAGGTAGCAATTGAGACAAACTTTACTGAGATGGCTTATGAAATAAATTATTTAGATGAAGTAATACTTGCAGATATGGAACAAACTAAGAAAAGTGCTGATGCGACTTCTTTCTCATCATTAATAATTACAATTGTATTTATAGTGATATCAGTTGTATTAGGGATTGCTATTTCAATACCAATAGTCAGAGGTATCACCAAGGGGATTAATGATTTAGTGGACACATCAGATTTAATCGCAAAAGGAGATCTTACAAAAAAAATAGAGGTTCATGGTAAGGGTAGTGATGAGATAAGCAAATTAAACAGTTCATTTAGTACGATGGTAGGTAATTTAAAGAATTTAATTTCCAATTCTCAAGAAGCAAGTGTAAATGTTGCTAATATCGCAACAGAACTAGCGGCAAGTTCTAGTGAGGTAAACGCAGCATCAGAAGAAATATCTTCGACAACAGAAGAGGTTGCACAGAACACACAACAACAAGTTCAGACACTTACAGACATTAGCAATATGGCTCTTGAAATTAACAATTTTTCTCATGAAATTATGAGCTCAAGTGATGATATTAAAAATGTCATGGACATTATCGTTGGAATTTCAGATCAAACTAATCTGCTTGCCCTTAACGCAAGTATTGAGGCAGGACGAGCTGGAGAACACGGAAGGGGATTCGCTGTAGTGGCTGACGAAGTTCGAAAACTTGCTGAAGAATCAAAGGATTCAGTTGCGAATTCTAGTGGAAAAATAATACAAATTATTAATCTCATCCAAAGATCAGTTGAATTAATAGGCAAAATTACAGAGGATATTCAAGGGGCACTTGCGGGAATCGAGGAAACATCACAAGCTCTGGAGGGAATTAGTTCCTCCACTGAACAACAAACAGCTTCAATGCAGGAAGTAACATCAACATCTAATAGATTAGGTACGTTAGCAGAAGACCTAAAAAGCGAATTAGAGAAGTTTGTGCTATCAAAAGAAGAGATAAAAGAATTTATCAAAGAACCTGAAAAATAAAATAAGAAGTCTATGTTAAAGAGAGTAATAAAAAATTAAAATTTAAACTTTTTTTTTTTTCATATTTAATAAAATATAATTTTATAGTATTTCTTGCTAGATCAATTCAATTATCTAATAATTAGATCAGAGGGTTACCTTGCATATGGAAAGGTGTATCCAGTAGAAGTTAAAATCCCTATAACATTACATTTTTGAGTATATTAGAAAAGCAAGATTCATCTTAGAAGGGGTTGTAAAGATATTTATATAACTGTGGAGTATTTTATAGGTTAAAATTATTAAGAGTCTATTTTTGGAAATGAGATTGTTTATGAGATTAGAATAAGGATTAAATCATTGACATTACAGCCAGTTAATCCTGTAATTATTTCATATTGTACAACCTTGAAAAATCTATTTGAGTTATTATTTTTTAAAAACTCGTTGAGTTCAAAACTTATTTCATCTATTTGATTAAAAACATTTTTATCTATTAAAGCCCCCATCGCTTTGCTGTTCCCCTCAATACCATCTAAATTTACACCTAAAATTAAAAAATCAGCATTTAAATTCTTGTCTTTAGCATAATTTAAGAAACTTAATAACATCTCTTGATTTCTACCACCAATCCCATTCCCTTTTATCGTTACAGTTAATTCTCCTGTTCCTATCAAGGCCAACTTACTATTTTTATCATGTGGAGGTTTCTGCTCGATTTTGCATGATACTAAATTATAGAGAGAGATCCCAAATTCTTGCGCTTCTCCTCTTACTTCACTTGAGAAAAATTCTATTTTAAAATTATTTAGTTCTAAAAATGAGATTACTTAATTTTCATCCAAATTTTAAACTCCATTATTTTTAAAATATT
>JAHLWT010000218.1 GCA_019057775.1 Promethearchaeota archaeon
ATTGATCCAAGTAAGAAATCGATATCTCTAAATAATAACAATCCCCAAAAATTAAGGAAAATAATAGAGATAAAAGTGATTATAATAAAAATTAGGATGCTATAAACTATTATCGAGACTTTTACTGTCTCGACCTTCATCTTTTCTTTTCCTTTTTCATTTGAGTTTGAAATTTTAACCACTGACTTTTGCTGCTATTTCTGTGAATTATAATGTTGAGATAATAAAAAAACAAAAATTTAAGAAATTTATCTTAATTGATTTTTTTCTGTGATATCTTATCGAAAATGTGAATCCTATCAGTATCGAATGAAATCCATACCTTTTTTCCTACCTTCAGATCCTTATTAGAAATAGATACTGCAATGAGCCGTTTATCATTAATTTTCAAATGAAAAATATTTTCCCTCCCTAATGGCTCAACGACTACAACTTCTGCTTGGATTGTATTTTCTTTTCTCTCCTCTGTAATGGTTATATTCTCTGGTCGAATTCCTAACATAATTTCGGGTGTTTTTGTCTTCTTCATTATTTCAATTCCGCTCGAAAGTTGATAGGAAGAAAATCCAAATTCAACAATAATTTCTCCATTTCTCTCGATAAGAGTACCCTCAATTATATTTATTGGAGGATTTCCAATAAAACCAACAACAAATAAGTTTTTTGGATTTTCATATATCTCTATTGGCGTACCTACTTGTTCTAAAACTCCATCATTCAAGATAGCAATTCTATCACCCAAAGACATTGCCTCCATTTGATCGTGGGTAACATACACGATGGTTGTACCCATATCCTCATGTAATTTCTTCAATTCTGCCCTAGCATAGACCCTCAATTGAGCATCGAGGTTTGAGAGGGGTTCATCCATCAAGAAGATTTTAGGATCTCTAACCATTGCCCTCGCTAACGCCACTCTCTGCCTTTGTCCACCACTGAGTTGTTTTGGCTTTCTGTCCAGAAGATCAGATATTCCTAAGCGTTGGCTCACATCCCTAACTTTTGATTCAATTTTACTCTTTTCCATTCTCCTAATCTTTAACGGAAAAGCAATATTTTTAAATACTGTCATATGAGGATAGATTGCGTAATCTTGAAAAACCATGGCGGCATCTCTATTTTGTGGTCTTATGAATGCGCCACTTTCTGAAGAACTAAGTATAGTTTCTCCCATTCGTATTTCTCCCCCATTTGGTGTGAGTAATCCCGCGATACACAGAAGTGTAGTAGTCTTTCCACATCCAGAGGGACCAAGTAAGATAAAAAACTCTCCTTCCTTTATATCAAGAGATACATCTATAAGAGCTGTAGTTTTTCCATATTTTTTCATCAAATTTTTTATAACAACGTTTGTCATTTCACATCACTTTTAACCTTTAATAGCTCCTGCCATAAAGCCTTTTACTAAATATTTTCCAAGTACTAAATATACAATTAATGATGGTATTGTGAACCATAAAGTTCCTGCCATTTGAACATTCCACGCACTAACAAAACCTCCTTGTAAATTTAACAACGCTACCGAAGCTGGCTGTGAAACACCTGCCCCTGATAAAACTAAACCAAAGAGTAAATCATTCCAAACTTGAGTAAATTGAAAAACTGCTGCGACCACGAATGGTGTAACAGAAAGGGGTAATATGACATGAAGATATGTTTTCCCTATTCCCGCTCCATCGATTTTTGCTGCATTTATAAGACTATCGGGGATGCTATCATAAAAACTCTTGAAAAGGAGGGTACATATGGGGACTCCGTATGCAGTATGTGTTAGGATGAGACCAGATATCTCGCCATATAATCCAAGCTCAATTATTATCTGAACTAGGGGGATAAGTACTGCTTGGTAAGGAATGAATATCCCAACGATGATTAAGAGAAATATAGTATTGGCTCCCCTGAACTTGACTTTGGTCAATGCATAACCCGTCATAGAACCTAAAATACAAGATAGAATCGTGGCAGGTATCGTAAACGTAAGACTATTTAAGATAGGTATTCTCAATTCATTAAAAGCCGTTCCAAAAGCGTCTAAAGTTGGATTTATAGGTATTTGTATTGGATTTGAAAAAATTAAAGCCTCTTGCGTTTTTAAAGCAGTCATAACGGCACTCCAAAGAGGAAGGAGAGTCAAAAATACAAAAAATATGAGCAAAAGATAAAGGATTACTCGTGTAGGATTTGGTAATCTCTTTTTTTTTGAACCAATTTTAATTTCTCTCATTCTTTTTCCCTCCATATGTTGAATAGAGATAAGGGATAACGATAATCATTATAAGCAAGAATAGTACAGTGGCGATAGCGGAACCATAGGAAAAATGTCTCTTGTTAAAGACCTCCTTGTACATTGTTATGGGTAAAATCTCTGTAGTGTATCCAGGACCTCCACCAGTTAAAATAAATATTAAATCAAATGCTTTAAGAGCAAATACAACGAGTATAACAAATCCAGTAAAGATCGGAGCTTTTAACTGAGGGATTATAATACGATAATACACCTGAAAGCTTGACGCACCATCCACTGATGCAGCCATGATATGAGATTCGGGGATGGATCTTATCCCGGCTAGAAAAATTAACATCATATACCCTGAATATTGCCATATGAGGACTACACAAACCCAAAACATAGCAAAATCTACATTTTGGACCCAATCATTCTTTAAAAATCCAAGTCCAATTGACTCCAACAAGGTGTTTAAAACACCTACTCTTACATTATACATCCACCTCCATAAAAATCCGGTAACCACGAAGGAAAGGGTAAAAGGGAATAGGTAAATAAGTTTAAAAACATTTTCCCTCCTTACTTTTTGATCGAGCAGTATTGCTAACAAAAGCCCCATAACAAGGCTCCCTGGAACAAAAATTAATATTAATGCAATGTTATTCCATAGGGATGTTAAAAATATCTTGTTTGTAAATAATTTTATGTATTGGTCAAACCCTTTAAAATCATAGCTTGGCCTTAAGCCTTCCCAATCAGAAAGAGATACGACTACATTCCAGATTATACATATATAGATAAAAATTATTACCAACATTATAGGAATTAAAAGAAATAGTATGGTGGATATCTTATCTTTCGTTATGATATTTTTAATAGACACCATTTTTTTTTTAACCCAAAGATACTTTAGTGATATTAAGAGTACTAAAAAAAAAAAATTTAAATTTTATTATTTTTTTTAACTAAGGTTTACATTCAATCTAACGCCCAAACTGTAGTATAATCAGCTGCATTACTGGATGCAAGGAGAGCTATTGCGATAGCAGTATCAGCTTTATTTTCGGCACCAGTACAAAATGCATTTATTACAGAACTTAATTCTGATGAGAAAGATTGAGGTGCGCCACTTCCGTGAACTACGCTTGGGAACATATATGTTACAGATTCGAAGTCACCAAAAGTCCAATCATGATACGGTCCATATAAAGTCATGTTAGAATCAGTACGGGCAGATATCGACCCTTTTAAGGGATTAAAGGCGTCTTGACCATCTTTCGAGGCAACAACCTCTAGCCATCTATCTGAATTTATTGGATGAGCAACACTTGCTGGATGTTGAAAAGCATCAACAACAAGACCATACATATCAGCGGTTCCAGGTACTCCAATTGTTCCATAATCATCGTCATATACTGAGTTAGCAACTAAGAATTCTCCATTAGCCCAATCACCCATAATATTAAATATGCTTTCATTTTGGATTAATAAATCGGTTGCTTCATCCCACGATAAGCTATTAAAATCTGAGTTGGTATAAGTCATGAAAGTCTCCAAAATAGTTAAAGCGGCTAAAAGATCGGCATCAGTTCCAGAGATAATATCTCCATTTATCCAAGACTCATAAACATCGATTCCTTCGCCTGCCAGGATTTGCTCGAAAAGATGTGCTTGTGTCCAAGCTTCGCCTAATGATATAGCATCTTTACCAGGATTTGCTGTTTCGAAGTCATCACAAGCATCAAAAAAGTCGGTCCAATTACCTATAGTCTTGGGATCAATAGAAAGATCTTCAAGTTCCTTTAAATTATACCATACTACATTAGACCTATGGATATTCACAGGCACCATGTAATAGTCCCCACCGAACTGACACATGCTTTGCACTACATCAGGGATGACAGCTTCAAGGTTATTAGAACTCCATATATCATTTATATTTTCCAAAAGATCTGCTTCATAATAATCGATACCCTCGTATCCAGCGTGCATCTGGAAAGCATCTGGAGCTTCCCCTGCAAGTACCAATGATGTAATAATTGGAATCATTGTTGTCCCAGATCCACCTGCTACTGCCAATTGTGTAACTATAGTATCAGGATATAAACCTTTAAAAACATTTACTAACGCCGCAACTGCAGCGGCTTCTCCACCTGATGTCCACCAGTGGTATATTTCAAGTGCATCTGTTTCCCCTTCTGGAGCGGGGGCCATAATAACATAAGTTATTCCTGCAACAATTCCCGCGGTAGATATTACAGCAATTAATACAAAAATTATAGTTTGTTTTTTAGGATCCATTTTTTTTCATTTCTTTTTTTTTAATCTTTTATCGAAATTAATACTAATTTTTTGTTAGATATTTAGAAGTATATTTAGTGTTATTAAAGGATATAAGGACTAACTTTTTCCAAAAATTTTTAATGTGTTAGAAGATATGATCAGAATTGAGAGGATTACTCAATTTTATTCACTTTCAAAATTTAGATTATTAATTAGATAATTTTTTCTTAAAAATGAAATATAAAAATGTTACCACTTCACTCTCATTAGAAAATTCTAATGTTCAAAAAATAATAGAAATAACTAAAGAATTCATCAAAAAAAATCAAATTCTGAAAGTAAAAAAAATCTATAATATAGCTGTTAGATCTTTGGATATTTCTACAAGAGATATATTGGAGATCATACAATTTTTAAATAATAAAAAAATACTTATTGATGGTTCAAAGCATACAAGGGATACAATATTACTGAATTTATATAGGAAAAAGATGTTAAATGTGATAGATAGTTATAATGGAGCAACATTCTCGTATTTAAGGGAGAAGGTTTTTACAGATCGTTCTGGAAGTGCAGGACAACTACTTTGGCATATAAATATGCTGCTTAAATTTAAATATATTAAAAAAATTAAAGTTGGAAATTATTCTTTATTTCTTCCCATGGATTTAGATGATGATCTTGGAAAATTGTGTTTTTTCATGAAAGATGATCTTAATAGAAATATTATTAATCTATTTATGAACCATGAAAAGATTAAAAAGCCACAAGTATATAAAGAGATTAACTTTAAGAGGGAAAATGTTAATTATAGATTAAAAATCTTAATGAACCATCAAATTTTAATCAATAAAGATGAATCCACAAAAGAGATTTGTATTTCAGAGAGAATGAAAGAATTACTCTTGGAAAATTTAACAAAAATAAAATTTGATAATAAATTAAATTAAGATAGAACATAAAAGGGGAATAATATGAACTTATTTATGGCTTTAGAGCTTGTTTCTTTAATTTCCATAACAATAATCTTTCTAATAATAACAATCGCAATACAGGTATCTAAGGTTACGAAAAGATTTCCACTATTATTTTATTTAAGGCTGACATCATGGTTTTTAGTCTTATATTTTTTAACAGATAGTATTTCAATTATTTTTCAAAGTGAAGCTTTCGCTCGACTTCATGTTATACTTGTATTCCCAATTACATTCTTTTTTATTCTCTTTTTTAATAATATGTTAAAAGAATCATATTATACTTTTGGTTTTATTTTATCATGCTGCTTGGGTTTTTTACTTATTTTTATGGGAACCCAACCTAACGCTGTTACGTTTGTAACAGAAATGGGATTTGAAAAATATGTATCTGATGGACTCTTTAATATTACATATATTATTTTATTTCTATTGTTTCTTTCATATTTATTTTTCTGGGGGTTTAAAACATGGTTAAGTAGCCCGTTTTATTATAAAAAAAAATCTTTATTATGTTTTACAGGAGTTATAATATATGTTGTAGGCTCTATATTTCAACTACTCTTTTATATGAGTCCGTTCTTTAATATTTTCATCTTTCTAACAAATTTGATTAGCATTTTAATAATTGCAATTGTTATCATGAAAGAAATTAAAATTCTCTATGTTTTGCCTTACACGGTTTATAGAATCGCGGTAAGAGATAATAATGGAAATCCTCTATATGATCATGACTGGACAGAGATGAATATAACCGAAACTGTATTTACAGGGTTTCTTAATGCCATTGAACTAATGAGTGAGGAAGTAATGCAGGTAGGAGGTATCCTTGATATAAATTTAAATGAAGGAATCCTTATTGTGAACAGATCTGAATATATAACTGTTGGTTTACTAGCATCTAAAGCATCCAAATTATTAAGAGATTGTGTTAATAATTTTACAAATGATTTTGAAAATAAATTTAAAAGGCTTCTTGAAAAATCTTGTATAGATATGAACGAATATAAATCAGCATATGAGTTAATAAATCAATATTTCTCAATTATTCCTTATCAGAATATTAAAAATAAAAACCAGCTTATAACATTATCACAGGAATATCATGAATTACCAAAACAGATTGAAAATAAATTTAGAACTATCTTGAGCAAGGAAGAATATGAAAATGTTCTAAATGAATGTATTAAAGTTCCTTGTTCAAATCCTTCTGAGTTTTTCGATCTCTATGATGAATTAAAACTTGAAATTAATGAATTGGAACTAAAAAAGTCAAAAGAAGATAAAAAAATAATCTTAGAGTAGATTATCATACGACACCAGGTTGTGCGCAACTCGTGCCGCTACGATTATACCACATTGTGAATTAATAGAAGATTTGAGAAAGGAAGGCTTAATTGTACTCTCCACGACACACG
>JAHLWT010000219.1 GCA_019057775.1 Promethearchaeota archaeon
TTGAGCAAGATAACGCTGGCAAAAGGAATCTTTTAAATATTTTACTATCGAACTGTACCTTAAACGATGGAAACCTTTATCCTACATATCGAAAACCCTTCGACTTACTCACTAATGGGCTTTCTCGTTCTAACTGGTCGGGGCGAGAGGATTCGAACCTCCGACCTCTTGATCCCGAACCAAGCGCGCTTACCAAACTGCGCTACGCCCCGTAACATATATCTATAATATATAATATAAAATAACTAATCATCCATACTATGAAATTATATCATAAGTAATTTAATAGAACTACTAATCTACTATATTTTAGGTTTCTTAATTTTTCACTACCTCTAAACAGATTCATTATTTTTCTTTTTTATTATCCCATCTAATCTTATCTTCAAATATTATCAATTCCTAAGAAATAAAGGTATAGCCGATATCAAATGTCTTTCTAATTTCTTTTATTAATAATAATGAATGCCTTATAACCAAATAAAAAAAGTTCTATTTGTATAGAACATTTCTTTGTTCTTAAAAAGTTTCTCTTAAATAGATTAAATGCTTAAAACACTTGTTAATAAACCATATAATGAATAAAAATCTATTCTCAATGTATTATAAATCTTTCTTCTTAACAAAAGAACTCCCCTTTATCACATTAATTCCAAAAAAATTTAAGTATTTACCGAAAGCTAAAAATTGCCTTACCAACCTTTTTTACCTTTTTCTATGGTATTTATATTAGGATAATTGTATAATATTGCATAATAAGGAATATACAAATGCGTAAAGATTATTGGTAAATAAATGGAAAAAAAAGATCTATTAAATATATTTAAATCTCTTGGGTTTACAATAAGTTATGATGCTGTACTTGGCAATCTAATAGAGATGGTGGCAGAAGATGCTTTTGTCTTTACTACTATAACCGGTTACCCATATTTGATAAATGAATATGGGATAGGAGTGAAAGGTAGAAGTGAAGTTTTTATACATAGGTCCGTCTTTCAAAACGAATATTATATTTACAGCCCCGGACTTTTCACACGAGACATTAAAGGACATTTAAAAGAAGGGAACTCTGCGAGAAGATTAAAGAGGGAATATCCACAAATTTTTTCAGAAAAAAAATTTATCTATATACAGGATATATCTAAAAACGATTCAAGCAATATTGAAAGACAAGTTTATGAATATCTACTCCGAAACAAAAAGAATCCCGAAGATATTATATTGATGAAAAATTTTGAGACTGGAAGTACTGGTGAACCTTTTTTAGAATATCTTGCATCAATTTTGTTTATCAATCAGGGATACGTAGTGGAAAATCAAGCTCCTTGGTTTCAACAAGCTTTTAAATATCAGGACAAGGTAATAAATGGGGGAATACCCGATTTTTCTGCTTTTAAATCTTCAATTTTAAGCTATCTGAACAAGATGATAGCTACAACAAATGATAAAGGAATTTCTCTAACTCTACTACCAGTAATACGCAATTTCAGAAACATAAGAGAGATCCCTAGTGATATTTCTCTCGCTAAGCAAATGAATTATAAATTAATTTTGGGTGAAGCTAAAACAACTGCTTCTTCATTACCTTTTGCAATTAAACAATTGCATCGGTATAAACAAATAAATTTAGTTAATGAATTGTATACAATAATTCCTGATGTAAGGAATAACGGAATTGATGAAATAGGAGAGATTTTTGTAAAAAACGATAAAGTACTCATTAACAAATCGGAAAAAAAACTTATAGTTGACAAAAATCATCAAACTATAGATAACGAATGGTGTGATAATTATATAAAGATATTGTTACTTGGCAACATTGACTTTGATAAAATTGAGAATATTTTGAAGGAATACAGAATTAATTCGGGACAAAAGCCTTTGGAAAATTATGAAGCACATCATTTAATAGATTTTGTTCTGAATACACCAAATCACGCATTTTTTTCCACCTTTTTTAGGAGTTTGTAATGGCATATACAAGTGACTTAAGAATAAAAAATTATATAAAAGAAGTAGACAGAAAAATCAGACGGAGACTTAGAAAAAACCAGCTTGATAAGCGTCTATTCTTGAGAATATTTGATGAATCAAAAGAAGACTCAAAACTTTGGGAAGAAGGAGGATTATCTTTTAAGGATCCTACAACTGGCGTTAAATTAGGATCTAATGATGCAGGATGGGCGATAGATAAAACAGAACCTCTGGTAATTGTTGAAGGAACATGTGGAACCGAACGTGGTCAGTTCGGGGATGGACAATTAAATAGAGTTAGTCATTCTCTAGGTGTAGCAATAAATGGGTATTTGGGAGTAATGATAGTTCCATTTCATGGACAATCGTTTATTAAAAAGGGCACAAAAAAAGATATTTTATCAAAAAAAATAAATTATAGCATTGCCGCTTTACACAAAGGATTAGTAGCGGTTGCATTAAATGTTTCAACGCAATTTAAGGGAAAATTTTTAATAATTGACTTATATGAAAAAAATACTCTAGAAATGTTAGTTTATTATGCTGTATTAAAACGTTTTCACTTACCCAATGAATTAGACAAAATAGTTGATTCAGTTATTGCGAAAATGACCACTTATTTAAAAGATTATCAGTTTGGTGCGAAAAGCAGGCAAGCAATAGAGACACTTTATGGTCTAAAAAATAATATACTCGCAAAGAATGTACGCTATTACACACAAAATTTAGCTGCATTAACAACTTCGGCCAAGCGGGATGGGCATGGTTTGTTGG
The DNA here is from genome assembly GCA_019057775.1 of Promethearchaeota archaeon. Next base: position 2,749 of record JAHLWT010000219.1, read on the forward strand.
GAAAGAATTTGATTGAGCTTTATGCATCTAAAAATATAAGATATTCAATTTTTATAAGACTAACAAAAAAAGATATTGATTTTTTAAAAAGACGAAGTTCTAAAGAGACAACTTTCCTTTTCAAAAATCCTCGGATTAAAGTAAAATGTTTTGATGATTTGATCTTTGAAGATTTAAAATTACAGGATAAAGTACAAAAGATGAGGGACAAAAACTTACACTTAAATACAGAAAAAAAATTAATGCAGGATATTCAGATAGCTTTTAATGAAGGTAAAATAAAAATTAAAGAGTAAATTCTTTGATTTCATAATTAAATAAAAGACGATTAATGATAAAATCAAACATATCAGATGGATTCAAATAGCCTTCCGAAATGGCCTCTTTCTTAAGTTGCTCTATCGATCTTAAATATTCAGCATTCTCTAACTTCTTAAGAACAATCCCCTTGTAATTAGGATCTTTGGTTAGATTGAAAACTAAGAAACATTGGGAGTGTTTTTTTGTTTTATGCTGACTTGACGTTTTGGATTTGGAGATTAATCTAATGGGTTTTTTAGATATTACTGGTTTTAACTTTGAATTAAAAAATGCATTTTGCAAATATCTCCAATGTTCGAGATTGGGATGGTGAAAAATTATAGTCATATATTTATTCTTTTTTAATTTAGAATAACATTTATTCAGAAATATCTCAAACCTTTTAGAGTAATATTTAATATCTTTATTTTGAAAATCATTTACAACTAATTCGTCAAATATTTTTGTCTTTTTTTTGAGCCAACTTTCAAAAACTATATTAAGTTCAGAGTAACTTATTACATCAGAATAAGGAGGGTCAGTATATATATAATCGATACTATTAGGTTTGATGCTTTCTAATCTATCGGCATTTTCTGAGATATATCTAACCTTGGATTTAGGTTTATGTAAAAATATTTGAGTGTTTCCTTGAATAACTGCATTATATTTATTTAAGAAATTAGTTACAACGTTTGTATCTTTTATTAATGGGGGAATATAAAAAGTCCCCATCTTTATAGATGTATTCTCATATTCGGCTCTATATCTACTCATAAGAGAAGAGTTGAACAAGATAGAAGTAAAAACAAACATGAAAAGTTGTTTTAATGTATTATTTTTTAAATTGCTAATTCTGTCATATATTATAGAAAGGACAGATAAATTCCTAGATGAGTATAATTGGTAAACTTTCTTAATCCCTCTTTTATAATTTCGCTTTGGCTCTTGACCAAAGAAATCATCTTGAGGATAAAACTTATTTAAATAATCTTTTTTGTTAAATAATGCTAAATCCTCGAAATCGGGTTGCTTGTATTGTTTTTCTTTAGAGCATCCGCATAAATAGCATATTTTTAAAAGCTGAAATTCTTTAAAAATGTACTCCTTGTTAAAAGTAATCTTATCATGGGTATTTTTTAACATTAATTCCCCGCGATTTTCTTCAGTTAATCCATCTTTGCTTTGCCAAACCTCGCCAACGATAGAAAATCTCATAGGAACCGAATAACCACACTTTTTGCAATTCGTAAGATAATATTCTTCTAAACCTTTTAATAAGGCATCTTTTGTTTCTCTAATATTTAAAATATTTTTTTGAACGGAATAGTTCGTACAATATCCTTTTGATATATGCATGCAGACAGGGCTTATATCGTTCAATATTACATTTCTACTTGTTTTTATAGCTGCTACACCAGTCATGCCTGTACCAGAAAAGGGATCTAGAATTGTATCCTTCGGGTTAGAATATTTGGTGATAAAGCTTTCTATAGCATCTACTGGTTGTTTAGTCCAGTATGAATGCATGTTGAATATTTTACCTGCTTTTTTGTATAAGATATCCATGTTATCTCTTTGTCATGATCAATATTCGATCATGCTTTTGTGTTTTTGTTCTTTTCTGTATAGATTTATTTATAGGAATCTCATCTTGAATTATTGCATGAGATACAAACCCAACTTGTTCACTAATTACCTGCAAATCTTTCGCGGTATTTATTACTTTGTTTCCTCGAAAACAATCTCCTAGAATAAAAATACAATAACCACCTTTTTTCATTACTCTATGAATTTCGTATATGCATTTTGTGATTTCAGTTAAATAGGTGTCATACTTTTGAATCAACTTTTCTTTTAGAAGTTTATTCTCAACCTCATCGCAAAAACCAGCAATTGCTAATCGCAATCTATGTGAATTAACATAATCTAGAGTGTCATAATATGGTGGACTCGAAATTACGTGATTGATGCTTTCTGTTTGTAAAGGTAGTTTTCGCGCATCAGCTTGATATATTTTTATATCCTCCATATTATCAAAATTCGTTTGATATGTCCGCTTTACTTTTTCTATTAACCTGGGTATCACTTCTCGATATTCCCCCTTATCGTCAGGCCTAGGTTTGAAAGGTAATGTCCAAGCGCATGGTTTCGATAAATGACCAGGCCTGTGCCCTTGACTGATTCCTATTAAACAGCCAAGAATAAAGTGTTTTTTTTCTTTTTTAAGTTTAGCAATAAGAAAAAGAATTTCTTTTAATGTTTTTGCATTATAATACTCTTTTACCCATTTAGGTATATTTTTAGTTGATAAATTTTTAGTGTTAATTTCAATATTATTTAAGTAGTCCAATATTTCGTTTAAATTCTCTTTATTATCACTTTTTGCTTTAGAAATAAAGTAAGCATAAGGGTTTAAATCTATACCAATGGATTTACGTTCCATTAAAGCAGCTTCGGCGGGAATGGTGCCTATTCCACAGAAAGGATCTAAAATGATATCACCCTTTTTACTAGAGTATTTTATAAGAAAGTGTGCAAATGACGGCTTGATTCTCCCGACATAAGGAGCTATTCGATGTAGCCAATTTCCCCAACTTTGAATACTGTATGGAGGAATTGTCCATTCGCGTTTACTAATTTTGTCAACTACTTCTTTTGTAGAGCTGTATTTTGACATTTTTATTATCCTTTATCTATATAGAGTAAGTGTAAACACCTTTTACTATCCCTACGATTCGGAAATCGTCAGAAGCAACAAAAGGTTGATATTTTGGATTATTAGAAATTAGTATTATCATATTAGTTTTTTGTATTTTTTTTATTAAGGCTTCGCCACTATTAATACAAACAACAGTTGATCCATTTTCTGCATCTTTTGATTTCTGAACTATAACTAGATCACCGTCATTAATTTTAGGAATCATAGAATCGCCTTTAGCTTTAACCATAAAGGCTTCAGCAGAAGAAAAGCCTAAAATTCGTGACGAGATGGGAATGTGATCTACAGGATTTTCATCAAGTATTGTTCCGTTTGGTCCACAAAAGGTTAATCCGTATAAATTCAAATATGTAATTTTTTTCTCCGGGGAATCTGCCAAAATTTGATAGTCTCTAGAGTTGCTTGGATTGCGTCTCAAATAACCTTTTTTTTCAAGTTGTTGTATATGATGATAAACTAAACTTGGTGAGGATAAATCTAGCTTTGCTTGAATTTCCCTAATAGTTAAAGGATCGGCAATAGTATCTTTAAGTATTTTTAATAATTGTTGCTGAGTTTTGTGGAGTCTTTTCATGAAAACCCTCTTATTATTTACTACTAGTACAGTATCACAAAATAAGTACATAGTCAAGAACAAAAAGATTGTTCTATAAAATGTTCTTGCTTTGTTCTATTTTTGAGCTATATTTTTATGAAATAATCAACAAGCAGGATTGTTATGGCTAAAGAAAAAATAATTAACATAGTTGATTAAAATATATTTAAAATTCAGGGAAATAAGGAAATTCGGCTGGCCAACGTTGAGGCTCCAGAAATGGAAGATCTTTTGGATTTTTTATCTTTTGGGCTTCACAACTTCACATTACTCGATTTGATTATGAAGCTATCATCTTTTGTATTTTGTAAACTTGTGAAGCTTGACCTACATTTCTCCTCTCTCAGACCTCATAGATTTCCGCTAAAAGTTGCCGAATTATTAACCTGGCACCCCTTCCCTATTTTTTTCCGGTTTACTTTTAACGTATGCGACTATTCGAAGTTGGCGAAGCAAATTTAGGAAAGCGAAGTGCAACGAGCTTTCCGTATAGTCACTGTTAAGTGAGCCGAGCGT
>JAHLWT010000220.1 GCA_019057775.1 Promethearchaeota archaeon
ATATGGCCTCTGTTATGACGCTAATGGTCTCCCAAATGTTGCTCTACATTTAGATGCAAGCATGTCTTTTCCTTATAGTGAATATGCTTTATCTCAAGTGATGTGGGAATGTCGTAATGTAGAAGATGTTATTGACTGGTATCAAAACCATCGTTGGTTTTCTCTTGGAGCTCAAATTCATTATGCAGATAAATCGGGAGATGCAGTAGTAGTAGGTGTAAATACTACGACAGGACAATGGGCTTTCACAAGAAAAAATTCGACATATTTTGTCTCTACGAATTTCAACCTCGATAATCCTGAAAGTGGACACCATCCATGTTCACGATATACTACAGCAACTCAGATGCTAAGTGAGATCACAGACGAAAATGATCTTAACATCTCTGCTTGTGCACGCATTCTTTTAGAGGTACATCAAGAAGGTACATATAGAACAATGTATAGTAATATCTTCGATCCTGTTAACCTTGATATATACTTTAATTACGGAAGGGAATTTACAGAACACGAAAAGATAAATCTCCTCGAAAAACTAGCTGAAGAAGAATCTTTCGATGAAAAAGGGGTGTTTTTTGGGATTACAGGAACTGAAGGGTATGTTTCGGTGAATACGGTTAAAATCGCTGTCCTGTCTTGGACAACAAATGATAGCACCGCATATATAGCGATTCCTATTGTATTAGGCGTTCTATGCATACCTATAAGTGTGTTTATACTATTAAAGCGTAGGAAAAAAAGAGAATTAGGTAAATAAGAAGCAAAATTAAAACCAAAAAAAAATCAAAAATAAATCTATAGTATTGGAAATTAGGTTAATCAATAGAAATAAGAATATCTCCTTTAATTGGAGCCTGACCATCATCACAATTTGAACACGTGATTTCATTTGAGATCACATCTCTTATATAATATTGTCCCGGTAATATTTTTTTATGACAAGCGGAACAGTATTTTTTTTGAAAATCTTCTATGTTAGTAGTAGCTCCATTTATCTCATCTTTTGCCATTTTAGAACCTCACTTAATATTGAATCACGAATTTACTTTATTTTCTTCATCATATCAACAATATTAAAATAAAAAAACAAATATTAAAAACTAACTAATTCAAATTTGCAGATTTGAATTAAATTTAATGAAAAGGGAATCCAACCTTTAATTGATACTTCGTCTATAAAATTATTCATATAACAGGATTATTTTGAGTATAGATGTAAACAGAATAAACAATTTTTAAAAGTAAAAGGACCCATCAAAAATGATGATTAACAGAATTTATATTATGAAATAACTGAGGGATTTTTTAGTTTTTTTATCCTGATAATTAAGTATTGGGCTCCTAATTTTTTTTAAATATACATATGCAAAATTACATTATTAGGATAAAAAACAAAAAGGTAGAAAATATGAGCCAATCTCCAAAAATATTTAATTTATCCATCCTCAAATCAATACTTCTTGTGCTTGGAGCTTATACGTTTAGTTATTGTTTGGGTCTCACATTTCACGAAATCGGACATGCTCTCGCTTACACGATAGTAGGTGTTACTGATATAGAAATTCATGTTCATCCCTTTGCATTATCTTATTGTTCCCATGGCTCACGTCCTACAGAAGTGCTGCCATTTACAGGGAGTATGGGTCCACTTTTTAATGTAGTTTGTGCAACTATTGTCTCTCTCTCATTATGGCGTATCCGGAATCCTAAACTCTTACCTCTATTAATGTGGGTCGGAACAGCATACATTGTTGAAGGTGTGGCAATGTTTATGGATATTGCGGGATTACCCATTTTAACAGATTGGGGAAAAGTAATTATTATCGGTGGGGTATCACCCGTTATTATCGGAATTATGGGTATTGTCTTTATAACTATAGGGAGTATATTTATGCTCCTTCTATTGCCTTTGGAAAACGTTTCTCATCGTGATTTATTCGGGAGAAGGTACCTAATAACAACATCTATCTCGGTTTATTTCCTATTATCAGTCATTTATACCTCAATATTTGCTTTATATGTGTTGGATAATAGATTAATTGCCTTTTTTTCCACAATTATATTCAACCTTTTGCTTACAGCAATATATAAGCCCATTTTTCCATTTTTAGATCGATTATCCCATACGGAAAGGTCTCCGATAAGCTGGTCTGTAGTTGCAATCGCTTGCGGATCAGCTCTAGGCATTATAATCATTGTTTTAGTCTTTTTTTAATTTTTAATCATATGCAACTTTCTCAGTAAATTGTATTATTATTGAGAAATCTTGGCTGGTATAAAGTTTAATAAGTGCAATGAAAACTTAATCTTTGGAAAAAGAATAAGTAGCAATGAGTAACAGCTTAGGCAATCTCAACAAAAAGCTCTAATCCTTGAATCTCTTTTCGATTAATTTTTCAGCTAACCATAAATATGACTCAAAAAAACCCTCTTGATTCTTGGTACTCACATAGTCATTACACAACCATCTATGTCAAAAATATATATATCTTTCATTTATACTTTGTTTCAATTATTTATTATTAGTTCTCAAAATTTGAATATTTCTAGAATGTCTTTTCCAAGCTTATTAAAAAAATTAAGCAGTAATAAGTTAAAAAGTATTCCCTCAGCTATGGAAACCCCATACTAACTTAAATCTCTAAACATAAAAGCCTGCCAGGACGTTCCTTTACATTTTTGCTCATGTTTATCGTAGGTATAGGATTATTCCTCTTTGGGTTGTTAGTAATTCAATTAATGATTTATGATATTATACTAGGTTAGATTTTTAGTAATTAAAAAAACTTAGAGGAAATTTACGCACAGTACCTACAATGTAGAGAATCAATTAAGAAAATTCAAAATAAGATTTAGGAGATTGACCTCTATTCTAGGCATTCAATAAATTTATCTTGAAATATTCATGATTATTGATTACTTAGAGTTAAAAATTAGCCCTTGCATCTTTAAATAAAAACAATATGTTAGAATTTTGTCCTGAGTGCAGTAATCTTCTCCGAAAGAGGTTCATCGACGGTATGGCGTATTTAGCGTGCGGTTGTGGATACAAACGAGAAATTGAAGGCCAAACAGCCAATCCGATGGTGAAAAAAATCCAAATAAAAAATAAACCGAGAAAGCTTAAGGTGAAGTCTGTCTCTTGGGACCCTCCTGAAGCAATGTCGCTATATGATAAGATAAAGGATGCCCCGAGGACCCAATCTAGAGGTGAAAGTTCTGGTAGATCACCCCTAATCTTGAAACTGATACAAGACAAGCTGGACATGAAATATTATAACTGCTCTAAATGCACACGGTTAATGAGTGCAAATTTATTTTGTTCACTTCACGAGCGAAAAGTAGGCAAGAGGGATATATGCAAGTCGTTTGAGCCCATTTATGCCGGACTTGACGCGAAGAAAGCGGGTCGCCGTTCAGATGACTGGCATCGCGGTAGCGCCTTAGAGGCTAACAGGAAATGTGGTAAGTGCATTTTTTTTCAAAATAGCTATTGTCATGCTCATAAGAAATCAACTACCGTAAAAGGAGATGCATGCGAGGATTTTGAATATATTTATGAGCGATCCGAGGAATTTCTTCAGAAAAAAGATTAGTAAATTGTATCAATGCATTAAATAGCCAAATTCTTAGGAATAATTTGCCCAGGCTATCGTTTGAGAACAAGGAATTAATATTAAACAGCTAAATATGTAAGGAACAATAACCCTCTTTCACATAAAAAACCCACTTTAATTTTTGGATTGATAAATTCTAATAAATAGCGTTAATTAAATTTTAAATCATGTAGTTGAGTAGATAAATGACTTAAATTTTCATTTAATAATAATAAAAAATAAAACAGTTCTAAGATATTTAAAAATAGTTAGTAAATAAAAAATACAATAAAAAAATATCAAAGAGGAAATAAACATGTCACGCGATGAAAACGCTGTATTTGTTGGTCGCCGTCCTACTATGAATTACGTGATGGCAACTATGATGGTCCTTAATAAAGGTGTAGATTGTACCGTTAAAGCAAGAGGAAGGGCAATCTCCCATGCTGTTGATGTATGTGAGATTTTAAAAAATAGATTTTTGAAAGGTACAGAATATAAGGATATAATAATAAGCACTGAACAATTAGAAGGAGAAAATGGACGAAGCAACAATGTCTCAAGCATCGAAATTGTACTCTCCCCTCCAAAATAAACAGATTAATAAGCCAATTAATTTTTTGTTTTCTGAAGTTTCAATATAAAAGTGTCTTTTTGGAGGAGCCAAACTGAAATTAATATTTTCTTATTTTATTTATAGAATCTATAGATGATTTGAAAAGATAGAATCTATAGCTAATTTATTGTATATACATCAATTGAGCTAATAAAAATCATATAAGTACATGAATGTAATTTGTTAAAGCTTTTTGTTCAATTATAATTAAGTAATTGCTTTATTTATCTCAATAAGTTATTTAAATCCTAATTTAAGTACGTGACCTATAGAGCAAAAATAAAAAAAATCCAATTGAATTTAAAGGTTAGCTCGCGTCAAATATGTGGATATTGAGATCCCAAAATAGAGTAAAAAAATAGCGGAAAAACTTCAATTATGTCAGATGAAAACGATCATGAGAAGAAATCCTTGAATCCTTCAAAACTATAAAACATGATAGTGAAGAATTAACTAATAGTTCTTTACCTGTTGGTTATGTTAGACAAAGGTTTGCTAGAGGACTGTGTGTATATCAAAACCATATAATCATTGGTGGAAGTTCGCCTGCAACAATCTCAGTATATCAGTTTAAAAGCCAAAAAGCAATCAAAGTAATAAGATTATCAAGTGACGTGAGAAATGCAATACATGGCTTAGAGATTTGGCCATATTGATATGAGTTGAGCTAAACAATATTACTCAATCAAAAATCTTGATTGCATTATAATCATGTAGATTCATTGATGCACAATAAAGTTCAATATTTTTAATTTTGGCATAAAGTTGTATATCTTTTTCTATATGCACATGCCCATAAATTACTTTATTAATTAATTTTGAATCAGATAGGTGATTTAGAAACTCTTCTCCTCCAAATCGTGGATTTTTAAATACAGAAACCGTTGGAGGGTAATGCAGTAAGCATAAATTCATAGTAGTTTGTTCTACTTTAACAATTTCATTAAGCTGAGATAAGGCATTATCTAAAGCTTTTAGTTCTAATTTATGTAATTTTAAATCTTCTTCTGTTGGCTTATTATTTGTATCAAATGCAAACCCGCGTGCCCCACAAATCCCGACTTTGATTGAATTTATTGGAAAAATTGAAGCCCTTCCTCCTATATAATAAAAACCTGGAGATGAAAATTCCTCGTACATCTTTTCTTGTATTTTATGGAATGAATTTCCAAGGCGCTCTACCCATATATCATGATTTCCTTCAACAAAAAACTTAATTTTTCCGGGAAGATCTCGAATAAGATTTAAACTCTCTTGAATTTCTTGAAAATCAGATCCCCAGATTAAATCTCCTGCGATTAATAAAACTTCTGGCTCTTTTTGTTCCAAATACTCTGAAAGTCGTGTAAAATAATCCTCAGAAACTCCATATTTTTTTACTTGCGTTCGTACAGGAAGGTGAGGATCTGCTATGGTGTATATACCGGGCATAAAAATTTCTTCTCAAATCAAATTTTGATTTCTTATTGTGTAATCCCTAAATCGGAGTCATTTAAACACAAATCAATGATTTCCTTGAAATTACAATTAATTGTGCTAAATATACTGATTCTCTTATCGTTATCTGTAATCCCTTTATATATATTGGTGGACGAGTGATGATCACTACCGATGGTGGGAATTAGGTTTTGATTCTTGCATATTTTCAATAATTTTTCATATCTCTGCTCTTCGATATGAAAAAAGTGATGTGTTTCAACTCCCATTAAACCGTATCCCTTTAATACTTGAATTAAATCGGATACTTGTTGATCAGATAATGCTTTTCTTCTTGGTCCCTTATAAGGATGGGCTAAAACCGGAATTCCACCAAGCTTCAATATTAAGTCAATGCTTTCCTTCAAACTGGGTCTTACGAATGGATATTTGCTTAAAATATCCTTCGACCTCGTTATTTTTTTTGCTTCACTTCTATTTTTGCAGTAATTTCTTTCGATAAGCTGTTTTATAATATATAATTCTGAGTATCCATTCAAGCTATCGAAATCTAATTGATATCCCTTCTCATTTAAGTGTAGTACAAATTCTTTTGCCCATTTTATCTTTAAAATTGACAACTCTTCATATAACTTCTTCAATAGGCTACTGTGCCAATCAAACCTGTAGCTTAAAATATCAACTCTCGTGTGAGGGGCCAAAGATTTAACATCATATCCGGAAGTTGCTGTAATTTCAAGGCCTGGGATAACTATCATGCCAATTTTTTTACCATATTCAATAGCTTCACCTATACCGGATACGGAATCATGATCTGTTATAGCAACTACATCCAACCCAAATTCCTTTGCTGTATCTAACATTTCTTTAACAGTTTGATTGCTACAAGGGGAATGATTTGTATGGTTGTGTAGATCGATTTTCATCTAAAATCCCTCCAAATTATCAGCATATTCATGCCAGATAGGATGATTTCTATATTCATCAAGAATCATTTTTGGCACCAAGATTTTTTTATTTGGGTTAGTGGAATAAAAAGCATTTACCATAAGATTTACCACCTCATCTGAGTTCAACTTGATTACTTTTAATTTTTGACAGTATCTGAATGCATTCATTCCAATTTTCTTTATCGTATACGGTAATTCTATTCTATATATCGTATCACAAAGGGTAAAAGCCCAGTCACCGACTTCTCGAATACCTTTAGAAATGATAACTTCTTTAAGGTTTTTACACTCATAAAAAGCCCATCTGCCAAATTTTTTGATGTCCGAGAGAATAAGTATCTGTAGTGGCAGATATTGTCTCATTATGTTTTCAATTACAAATTCATCACGAATATGGATCTTTGGGATATTTATTTTGCTCAAATCATCGAAATAATAAGCGAGCACGTATCTACCACCAATTGTCAATTCCTTGATAGATTTATCATCACTCAGAATTGCTTTACCTAATTTGGATTTATTATTGATACTTACATGGGTTGTTGCTAAATTGTTCGCTAAAGCATAATCGCCGATGTATTCTGATTTAATATTAATCTTTTGAAGTGATGTGTTAAATAATGAAAAAGCTCCAATTTTTTTTGTAGATTCAATATTAATTTCATGCAAATTAGAACAATCGTAAAAAGTGCCTTTTTCTAATGATTTGGGAAATCCGGTAACAATTTGAAGATTATTACAATACGCAAACGCACAATGTCCAAGCTCAGTGGAATCAAGATCAATTTGTTCTAATTTTTCACACATGAAAAATGCATAATCTCCAATATGATCTACTTCTTTCAGATCAATATGATGTAAAGATTTACAATACGCAAAAACAAAGGATTCTACACTTCCTTTTAATCCCCGTATTTCCTTTAGATTAATACACTGATAGAAGGCTCCTTCGGCAACAATGCATTTTTCGTTTTTAATTGTCACACACTCAATTTCATGATTGTTAGAAAAGGCCCAATTGGTAATCGACACATAATTTTCAGAAATAATTATATTCGATTCTTTTCCTTGGTACTTATATAAAACATTTCCTAAAGTAATGTAATCGTCATTGTTATCTTCAAGCCATTTTGTCCCGTATAATGCACTGTTCCCTATATGCTTTATTTTTTTTCCGACGTTTATGTGCTTTAGGCGTTTTGCTCCTAGAAATGTATTTTCACCAATGTACTCTAAATTCTCCGGGAGATCTATTTTTTTAAGCGACGTGCACTTAATAAATGCATAATTTCCTATCATTGTAATAGAGTTTGGTAGTTCTATATGAACAAGTTCGTTTCGATGGTGAAACGCCCCACTTGCAATTACTTTTACGACATTTCCATTTATTTCTTCAGGGATTTCAACAATATTCCTTCTTTTTCCTTCTTCCGTCAAACCTTTAATTTCGATAAAATCATCTTTAATGTTATATTTGATATAGCCATCATATATTCCAAACCCACTACTTTCTGTTTTGATGCTGGAATTATTTTTATCAGATAAAACTATGATTTTGATGAAATCAAAATTTTCGTCATATATCTTTTCATATACAATAGGGGATGCACTCGATGTACATACCAGCTTAACATTCAGGAAAGTTCCATTAATGTACTTTACAAAATTAAACCAATCATTAATAAAGTGAATTTCATTTATGAATAAATAAAGAATTTGACCTTCATTATTTAGAGTAAAATCTTTAAGAATTTTATAGACGTCAATATTAGACAGAATGGGTAAATTATAATCTAACAATAATATTTCTTTCGGATTCTTTCCGGCAATCAATAAAGATTTTATTAAAAGACCTAGTATATTACTCTTTCCTAAGCTTGTATTACCAACTAGAAAAATAAAATCATTTTTCTCGATATAGAACGATTCTTGAACTTCATTGTAATCATAGGCGAAATTACTATCTTCAAAGTTGGTACTATCAAAATATTCTCCGATATTAAGGTCTCTAATATAATCATATATATTCAATTGAATCACCATTTAAATATACCATTTTTTTGTATAAAACGGTATATTTTTCTTTATTTATGTCCTTGTGAAAATGCCCCAAGTACCAATGGTTATATTGTATCTTCTCCTCTACCAGATCAAGATACTCATTTAAGTTTTTCTCATATTCGTTTTCGATCTCATCAATTTCATTCAACCATTTTTTAGGGGCCGTGTGAGTCAGTACATAGTCCACTGTGAAATCATTTTTCTTGAGGTTTTTTAGTCCTTCATCATATTCACTTTGTGAAGGCATTTCTTCTTCCCACATATAAACGGGTGAATCTCCACTTAGTCTTTTTATCGAAAAAGCACCTCCAAATGTAAAGAATCTTTTTTTATCAATCTCATACACTTGACCTCTCATTAGATGGATAATTTTTATGCTAATCTGATGGATTTTGCCTCCTTTCCATTTCTTAAGAGGAAACCTATTCAAGAGGGTAAAATTTTCGTGATTACCGTCAATAAAGAGCGTATGAAATATTTGGGAATCAAACCACTTCAGTATTTCATTGTCTTTTATTGATTCTTTCCAAATAACCCCAAAATCTCCACATATAATAAAATAATCAGTGTCAATAAGCGTTTTAAGTATGGAGCTATTTTTTATACACTCAAAATTCACAATTCCGTGGACATCAGCAGTCAAAACTATCATTTTTATATTCAATTATATGATTTCTTGTTTTTTATAAACTTCAGTTCGGAATGAGTGTCATCAAATATTTGATTACCTTGAAGAATTGGTATTGTATTAAGATGAATTTCCTTTAAATTTGTGTCAAAATAAAATGCTTTTTCTTGTATGATCTTTACATTGTGTAAATGAACTGTTTCTAAATGAAAGGCATCCGATAATGCTCTAAATGAAATTATTTCAACCGAACTCGGTAAGTCGAATGTTTTATCTTGCTTTGCGATAGTATATTGTAACAAAGTTTTACCGTCTTTTGAGTATAGATTACCATCTATTTCAGTATAGCAAACGTTATTTTGGTCCACATCTATGTATTTTAAACTATCACAAGAACCAAAAGCGTACTTTCCTATTTTCTCTAAATTTTGAACTACTCGTATATGCGAAATTTTGTCACATCCATGAAAACACCATTTTCCAATCTCTTGTAAAGACTGATCAAAATCAATAGACTCTAAATTTTTACAATCATCAAATGCACTCTTTCCAATTCTTTTTATTTTTTTATTGAATATTACAGACTTCAAACTTCGAGCATTTTGGAAAGCGTACTCTCCGATTTCTGTTACTGAACTAGGAACATGGTATGTTTCTGTTTTTCGTCCAATTGGATATTTTAGAATCATAGTTTTATCCTTATTTAATAAGACCCCATCCAAACTTGAGTAATTTTGATTGTCATTATCTACTAGAATCTTTTCCAATTTATTTGAATTATAAAAAGATTGATAATCTATAGTCTTTATGTGGTTATTTATAAATAGATTGCTTTGATGTAATTTCTTGTTCCCTTCCATTATTATAGTTTCAGAATTGTCAATCTCTATTATATTCTCAATTAAAAATTTACTCAAACTAATTCTTGCTTCTAATATCGCTCTAATTCCCCGATTGTAATCCTGTTCTATTGATTTCTTGAATAATGTTTTTGCAATTTTCAAATCTTTTTTTACTCCAAAACCGTTTAAATAGCAGTAAGCCAAATCGCTTGTACCGTGAGAATAATTATAACCATAAGCTATTTTGAACCAGGAAACGGCTTTTTTATAATTTTTTTTAACGCCAATTCCTTTTAAATAATTTTGTCCTACATCGCGACATGAGTGGGCATACCCTAGTTTTGCGGATTTCAACCAGTATTTAAAAGATAATCGGTTATTTTTTTCGACTCCTTGCCCTTCCAAATAACAATAACCCAAATCACATAACGCCTCAAGATTATTCTTTTTAGCTGCCTTTTTATACCAATAAAATGCTTCTTCATAGTCTACTAATTTTCCCAGTCCAAAAGAGAACATATCGCCATAAACGACTTGGTATTTTGAATCTCCATTCATAGCTTTTTCTCTGACATCTTCGATTATTGATGATACTAACTTTTGCGACTTTTTTCGATCCCTTCCAATAGAGTTTCCCTCAAAAAATGCGAGGGCATACCCAAAGGTCCCTCTTGAGTTTTTAAGTTCATGAGCCTTTTTATAATATTTTATACTTTTCAGTTTGTCACAGTGATAATTGATGCTTCCTAAAGAGAGTTCTTTCGCGATATCACAATATTGTTCAGCTAAATAAAAATAATATATTTTACTGATATCATTTGCCAATTTTTGTAGATCAAAGCGCTCATGTTGAATTGTTTGTTCATTATGATGTTGATTTATGTATTGTTGCATATTTTTAACCCATTTGTTACAATCCAAAGATAGATAAGTACACAGACCTAGGTTTGCTTCGGGAGTAATATTTTCAGACACAAAACATCTGATTCCCATCGCTTGAGCCTCAATCAAAACAATTGGTAAGCCCTCCCATAAGGATGGTAACATGAGGCACTCTGCAATGCAATAAATTTCTGCTACATTTACATCAGGATTTAATATATGAACTCGTTCCTTTATTCCTAAATAATCTATATGATTAATTATTTTTTCCTTCAATGGGCCATGCCCTACAATAATTAAATCAATAAAGGAATTTTGCTCTGCGATTTTTTTATATACATCTAAGGAAAAAATGGGGTTTTTTTGCGCGGCAAATCTCCCAATAGATATAATATATTTGATATCTGCCCTAAGGTCTAGTTTTTTATAAACTTCTTGTTTGTCAATTTTATTTTTTTGAAATTTTTTGTAATCAATTCCGTAATACATAATCTGATATGGACGTTTTCTATATAGAAAAATGCAGGCTTGTTTTGAACAGCCCAATCTGTGGGTAGCGTATTTACTAATTAACTTTCGGGAGAATAAAATTCCAATTTTTTTTGTAATTTTAATTTTTTGATTTGATTGATGGCAATGTGATATTCTGGTAGGAACACTAGCATCATGGGCCATTTTTAGATAGAGTCCGTTATTCGAGAAATAGTGCGAATGTACAACATCAAAGGGCCCTTTCTCTATGAGAATTTTTTTAAGTTTTTTGGCTTGCCCAAGTGCTCTGAATAAACTAGTACCACGAGTATGTATGTTATATGTATTGCCTCCAAAAGATTCAATTTTTTTTTTATAATATCCATCATCAACTGCTGTATTGACAACACTTATCTCAAACTGAGCTTTATCTAATCCATTTAACAAATTATAAATGAACTTACTAATGCCGTTTATTCTCAAATTACCGCCAATGTGTAAGATTTTGATTTTATTACTAAAAATAAACCACCTCTGCATCGCAATTATTTAGTGCACTAGTGGCTAATTTTGTATCTTTATAGATTTTAATTTGTTTCATCTTTTTACAACCATTAAAAGCCCAAGCTCCAATTTGTTTTACGGTTTTTGGAATGTGAATTTTCTCCAAATTAATACAACCACTGAAAACGCCTCTACTTATTTGTTGAACACCGGAAGGTATATTCAATTCTTTTAAACTTTCACACCCGGTAAATGAGTTCCTACCAATGTTGATAAGACTTGAAGGTAGTTTTACTTCCTTTTCAGCAATTTTACTTGTACAGCATATCAACTGCGTTTTTTCACGATCCAGCAATAAACCATATTCAACAGAAAACTTTTCACTATTATTTTCAAATTCTAAATTAATACAAGATGCAAAAGGATTATATCCTATTTCTCTCACGCTTGGTGGTATTACGATTTTTTCTAATTTTCTGCAATTCCAAAAACAATTTCTCCCTATTTTCCTCACAGTATTTGCGATTTCAAAAATCTTGTCATTCATACCCATAGAATAGTGAAAAATCTCGGTTTTTTCTTTATTGTAAAGCCCTCCTTTTTCATACATAAAGAACGGGCTTTTATTTTTTATGACGATTTCTGGACAGTCTGAAAAGACATTGTTGCCCATGAATCTTACGTTTTTTGTAATCGTGACGCATTTTAAATTGATACATTTATAAAAACTATGCTTGCCTATCCACTCCACGGTTTCTGGAATTACATACTCTTTTCTTGGGTTCTGCGGGAAGTAATGAATTAATGTTTTTTTATTTTTATCAAATAAAACATCGTCTTCAATTATAAAATTCGGACTATGATTGAAAATTAGGAGATTATCACACCCTGCAAATGGATCATCTCCAATTTCTTCAACGCTGCTTGGAATGTTTACCTTTCTAAGATTTTTACAATAAATAAATGAATCTCCAGCGATACATGTAACCGTTTCGGATATAGTAATTTCTTTTAAAAAAAGAGTATTCCAAAATACTCCCGTATCTATTCGTTTTACACCATAAGGGATTTGGACTTTAGTTTGATAACCATTGTATTTTTTTAGTACATCATCACGTACTTCAAATTCTTCATGGTAAATAATAGTGGATTTCTCTTGTCTTAATTCTAAGTTATACAAATTTGTATTTTTTTCAAAAATGCCTGTATTATAAACATCATCTTGTTTGTATATCGTTGAAATAAAATCAACTAGTCCCCCACTCAATTGGGACGTATATAAAGCAATAATATTATCAGAATTATGGCTATACGAGGATATTAGGTTTTTGTAATCAACCCATCCAGAAAATAAGATGTTAAAAAGAACCTGGTTCTCATTAATAACACTTAAATGAAAACTATTATGATTTATAAAAATATTTGCGGCTCTATATCCTTTTCTTAATAATCTATCAATACACTCCAACAGTACAAAATCCTTATATTCTTTTAATTGATATGATTTATTTTTAAAGTTGAACAACTGGTTTTCTGATTCTATTGTTATTATGATATCGTTATAGTAGAAGGCAAAAATATCAGGTTTTATTTCAATATAACCCAGTTTTCGATACAAAATGATATACTTCATATCAATAAATAATGTGTCTCTAACGATTTTGCTCATTCTATTAACCCATTTTTCTTCAATGTATCAATAATAATGTTGATAACTTGGTTGACATCACGATTACTGCTGTCAATAAAGAGATAATTCATTTTATGTTTCTTTAAAAACCCTTCCATTTTTGGATACAATTGAGGGATTAATTCCGTTTTTTGGATATCAGGATCATTTAAATCTCTTTTTTTTATCCGTTCAATAACAACTTCGGGAGAAGCATAAATCAAAAATGTAAAATCTGGATGTTCTAATTCATTCACTAAAAGGTTGAAAACATTTTCACTTTCATCAGCACCACTCCAACAATAATTTGATACGAGATGGCGATCTGTAATAATATTTTTATCTTTAAAATAATGATATAAGAATATATTTCCCAATCCATAGAACCAAGATGTAAAAATTTTATTGGTTTGCTTGTTTACATAGTTTCTTATTCTTATATAGTGTTTATCTTCTCCTTCTTGATCAAATAAATATTTAAGAGGCTTTTCTATGAAATTAAAATTCAATTGTTTTGCCAATTGCTTTGCAATGGTGCTTTTACCAACCCCATCTATGCCTTCGATCGCTATATGTATATTTTCACACCTATTTCAATTTTTATTTTTTCTTCTGTTTTTTTAGCCTTTTTAAAAAAAAGGGAGAGAGGTTATGAGAATTTATTCGTGAGAGGGCTTGTTTCAGGATTTCTTTGTCTTTATCATAAGAGAGTATATCAAGTGCCTTTTCATCCTTAAACCAAGAAATAGACTTTATTTCTGTCTCTTGCCTTTGAATTAATGTAGACGTAGGTTGTGCCAAAAAATATATTACTTCTTTAACAGTATCAATGCTCGATAAATACGAAACTTTCTGTCTAAATCCATCAATAATATCTACTTCTAAGTTTGTCTCCTCTTTTACTTCTCTTAACGATGTTTGCTCTTCAGTTTCACTGAGATTCATATGGCCTTTTGGGAAAGACCAATGACCCCTATTCATTTGAACTAACAAAATATATATCTCTTTAATTTCTTTTTTATATACAATTGCCCCGCATGACTTTTCGTATTTCAACAATGACTCTCCTCTATCAACTACACACTTTATTTTTTCCTCCCATCCAAAAATTACACTGAGATATGGTTTCTTCTTATGTTCTTGCATTATTCAATATCATATTGGGTTTGCGATGGGCCACCTCTGCTTTCTTTCCTGGTGTGAAAAATTCTGAATCTTCTAAGTATCCGGATACCCTTCTTATTCTTTGTATGTTATTGCTCCCGCATTTTCCACAGCTATCAAATGTTCCTGTAGTACTACAATCTAAGCAACGATCCATTGGAAAATTAAAACCAAGATAATTCACATCATTAAGGATCGCATATTCAATTAACTCCGAAATTGCTTCAATATTGCTTAATGGAGCAGATTGAAATTCTATATATGTGATACATCCGCCATTACAAAATTTATGGAATACACCTTCAAATTTAATTTTCTCAAAAGGGTTTAATCCTGAATCAACATCGACATGAAAAGAATTTGTGTAAAAATCTTTATCAATAAGAGGATGTGAGAAAAATTTCTTGTCAATACTCGGAAAGCGGCCAGAGATAAATTCCCCTGATGTTCCTAGTAAAGAAAAATTCATATTATAATCTTTTCTATATGCATCAATTGTATCTTTCATCATTTTTACTATTTCAATGGCGATCTCGTGATTTTCTTCGGATGCAAAGTACTTTTCCCCAGTCAATAGTTCGATTGTTTCTGATAACCCTATAAATCCAACGGATAATGTTCCAGTTTTAAACACTTCCTCGAGTGAGTTTTCCTTGCTTAAATCCTTTATCATTAAATTGTATTGTAAATTGCATGAAAAGTCATCAGCATCTAACTCACAAGTCTTATAAAACCGATCAAAAAGTAGATCCTTAACAATTTCAGCAATTTCTTTCCACTTGAATTTAAACAAGTGGATTTTCTCATTCTTAGTTAGATCTGGGGGTTCTTTATCAATTTCAAGAGCAATTCTGGGAAGGTTTATTGTATTATAAACGATATTAGCCCTCCCAATTGTAGTATCTTCACCATGTAAGTTTTGATATACTTTTGATCGGCACCCCATTAGTGCAATTTTGGAGGGATCTACAGTAAGATTGTGATTTGAATCACTTAAAAAATAGGTTGGAATCATTTTTTTACACGTGCATTCCATCGCTAAACGAAACAAATCATAATTTCTATCAGCTTTATTATGATTAATCCCATGCTTCAATTTAAAAATAATATTTGGTCTAATATAATCCGATGCCTTGAAACAAGTCAATACAGATGAGGTTACAAACCTACTGATTTCTCCTTTCGCTAATCCAAGATTTAATGTTACATAATATTGTACTTGCCCACATCTATCTCTAGCCTCGTTTATCCACTTTAAGAAAGAGTCAATAATATCCCTTAGAAACTGAAGATTAGTCTTATTTTTAGCAATATTTAAATTATTAAAGATAATCTCAACTTCCTCATCAAAATTAGCAATACCTATTCCACCAGACTGCTCATTACCTAACCCTACAATAATATGTTTGTAGTAGTTAAACATCTCAATCATTTTCCTAAAATCTGAATAATTAGTATATTCTTTATATGGGAATCCTTTTAGAATATTTGGTGTCAAGCAATTGTAGGTTTCACCATACGCTTCTAAATCATGTATGTGTATTCTACCTTCCAAATGTAGTCTTGAAAATCTCTCATCCAAACTGTTAAGAACGGTTTCTTTTATTTCTTTGCTTCCTCTACTGTAAACAAGCCCAACAAAAGTTTTACGTTGAGCTGCGTGTTCATAATTAATTGATTTCAATTTTTCCACCTCTTAGATCAATAAATTTTTGGTTATTTGAACCCATAAAAGGGATAATTGTACTTCTTTGTTCTTTAATATATTTACCAAATTTAATATAATCGAGATAATGTAGAATTTCTTTTGGCACATAATCAAATTCAAAACCAGTATAAAGTACGATATTAAAATCATCTAAATTTTTAACTAATTCAAGAACCGCTGGGTATTGTGAAAGAGGTTCTCCTCCAGATATGGTTAGTTTCTTATTCAAACTTTTTTTTCTTAAGTCATCCACAATGTCCTCTATTTCAAACTCTTTTCCCTGATCAATATCCCATGTGCTTGGATTATGACAATCTTCACATTTTCGACTGCAGCCTTGTACAAATAATACTGTTCTAATCCCTGGCCCATCTACAATAGAACCGCTATAATCAATTGAATTGATAACAATCTTCATTATATTATATCACCATGAATAAGGGATTAAGTCTAATTTATTTTTGCTATTATTATTATTATAATGATACTTATAAACTTTTCATTAAAATCTAAATTAGTGCACCTTCATGAAAGACCTTCATGAAAGATGAAGTAAAAGTTCTTTTTATCTTATTTTCACATGCATTGTCAGTCTATATTTTTATATTTGAATTTTTCATTGCAGAACTCTAGGTTCTTGATTTTACCCAAAATTACCGTGAGCAATTAAAAGATTAACAAATATCCTTAAATGAGATTAAAATAAATACAAATTCATTAATAAAAACGTGTGATAGCACTAAATTAATAGAATTTAATAGAGAACATAAATGAACTGGTCTATATCTAAAGCTAAAATTTTTTCGAAATGCCAAAGAAAATGGTTTTATTACGAAATTATGGCAAGAAAAAATAGTAAAGATAAAGATAGATTTGAAGCCTATGTTTTAAAACAGTTAGGAAGCATTCATGCTTGGAGAGGGAAAATTGTCGACCAAGTTATCGAAAATCTTTTGGTTCCTGAATTTAATAAAAGCAATGTTCCTCCCTTTGATGAAATTGAAACTTTTGTTTCTGAGTTAATGAAAAAGCAATTAGAATTCGCAAAACTAAGGAAATATAGAGATCTTAAGCTAACTAAGAAGAAGGCAGGTGACAGTTATTGCGCTCTACGCGAAATAGAGAACTCAGAGGGATTAGATAACGACTCTGTTGAAAAAATAAAGGAACAAGTAATAATATCTTTAAAAAATTTACTCCAATCAGAGCTTATGAAAACCCTTTTAGACTCCGACACAGTCTTAGTTGCTCAAAAGAATCTCAATTATAAATTCCAAGAGTTTAATATCATTAGCCGCCCAGATTTAATCGTTTATTTCAGGGATGAACCACCTATGATCATTGATTGGAAAGTCTATTTTTTTAGAACAGAGAATGCACGGATGCAACTGGGAGTTTACGCTATCGCTCTAACAGAATGTATATCAACTGATCCTTTCCAGAAACCTATTGATGATCCAACAGAAATAAGATTAATTGAATATCAACTCTTAAAAAATTTTCAAAGAAACTATAAACTCACTTCTTCAGATGTCTGTAATATTAAAGATTATATCAATATTTCTTCAAAAGATATGGGTAAGCTAATAAATAATAAGAAATACCATGAATTTGATATAAATCAATTTAAAATGGCTTATACGTCAGAATCATGTGAATATTGTAATTTTAAAAGCCTTTGTAGGAATAGGAAAGTAAAATATCAAGTTAACTTAATGAATTTTATCAATAATTAGAACTTTAATTTCTAAATCCCAGTAAAATGGAATTAAATGTGCATAAACTCACTGTAGAGGAAGCAATAGAGGAAATAATGTTTAAATTTGATGAATGTGTGGAAATTGGAGAAAATACTTTAAAAATAATACATGGTCATAAGCATGGTACCCGAATAAAGGATAATATTCGTTCAAACGGCTTTTTAAAAAAAACTTCTCGAATTGGTTATAAAATAGTTAGTAAAAATTATTCTGATGCTGGTGTAACCATATTCAAATTTGAATTATCTCAAAAATCCTTAAAAATAAAACCGAAAACCTCCTTTACGGGAATCAAGACTGAAAATAGAGTTCCAACAAAAATTTGTATCAAATATAAAGAACTACTGATCCTTATAAAAGAGTCTAACTGGTATAAATGCCCTAAGTGTGGGAAACTTAATACATTCCTTTAAATTGTTTATAGGATGAAAAAATTAACTGATCTTTTAGAGAGAAAATCCTCAATAAATAATTATATATGATTTGATACTTATAATAGTAAAGACGCTGGAATTACTATTTCAAGGAACTTTAAAAAAATAATACCTTTTAAAATCGTAGTAAGAAGTCCAGATTACAATTTTATTTAATTTTAAAGAAAATGGTTATATAACTATTATATTTTTTATAGAAAAATCTGAAAAAATTTCATTGCTAAATTCATTTAAATATCATATTTAAAAAGATAAAGCTGTTGCAGCATTATTAACATACTATCACATTTCTAAAATAAACAGGGATAATCTTTAAATAAAAAAAAATAATATATTGAATTATAGAAATACTTTTGGATTGGTGGTTGCCTGTTTATATCCAGTAATCCATAGTATTTCTTTTTTCCACTATATTCTTAGTTAGTTTTTTAGTTTCCGACTCAACAATAAAAATGTATTTTTGTCGGTTGTTTTCATTTATAATAATTTCTAATTTATTCATTGTAATTCCTCTTATTTGTAATTAAGATAATATTGATTTTTTCACATTATTAATAATATTTGATATTAGTCTTTTAATAACATTAATCCATTATTCGTTTATGCATACTAATTTTACTATCCAACCATTTTTGCATCACAATTTCGTAATTTAATTAATATTATTAGAATATAGTTTTATCCTCATTACTATTATTCTACGGAACTTCAGAAAAATACCACATTATAAAATCGTAATTTGGACTTCGAAATATCTTACTAAAGAAACTTTAAACTTTTAGACAAAAATTAAAGTATAATTTATCTACTTGGAAACTGTAAACTCATATATCGATGTATTAAGGAAAGTCGAAGAAATTAAAAATAATCTCTTTAATAAAAAACATATTGAGTTAGAGAATAATTAGGGAGAAATAGAGAAGAAGAATTATTTGACAGAATAGAAAATCATACCCTTTGGTAAATACTGTTCTCCTTTTTTTTAAAACACTTCACGATTATTTAGGTATTTCTCTCCCCCCTATGATTTATTATCTTTTTGAAGGAGTTTTTTTATCTCTGGATTATTTATTGGAATATGCAAGTCTTTCATATGATATGGTAGGAATAATTGGTTGCAAATATCAGCGTAGGCATAAGCTTTAGCTTCTTTTTTTTTTAATCCATTACCTTTTCCATAGTATTTCTCTTCGGGGAAAAATTCATGTGTTTTTATCCAAACTTCGCTATAAAACGGAGGTGCAATAACCTCTGATTCTTTAAAATTTATTTCAATTAAGCCTTTATCTTCTAATTCCTTAAGTGCGTTTATCGGATTTTTTGGTTCTATTCCTAATTCCTTATAAAGTTCTTGGAACTTATCTCTTAATTTAATTTCATCGGCATTCTCAAGATCATCAAACAATTCATAATAATCTCGCTCTTTTTCTTTTATATCTAAATCCCAGTAATTTAAATCATCGGTTATTATATCCCATCTTCGCTTAGTTACAGCTATGCCTTTTATTAGTTTGACATCATTTTGAATTCCTTTGAACAATTTCATGTATTTTAACGTCTGCTGCCTAACTTCTTGTGCGTTCTTGTTTTTACATTCTACAATTAAAAAATTGTTTTTCCCATCTGTAAATATTAGATCTCCTTTACCCTTATTGGATAGACCAGGTTCAACCTCCCATTCATAATCAAAAACAAATTTGAATTTACTAAATTCCGGTTTTTTCTTTGCTAGATCCTGGACAACTTCTTTAACTATAAGAAATTCAGGATTCTTATCCCAATTTTTTGATAAAATGTAAGAGCGAATTGTTTTATCTCTGTGCTTTATTTCTTTATCAATTTTCATTAATTTCACTCCAATTTTTCATTTAAATTATCTTCTTTTTTCTTAAATAATTAAAATCTTAATTTCCTATTATGAATTACTTATTGCTTATCAAAGAATTTCATGATGCCAAGAAATTTGATATCATCTATATTATATTTTTCATAAATATCAGACGTGTTAATTCCAAGAATCCGAGATTTAATTTTTTTATAACTCGCTATCCGCATAACAGGTAAATAATCCTTATCGCTACTCACAATGATAAAACCTTTAATCTCACACCTTTCAAGGATTTCTACACTATTAGCGATTAAGTAGTTATCGATGTCACTATATCCTACTCCTTTTAAAACTTTTAGAAGATGGAAAAACTCCCTTTTCTGATTTTGAGTACAAAAATTAATGATGATATTATTAGGAATCTCGAGGTCCTTAGCGGGTTTTGAAAAGTACCTAATGATATAATTGTCCGATGTTTGAAAAGAATTTTCTATATACTGTAATAATAACAGATGAGCTTTTTTCAAGACATTCTCGAAGTCACGTGGAAAAAATTCTCTCAGAGTGCGAATAAAATTAGGGAGATCGACTAAACATACTACCTTATCCTGGTGGTGTTCCAAGAACTTACTATATTCATCATTATTCATGGTTAGTAATGGAATCTCCTCTATTTTATATATCTGCTCCACGCTTTCTGTTTCTTGAGAATCCTTTGATATAGATTCGATTTTATCTTCGATTTCAATTTTAGGTAAGTGTTTTTCTTTAATTGGTTTCTCAATTATTTTAGAACCTGGCCTATTTGAATCTAACATATCTTCAAATAATCTGACCCGTGGAGATTTACTTTCCCAATTATTATTACTAAAATCATAGCAGTATGGGTCAATATTTGATTCACATAACTTAACATTACACTTAAAAATTAATTTTAAATTCTGATTCTCGTCAATTTTGAATTCACGATGCAAAGGTTCCTGACAAGTGTCGCAATATCCTCCAAATGCCTCTTCATCTTGAATGTATTTATTTAAAATTATGAATGGGATATTTTTTTCTTCACAATTTTTATTCCAGCAACGATATTGAATATAAAACTCATTGGAATCTAACTTTTTTACCTGAGTTTTAAAGCAGAAGGGACAATAAACTCGTTTCTTATAATAATTCTTCTGGATATCGATTGTTTCTACTTCCGATTTTAATAAAAAATACATAGAGATTACCCCTCCTACCTCATAAAAATTGAAATTTTAATCTTAAGTATCCAAATCCATAGTATAAGATATTTGGAATTCTTAATAAAAAACAATCCAAACTATATATAAGTATTTGATTAATAAAAGAAAAATACCATTAATCTCTGTGATATCCATAAAATTAATGAGATTCAATGGATTATTAATAATAAAGGATTCCATTTGATGTTCTGAACTAAAACTAATAAATTATCAACATTATGTTTCATCGGTTTCTGGAATTATGCTTTTCATGTCACTAATAACCTTTACCAATGCGTTTCTTAGTGGTTCAGACGAGATATCATTAAGCAAAGTATTTAGATTATCAACCCATTGAGATACTGTATCTATTCCAATAGGGAAAACTTCAAAATCGCGAATTTCTTTACAATATTGACAGAAAACGCCCCTAATATCCCCTGCAATTTTTTCTGTGCCTCTGGTACAATCACCACAGAGAGGTCTACCACAATTAAAACAACTATCTAATGGGGGGTATTCTGAAATATCGTTATCAATTTCCTCATTACAAAAGAAACATTTCATTTCAATAACTCCATAGTAGCATATATATTTAATTTAATCCATAAAAAAATTATTAAGAAATAAATTTAAACTTTTATGTTAGTATTTTTATCTATTATTTGAGATTTTATCATGTTGACAAAAGACAAAATTCTGGGTTGTTATTGGGGCTTAGCAATAGGCGATGCGCTGGGTATGCCTGTTGAGTTTAAATCGATTGAAGATATTCGTTCTAATTATGGAGATGATGGTATTCAAAATCCTAGAAAAAATGCTATTTGGACAGATGATACGGAAATGACTCTTGCACTTACCAAATCTTTATTACACTTAGGAAAAGTTGAAGAAATAAAAGATTTAGATGAGGATACTATTGGTCAAGCCATCGCGGAAGAATTTATTAATTGGTTAGATAATCCTGGATATGCTCCGGGAATTACAACTTCTAAGGCTGTTAATTTCTTGAAAGTAAATGGAGCAAAGAAGTGGAAGTTATCTGGTGTTAATGATTCAAAAGGTTGTGGGACTGTTATGCGTGCAGCACCATTAGGGATTTGGTCCGCAAATTCTTTAACACCGGAGTTACCTTTAATAGACGGCCTTATCATAAACTATTATTTAATATTTCTACTATACAATCTGAAATTACTCATGGTCATAAGGCAGCAACAACAACAGCTCTAGCAGGGTCATATGCTGTCGCTCTTGCAATTAATGGAATATCACCTGACAAAATGATAAATCCTATAGAAAAATATTGCAAACAAATCCACCCTGATTTTGAAAATGCTATGCAACGATTAAAGACGAGTCTTATTCAGCGAAGAGATGGAACATTTGAAACAGATTTAGAAGCACTTACTTATATTGGGCAGGGATGGGTTGGAGAAGAAGCTTTTGCCATGGCCCTTTATTCTGCGATTCAATTTACCAATGATTTAAAAATGTGCCTTCGCATTTCTGTTAACCATAATGGTGATAGCGATAGCGTTGCCTGTATTGCTGGGAGTATTCTCGGAGCTTTCCATGGAATGTCTATTATTCCAAAAGATTGGTTAGATTGCTTGGCTGAAAAGGAAAGAATGGAAACCTTTTTGAGAAATGTTATAGAATTTTTCAAAGATTATTTCAGTTAATTTTAATTCCCGTATTCATAATGATTTTTAGCTCATCTAATTTGAAGTAGAAGTTAAAAAAATTAGCTATAATTTGGTTAATTAACCTACATATATTACTTTTAATTTCGACAAAAGAGTCGTTTTTCTCCACTGTATCCTCGTTCATATAGAGTTCACGATTTATCTCAATCATAATAGATTTTACACGTTTTTCTTGGTGTAGGAATTTTATTGGAACATAACAGCCCGGGAATGGTTTATTGATCTCAGTCGTAAGATTAATTTCTTCAAAAAAATTCCGAATTAATTGGATTAAATCTTCAGGCGTATGATAAAAATCTGTTCCAAGACAAATTTGTGGCCTTTTTATTTCTTGAGAGATTTCATAGGGCAAGGGAATCGCTGGGAATGAATGGGCGTCAATGATAAGGCATTCATCGAATTTGGCTAATAGCTCTTGTACTTCTTTTGTTATTACCGTATGATAGGGATCATATATATTTTGTAATAGCATTTTTCGCTCGTTTTCATTAATTTCTCTTAATTTTCGCTCGTTTGAGTCTTTTGTATAAATCACTCCCATGCCCTTTGGTGCCATGACTTCTTTCTTATCATCTCGAAACCTTTCTGGATCTAACACTAATCTGCTGTAATTGTACGTTACTGAAATGCCTCCTAATTCCGCAACACATGAAAATATTTCGTCTGTATATCTGTCAGTCATTCTCAACAATTCTTTTTGAAGATCATCATTGCTTAACAAAAATTTGGCTTTCATTTCTGGGGGTATGTAAGCAGAGCTATGGGGGATGTGAACTAAGAGTGGAACAACAACCTTGCTCTTTTTTATCTCAAACGGGTTATTCATAAAAACAATTATCTCACTAAATCAATAATAAGTAAAAATATCAATTTATTTACTATGTCAAAATGGAAAATTTTATTTTAGATTTATGCAATTTAAAAACCTACTAAATTGGTTTAAGATTTTCTCCACACATACTACAAACTTTTGAATTAACTTCTATTTCTGAGCCGCAATTTTCGCAAATCATCAGGTGATTTAAATCAAAGTTATAAATTCTTATTTTTTTCAAAAATTCAGAAAATTTTTCATCCTTTAATAATTCTGGTATTAAAATATGCCCTAATACCTTAATATAATAATCTGGAACATTGTATTCAATATCTTGATCATAATCTCTATAATGAATATATGTACTCTCAAATAATAAACCAAGTTTTACCAGAATAGAATTAATTTCAGGATGAGCTGTGATTTTAAAAGATTTTTGTAATTCGACATTAAAATTATTATGAAATTTATCAGATTTAGAATTATTTCCAGATAATAACAGCTCCCAATTTCTCAAGAAAAAAAATATCTGAGTTTTGATTTCAAAATCAGTTATAGAACTAAATTGTTTTTTGATTTCTTGTTCTAGTATTATTTGATGAAGATTAAATATCATTCTACCATCAGAGATTTCATTATATTTTAAATGATGCATTATCGTAAAATTTTCATTCTTTTCTATATAGCGTTTAAACTTTTCCCATAATTTTTTAATCTTTTTTAGTTGGAGTTCTGGAAATTTTTTATTGAAATACCTTCGCAAATCATTGAATAAATTCTGTTCTGTATAATTACCCACATTAACTGCTTTTGTTGTACTTCTTTTATTAGCCAACCAGAATGCTAAAAATATTAATCTTTTATCTTTTAGCCTTTTTAATTTTTGATCAATTATTTCTTGTCTTTTCATTTTCTCTCACATTTTTTCTAAAGAAATTTAATTCTTTTACATGTTTACATATTTACGGTTTTTTAGTAAGGTAATTATTCCTACTAATAATAAACATAAATTTTTATATGTATTCTGTTATTAGTTGTCTAAGTTTACAAAATATCTAAAGTATTTAATCCAATATCCTCAATGAAGTCAAACTATCTTCCAAAACTTTATCCAGAGAAAATTGAGATTCTAAATCAAATTATCTCACATTTAAACACTTTTAAGATAGGTTATATCAATGTTCCTACAGGTTGGGGTAAAACTTTCCTTTCAATGCACTTAATTAATAGAAATTTAGAAAATGGGAAAAAAGTTCTCTTTATAACATCAAGGAATAAACAATTGCTTAGTCAAACTTATTATAGGGATGAACAAAATGAGATACCATTGTTTTCTAACAGTATTTGTCTGTCCTCTGACTTTTCTATTAGTAAATGGGAAGAGGATGAGATAATTAACTATATTCAAAAAAATAATATTAGGTTAGTATTTGCTTCTTTACAAACTATTTTAAGTAAGAAGAAAAAGCATTTATCAAACTTTTTCATTACTTACTTTCAATTATTCATAATAGACGAGATACACAATTTTATTAAAAATAAAGGTAATGAGCTTATTGATAAGATTAATCTGAAAAATGAGGATTCTTATATTCAAAAAAAAAAAAAAAAAAAAAAAAAAAAAAAAAAAAAAATAATTTAAAAAAAAAAAATAAAATAAAATTAATAATAATAAAATAAAAAACATTAAGATT
>JAHLWT010000221.1 GCA_019057775.1 Promethearchaeota archaeon
GGAATAGTGTGTTATTGCGCACAGATATCGGTTATAATTTCTTTTATGAGACTGTAAAAGCTAGGAAAATTATTGCATCAAAAGATGTTGATTTTGAAAAACTTGAAAAAACAGCGCTTAGAAAGAAATTACGAATACGGACAATAGATCAAAAGATATTAGACTCCTTACAAATGCTAGATCTTCCTGATTTGGATGTTAAAACTTATACTACTTTGATGTCAATAGGAAATGTCAATGAAACATTATTAGCTAAAGTCATGAAAAAGGAGAAGAAGGTGATTCTGGATGCACTTAACAAGTTAAAACAACGAGGGTGGGTCATGTCAACTGATGGATCATACAGTTCCGTTAACCCAACTGTGGTTATTAATAATGAAATTAATAATCTAAGAAAGAACTTAATGAGTAAAATTGAAACATTAAAAACCGAAGTACTCCCTAATTTAGAAACTCTCTATGTACAGAATAATGTTAACCGAGTGCGCCATCATTAGGATTTAGATTCAAACTAGATAATTTTTGCCCCCTCATTAACACGGCGCGTTTTTTCTTAATTACATCTGATAAAATTAAAACTGTGACCATATCTTCATATTATTCCACAATTTTCTCTCTTTACTTAACGGATCCTCTATTATTTCGATATTAGTATTGAATATTATCGTTTTTCTTTTCTCTATGTCATATCGTGGCCAATTAAAAACACCGTCACTATTTGGATTGCTGGTCTTCGCAAAAGAGATCCAATAATCCATCATTTTCTTTGATAATGATACTGTCTCTTCTGTCCTTTTTGGAAAGACCCATAAATGATCATCCATAAAAGTATGAAACACAAACGCAATTTCTAATGCATGTAATGACCCATATTTACCACCTTCGAATGGTGTTTTCCATGTAAATAAGTACATGTACGTGTCTTTCTGATGCTTACTCTGAGCTTCTGCAAATTTGATCGAGGGAATTCTAAATACAGAGTCTGTCATGTATTTATCGAATATTTCTCGAGGAGTTGAAGGTTGGCCTTGTTCTTCTAATGTTTTCGTATAGGTATTAATGATTTGATCAATATCGTTCTCATCTTCTCCAGCATTTCGTAACCGATTGGTTAACGTAGACAATTTCATATCTTGAAAGTTAGGTTCAAACGCACGCCAAAATTTCCACTCTTCTAGATTTGTTCCAATTATTATCTCAACATCCTTTGCATAGCCTTCAGTAATGGCCTTTATTGGATGTTGGGGTAAAATCTCACCGTCAACCCATGGTTTGAAGTCTGTATTAACTCTTTTTATTATTCCTTTTTCTTGGACTTTGATTAATGCTTTGATAATTTTATCAACAGAGAGTTTCCGAAATTCTTCTAAATCAAATTGTTTTAACTTAAGTTCTTCTAATATCCATTCCGAAGTTACTTTTCTATCCGATAAATTAAAACCGTTAGGATTAGGTACACCACTTTGTATGATTGCTCGATTAAATAAACCTTTAGCTTGAGGCATTGCCATTAAAGTACATATAGAAGTACCCCCCGCACTCTCTCCAAAAACAGTAAGATTATTTGGATCTCCCCCAAAGTTTTCAATATTATTTATAACCCATTTTAGTGCCATAACTTGATCTAATTGATAGATATTAGCGGGTGCACCATGAAAATATAAATTCCCTAAAGCACCTAAACTATAATTGATTGTAACTACTACAACATCTCCGCGACTTGCAAGATTATTCCCATAAAATTGACCTGAACCATATATATGAGAACCTCCATGAATCCAAAACATTACAGGACGCTTTTTATCATCAATTCCAGGTGTCCAAATATTTAATGTAAGGCAGTCTGCTTCGCTCTGCGGTGGCGGTGGGAAATAATTAGTAAAAGGAGGTGGTTGTGGAGCAATAGGGCCAAATTTTATCGCTTCTAAAACACCATCCCATGATTTTTTCGCCACGGGTGCATTTAATCGTAGTTCCCCTATTGGTGGTTCCGCATAAGGTATCCCTTTAAAAATGGATATATCCTTTTTAATATGTCCTTGAATTTTCCCCGTTTTTATGTCAATAATTTTCGTTTTTGTCAATCTTTTAATCACTAATCTCTTAATTTAAAAATCTACATAGAAAAAGAATTTGTGTCTCTTAAAATTTATTTTTATGAATATTTATTGCATACGGTTGGAACAGTATAACATTTTCTCTAATTTTTAAACTTTTATACTCTTAAGATAATCTGGGATAAATCCAATTAATTCATAAGAAATTTAAGGAAATAAATGAGATTCAATAACCTGGAACATTCTTTTTCCTTTTTCTTCTTTGATTTAGTTTTACGATTATTATGGGTATTATAAATACTGAAGGAATAATGATAAAAGGAGCAATTCTGGAAAAGGTATATAGCCAAGGATTACTATACGAGATATAAACACCATTTACGTTAATCAATTCATTTATCCAGTTCCAGGAATAGCACTTACCATTCTCAATATCAGTAATCGTACAATTAACCTCGGAGCTATATCCTGGATTAATCGAATAATATTTGGGTTGTTTTCCAACTACTCTAAATTCAACTCGTTCCGTTATTGGACCATTCCACGCACGAGATGTTCCTACATCATAATAAATATGTATCGATTGTCTATAGTTTGGATTAGCTATATATGTATTAAAAATATATCCGATATCAAGAGAGTCATTTGCTGGAATAGATATATTAATAACAATGAATTTCCTATAGGACCCAAGGCCATGATAATAATAATCAATATATTGATCCCAGGGACTTTCATCAATATCCTGGTCGACAACAGTAAAAGGAATTGAGTTTTCATTAACTTTTATTATGCAATTCTCATCTAAATTTTTAAAATCTTATGAAAATGGAGCACCGAGTGTAATAGATTGGGATAAATTGGGATTATAGATAGTATAATTCCCGTTAAAATGAAGATAAATTTTATTGGAGGATTCCCGATAATTTACATCAATGACCACATTTGCATTTGTCATAATCATATGAGTGTTTTCCACTGGGACAAAACCCGCCGTACCTCTATAATCAACCTGTACAATGTCAGCTTTAGAACTACTAATATATTTCGGCAATAATAATACTATGATTAAAAAAGTGTAAAAATAAATTTTAAATCGATTTCTTCTCAATTAAGATACTCTCGCCTCATCTCTCGTTGTCTATATTATTATTGGAACTTCCCTTTAAATATTAAATTATAAGAATATCCAACTTTTAAATTTTACAAAAGATTTCTTCAAAATTCTTTTTTTTCCTTAACTTCCCCTTCCAAAACTTGAATTAACTCTTTCTTGGTTTTCTGCAGATCAATATCAGTATCATCTTCTGTGGAAAACAAATCATCTTCATACTCTATATCCAGCTCTGTCAATTTTTCTATGTATCCTGCAGATAAATCATCAATTATTTTTTTTAAATTTGAAAGTGAATTTTGGATATGAGAGTTCTTTTTTAGGAGGTCCTCACTCAAATTTATCTCTCTATCGATTATCTTCAACTCTCTTGACATTTCTTCTAGAGATTCAAAAATATAGCGGTCGTTTAATAACAAAGTTATCTTCTGTTCTTCTGACTTCTTTCGCGTATCTTCTAGAGTCTCCCAATATAAATCGTTCACCCAATCTTTGATTAGGGTCTCGTTTTTTTTTATACGTTCTTTATCGCTGGCATCATAGGTGCTTAATTCTTTTATATAGAATCCCGTAAAAATGTCCTTAGTAGTTTGCATCTTTTTTGAAAATTCCTTACACAAGATTGAAATACTTTCTTCAATTACCGGAGAAATTTGCTGCTTAATCATTATTGTAACCATCAGCATTTCTTTGTACCCTCGTGCCCAATCTGAATGAATTTGAAAGTAATAATTCAACACTTTTAGATTTCCGAAAGAATGAGTGAAATATTCTTCCTCTTTCTGTTGAGTCATAATGTCATAGAGCCGATCCGACATTTCAGCATCCAACTGAGTTTTTGGAAAAGAATAATATATATCCGTACCTAGCCTTGTATGAAAATATGATAGGACAACAATCGTAGTATTTCACATCCGATAATTTTTATTCTAAATATTAATAAGATAATCTCTACATATAAATTTCACATTTTTATCTTAAAATTGAATAATTAAATAAAAATGAAGCAAATTTCAAGTTTTCAATTAAGAATATACGCTTAATAGAGCTTACGAAAATCTGGATTTAATACGATTACTTATTTTTTATTTCATTTTAGCATTTCATACCAATTTATTATAGAAAGCTGTTCTATCTTTTCAAAATGATCTTTATTTCGCGTATAGAAGTTTTCATATACGATCTTCGTAGATATCCTCCAAAATACTATCCCATTCATCATCGTCTTTTAAACTACCCGCAAGTTTTTCTAAATTTTTCTTTCTTGTATGTTTTTCTTGTATTAACCGGTTGATGAGTTCAGCAAAGGTTTCTCCTTTATGTTTTTGTTTTTTTAACGCATTATAAACATCTTCAGGTAATGAAATAGTTTTTTGTGTCATTATAGAAATATAAGTAAATTATATTTATAATTTTAAAAAATTAGAAGAAAAGAAAATGATAAGTCCTTCATTCTATTAATTTTTATTTAATACATTCAATTATAATTGAGCCTAAGCATTTAAATATGCAGCTACTCATTTGACAATTATATGAACATCCATTTTTTCTTTAAAATAAAATAAAATAAAATAAAACTAAATAAATCAATTAAAGATGTCTAAATGAGTGATTAAATGTGAGCACTACAAGCACCTTTTTCATATTAGGAGGTATTATCTTTGTTACCTGTTTCATACTTATTTATTGGGCAGTAACCAAGGTTCAAAAGTTTTATAAGAAGAAATATCAGCCTCAGAGAGCAACCAGTTTTAAATGCCTTGATGGACATATCGTCCGATCGAAGGGTGAATTAATAATCGATAATCAATTGCACCATCTTGGATTTAAGCATGAATATGAAGACAACATTAGAATTCGAGGCAAACTACTAAAGTATGATTGGTATTTACCAGATTATAAAGCTTACATAGAATATTGGGGCTTTTATGGAAAAAATTATATGAAAAGAAAGGCAGAGAAGCTACAAATGTATCGAAAAGGAAACTTAAAACTAATTTCAATCGAAGACATAATGCTTAAAGATATATACTCAAACTTGGAAAAAGAATTGAGCAAAATTATTAAAATAAGAAGATTTAATAGTGAAAAGAAGCATTGCCCTAATTGTGGGATAGAATTAGATAAAAGATTTTAGAACTAGTTTTTATTAATAAGTGAAGTCCCTATTGGTGAATTAAAATAAGGATGTTGAGAACTAAAGATTTTAACAAAATTTCTTTATATTTTCCTCTAAATGCTTTTAAATAGTATTCAAAATTTATTCTAATTGAGAATTAATGACTGATCCAGAAGAAGATTTTGATGAAGATGCTTGGGACTACTATGATAAAGTAAAAGATGCCCTCAATGGCTTATTCGAAGTTTTAAATATTGCGCTAGATACAAATAGTGTGTATTATCAAGCCGGAGTAGATAATTTGAAAGCACTAAAGAGTAGTTTGATAGATTTGCTTATGAGTGATTTTGATACTCTGGAGCTTCAAGATACGTTACATAGAATTGAGTTCGATGTGAAAAAATCCTTATTTTTTGAAAATCCTAAGAAAAATTCGCAAGAAAAAGAAAAGAGCGAAGAAAAAGCGACTTAGGTATTTAAATTAATAAAAAAATGAAAACGTTTATTTCATCCATCTCCCTTTATAATCTTCAAAACTCATAAATTCTTTTATCAATAAAAAATTCACATCAAAATCTTTTTTAAAATTGGAAATTCTTCCTAAAATCCTATTTCTCATTAGAAGTGCATTTAAAATATTAATGTATCTTATATCTTATTAGGATTATTGGATAAAATAAAAGTTTCAAAAAAAAATATTAAAAGGATAAAAAATAAAATGATGCCTACTGAAGCTTTAATTGAAGAACATATAGTAATTGAAAAAATGATTCAACTCATGGAAAATGAGATTGAAAAAATGAAAAAATTCGCTAAAGCAAATCCTCTATTTATTGAAACTGCAGTTGATTTTATCAAGATTTATGCTGATAAAACCCATCACGGGAAGGAAGAACATATTCTTTTTAGATATCTAGAGAAGAAGGAACTCTCTCCAAATCATTCTAAGATATTGGAGGAACTAAAACAAGAGCATGCTTGGGAGAGAATCACCGTAGATAAACTAGTAGAAGCTAATAATCAATATGTAAAAGGAAATATAAACATTTTAAATGAGATAATTAGCGTAATGAGTGAGCTAGTAAAATTCTACCCAGAACATATGAAAAAAGAAGATAAACACTTTTTAATTCCTGTAATGCGTTATTTTACCATAGAAGAACAAGATAAAATGCTCCAAGAATTTTGGGATTATGATAAAACCTTAATTCATATGAGATATGAACAGGTGATTGAAAATCTTCAAAAAAAATAAGGAATAAAAGAAAGTTCAGTAAAAATTAGTATCTATGCTTGCTTTTAGCGCTTAGTTCTCTTACAGAGATAGGTTTTTCAAAATTTAAATAATAAATCTTATTTGCCCTACGTTGAATTTTTTCTCTTATCCGAGAGTCATCCGTCTTATACTTCTTGTATCTCTTCTCAGCAATCTTTCGCCATTTTTTTTCCCAGGATGGAAACCCTGTTTTGACGAAACGCTCACGATTTGGAAAATCTTGGCATATCCAATTAAATTGGATAAAATAACGTTGGATTCCAGAATCATTCGTGAGTTTTCTGGAAGTTATTCCAAGCTTTCTAAGGTGTTGAATATACCTACCTTCCACAGCATCTTGGAGTTCTCCTTCGACTATTGCTGGTTCATAATAGATATTATTCTCGTCAAAATATTCTCTAACGAGATCGAAACAATTACCCCTGCATAGAAGTATCCTATCACCCTTCTTGTGTTTAAGCGTTCTAAGACCTTTGATAACTAACTTTACTATCTGTTTATTTGCTTTATTATCATTCTTATTATCTTCATTATAGAGACCTACATGCACGGACTGAAAGATTATATTTCCAGTTTCCGTATCTCGAAAGCCTATGAAAGCATCTCCTACGAGATCTCCTGTCCCCGCGTCATCAATTTCAATTGTTCTTCCCTTCCACTCGCGAGGTTTTATAGTGGATTGGCACGACTCTTGTTCTTGGTCGTCTTTGTCTTTTTTTGGATTCATTACTATTCTAAAGAATTGAAATCATAAATACTTTATGCATTTCCCCCATATTTCCCTCCTATCTCAAAATTTTGCTTTACGTATGTGATAAAAATATCTTTATGAAAAGCAATCCTTAATTAAAAAAAAGATGTAGATAAATTTTATTAAAATGGTAATTACTCGGGCATCTGAAGGTTTATTAAACCGAATGCTTCAGGTCCATTCAAATAAGTTCTGATTTGATACCTCATCCCCTCAATACCAGAAAACTCAAGCATATTTCGTTGAGTATCTTTCATTGCTTGCTCTAACTTTCCTTTTTTAACGTTTGTAACAGTAATTGAGTGAATACCTTCAGGAGTTGAATTTACAGCAATTGGAATTGTAGCTTCGCCTACAGAAGGATCAGGGGGATATTTTTTCATGACTTCCAGATATTTATTCGCCGCTTTGGATTCTTGCCCAGGGGGATACCATACATCTACAATTATATATACCATAATTTTAGCCTTTATTTAATTTCAGTTTTTATACATATTAGATATTCGTAGTATAGAATTATTTGATTCTCATAAATTTAAATTTTTACATTTTTATCAACAAATTTGACGCCCAAAATACTGACCTAATCTTAAAATAAAAATATATAGAGATGCTAGATATAAATATTATAAAATATAATCATTAAAAACTATAGTTTTCACTATGTTATGGGTAACAAGAGATTATGTACATATAGATAGAGTGGCCTCTCCTTGGTTGATTAAACGATTTGTTGATAAACGCGCTCAGTTTATTTTTCTCCCTCGCAATGAAATAACTGATTTTGTGGCGAAAACAGGCGCAACCCCATTTGATACTGCTGGTACAGGAGTAGAACTTGATCATCATGTTTGTAATGATGAAAAACATTGCACTTTTGATGCCATAGTAGAAAAATATAAATTAGAAGAAGATGAAGCTTTACAAAGTGTTAGGAAACTTGTTAGAGCTGCTGATACTGGAGGAATAGAAGAAGAACCTCTCGCATGGGCTTTGGAAGTTATAGCCGTGGGAACTCCACTATTAGTGGATTCGGATCATGAAGCATTGGAAAAGGAATTCCCTGTTTATGATGCCGTTTACACTTATTTCCAACAAAAGATAATTCGCGAAAAATTTAAAGATGAAATCGAGAAACTGAAATCTCGAGGCGAGAGACAGTCATTCATAAAGCAAAAATTGCGCAAATTAAAATAGATAGAAGTAAAAAGTATGAAATGGGTGACACGAAGCAAACCACATGTTGATCGGTGTGCTTCTCTATGGCTTATCAAAAACTTCGTTGATTCTGAAGCAGAATTTGCTTTTGTTTCTCGAGATTATGTATGGAATGAAAATGAGATTCCTTTGGTTCTTCCTGGAGCAGAATTGAGCCCAAGAAAGGGGAAAACAACCTTTCAGCTAATAATTCAGAAGTATGAGATTAAGGATAAAATTATACACCAGATTGCAAAAATGATCCATGATATCGAACAAGCAGAAGAATCGGATATATACAATCTTCCTGAATCGAAGGGAATCTTCATGGTTTTACGAGGAATAGAACCATCCTCTCCAAATGATCTCGAAACTGTAAAAATTGCATTTACAGTCATGGATTCGATTTACACGTTTTTACAAAAAGAAAGTCAAGGAGTAAAATTTACTTGAAACAATTGGATGTCTTTAGTTTTTCAATTCTAAATAACACTATTTTTTTTGTTTATAGAATTATAGAGAACAAATTTTAACTAGCTTTTTCAAGAATCATTAAAATTATAAGGTGTTAATTTGAATCGAAAAGTACTATATTTTTTGATTATAAGCTTTATTGGATTCTTTGCTATTTATAGTTCCACCATGTCCAAGAGTCCCATTTTGCCCCTCTTTGCCGATTCTTTAATAACTTCTGAATTTGAACTGCAATTTATCGGATATGTTATTGCAGCTTCTACTATCCCTGGGATTTTAGTTAGCATGTTTGCTGGGCGATTATCAGATGTATACGGTCGAAAAAAACTACTCCTAATATCAACAATCATCTTTGCAAGTGCTCCCCTTTTTTATCTTTTTGCTTCTAATATTTGGACACTGATGATTATTCGATTCTATCATGGCTTTTCAACGGCTATTTTCGTTCCCGTCGCGACAGCCGCTATTGCAGAATCGTACCCTGAAAAAAAAGGTAAATATATTTCATCATTTTCTTCAATAACGCTTGTTGGTCGTTTTCTGGCACCCCTTACGGGGGGAGCTATTCTTTTTATCACAAATTATTACTATTATGGGGTTTATATTGGATGTGCGATTTCAGGAACGATTGCTCTCTCCCTTACATTATTACTGTATCGAATTCGGCACCAAGATTCTGATCCCCGAAAACCTACTGATAATAGCTCTCTTACTATTAAAGAATTTCTGAAAGGATTTAGGGAGGTTTTAAGTAATAAAATCATCTTAATTACTAGTGTTGTTCAAGCTAGCCAATACTTTGCCTTTGGGATAATTGAGGCATATGTAATCCTTTATGTTAAATTTCTTCACTTCGATGTTTGGATAATTGGAGTAATTCCAGCTATCTTAACATTAATGCTAGTGGTGTTTAAACCACTGATGGGATCTTTTTCTGACAAGGTGGGACGTCGCATAATTATCCTCATTGGACTTCTCATTGGTGGTGGAGTTTCATTTCTAATACCATTTACTACAAATTATTTTGGAGTTATCTTGATATTATGCGGTTTCGGAATTGGGATGGCCATGGTTATATCTTCTACAGCCGCTTACGTATCAGATATTTCGAAAAGGGAGGAAATTGGAACAGCAATCGGAACTCTAAGCACGATAATGGATATTGGGCAAACAATAGGACCTATCTTGAGTGGATATGTCTTAATAGCTTTTTCATTTGGAGGTGTTTTTTTGATGGT
Source organism: Promethearchaeota archaeon (assembly GCA_019057775.1). Next base: position 10,227 of record JAHLWT010000221.1, read on the forward strand.
CGGCGCTGTACTCTTAGCCTCAGCTCTAATCTTTTCTATCATCAATTAGGTTCATTACTTTAACTCTCCTTTTTCAAATTGTTATCAATAAAATTTAAAACCTAAGGATCTACTTTTAGAAATAAATATAAGGTCATCTTGATAATTATTCTTATTCAAGCAAAAGCCAACATGCTTTTAAGTTTGAAGTGTAAATTATGATAAAAGAGTTTGAAGGGAAAGTAGCTGTCATTACAGGCGCAGCAAGCGGTATTGGTCGTGGACTTGCTCATGCCTTTGCTAAACGCGGGATGAAAATAGTTCTGGCAGATATCGATGAAGATGCTCTCGATAAGGTTTCTCAAGAGATTAAGGATATTGGTGTTGAGGTAATAAGTGTGATAACAGATGTGAGTGACCGTGAACAAGTTGCTCATTTGGCAGATGTTTCTTATGAACGTCTTGGCCGTGTTAATATACTCTGTAATAATGCAGGGGTCGGAGAAGGTGGACTTATTCGCTTGTTAACTCTAGAGAATTGGGATTGGGTACTTAGTGTTAATTTATTTGGTGTAATCTATGGTATTCAATTTTTTTTAAACCGTATGTTAAAAAGTAAAGAACCTTGTCATATTGTTAATACTTCTTCGATAGCAGGATTAATTCCTGGGGATGCTGGGCCATATACTGCATCAAAATATGCAGTGGTTTCAATCAGTGAAATTTTAGATCGAGAATGCTTTAAAACTAATGTTGCCGTTTCCGTGGTTTGTCCCGGTTATGTTAACACAAATATAATAAAAAATTCTGAAATCCTTAGCCAAACGCGACCAGGACTTTTCCAACCAACCCCAGAAATGATTAAACTAGCTGGTCCTGTTTTAGAAAACTTTGAAAAATTATTAAAATTAGGAATGGACCCAGAAATCATGGCAGAAAAGGTAATTAAAGCAATCGAAAATGATATATTCTATGTCGTTACCCATCCGGAATTTATCCCAATAGTTAAGGCTCGGTTTGAGCATATCTATAATGACACTTTAAAATTACACGGGGAAATTGAAGAAGAAAAAGAGATTAAAACAAAAGTCTTTACAAATGAGATACCTGCGTTTTCTCTTACTTACCCAGAAAATTTTATTGAATTTAAACCTAATCCAATAAGTAAACAGGTCTTCGTTGCCACCATTTTAGGTTGCGATCTTATAATTACAATAACCAGAGTTTCTCCAAAAAGACGATTAGAAGAAGCCGCTAAAAGAATTGTGGCCAGATTGAAGAGGACCGTGAATGAGATCAGAGTAATTTCCAATAAACCAATCAATTTGAGAGATGGGACTCCAGCATATGAAAGCATTATTGAGTATGAATCCGTAAGAAATACTAAAGTTAAAAGTGTACATATATCTGTCTTCAAAGATGAAAAATGGATCCGCGTTAGTCTCTTCACCGTAACTTACTTATTTAATGAGAATCTAAAAAAAATAGTACACTCACTTGAATTTAACGCTTGAGACTTTTGTTTAAACTTTCTAATTTTTTCCATAAAAAAGAAAATAATTTAAAATTGGATTTCTGTCCACTGTGCTGGATGATCTGATTGCGGGTCAGTAATGTAACGAGTTTCTAAAATTGTAAAACTAAGGGATACAAATATATGATCTATTCGATCTGACATATCAAGACTATTATCGTCCACTCCCATTGGCCATTTTGCCAACCAAGCATCTTGTAAAATGGCAACTGACATATTATAATAAATAGAGTCTTCTCGACTATTGAAATCACCCATAGAAATTACATTAGATTTACCACTGATACGATCCATTAAACCTTCAATATGGGCTAATTTTGCATCATCACTTCCAGCAGGGTGGCTGACATAGACATTAAATGTCGTAGCCCCTACTCTAATTTGAACTTCTGTTGTACCTATTTCATCTTCATCACTGTACGTAAAAATCGTTTTCGCATTAGTAATTGGAAATCGTGACAGAACAGCTGCTCCAAAGGTTCCCGTTACTGTTTTTGGGCCATAAAACGAATAATAATTCAATTTGTTAGCAAAATATCGTACGACATCTGAATTTCCACCTGAAATTCTTGCCGGATCAGATTCTTGTAAACCGATAATATCTGGATTAATTGCTTCGATGAGAGCTAGCTGATTATCATAGTTTTTATCACCACTAGGATTAACTCCCTGCTGAATATTATATGTCATTACTCTCAGAGAAGTTATTCCACTTGTATCTTGTTGTTTAGGGCGCAATTCTAGGACCATTACAGAAATTGTTGTTCCAATTACTAGAGACGCAACAATTGCGGCTACAATTATTTTATCACGTAGGGAGGTAATCAAAGATTTAAAGTCTAATGACCTCTTTTTGAAAATTCCTCTGGTTGGGATTGTTAATCCTACTATTAAGAAAGGAAGCCAGAATAAATTACGGAAAATTGGACTCACCGGTTCTACATAACCCCAAACATTTGTAAATATAAGAACAAACGATATCAAAATGAAAAATAACCCTCCCGCGCTGAAGCCTACCCCTAACTTAGATGGACTTGGTCGACGTCTAATGAGTTCTCTAGATAAAAGAGCAAAATCTATAAAAATTATAGGTAATAGTCCTATCATAGTTATTAATGGAATATAGTAAGCAAAGTTAGGTGGATGGTTTATTACTACGGGATCTGATGTAGGACTACCCGGAAATGGAACGATATGAGTTACAATTGTGAGAATAAGTGAAGTTACGAAAAAAGCATTCCATATCCAAAGTGTCTTTGAACTTAATTTTCCGAGAAATTCTGGTTTAAATGTTAAGATACATATAGTTATCGCAATCACCACTGCTATACCGATTGTAATCGCAATATAATCTCCTTCAGTCCACCTTGATATAACTGTGGGGCTACTAAACGCAAAATAATTGAGTGTTAATGTACTCATAAGCCCAAGAACCACAGATTTAATACCTCTAGGTTTTTTCCGATTTTCTGATGTTTCTTCTCCATTTGAGATAGTTGCTCCCTCATAATGTATTTCAATAGACACACCAACTTGTTTTATTTTAATTCCACCGATTATTGAGAGAATGGCAACCGCTGCCAGAAGCCATCCTATAAACTGAAAGATTCCAGAAGTTGAAATATCAACAGTTGAATTGAGTGCTCTGAATGTAATTGAGAACAAAATAGCTGATGCAAGTCCGACTCCTGCTTTTAAACTTACGTTTTCCATTTCGTCTGTCTTATGATTTTTTATGTAGTTTGAGAAAAATGAAGGAAGAAATAGCATAAAACATCCTACTCCTAACCCTGATGTTATAATTCTGTTTGTGGAGTCTAGAAATGGGGAAATCAAACGTGAAATTATGGTAATTACAGCTACAACTTCAAGAAAATAGTTAGGAATCTTTTGTCTAAATGCTAACAAGATAATAGGTGTCAATAAAAATAATACTCCCGCAGCCTTTTCATCCAGTTGCAAATTAAGAAGATCTAACATATAGATTGATTCAATCAAATCGCCAACTAAGTGGAAAAAGAATAAGAACATCACCGTTAATAGCACAAGATCAGAATTGATTTTTTTGTAAAAATTGTTTGATAATTTCATGATTTATGATAGCATCCTATTACTTTATAAATATATGCATTGCGCAAGGTAATTAGTTAATTAGAGAATGTTAAAAAACCATATTGTTAAAGAATTCAGAAAAAGAATAATTTTTAAAAGCAAACCTATCTTAATTTTTATCTTGTTCTGTTATTAAAAATTTTAACATAAAATTAATATTAAAGTGAGGCGAAATAAATGGTAGTAGTCATGTCAACTTCCTATTTTCCTGCTGCAAAATCAGCGGAAGTAGGTAAAAAATATCTTGAGGTCTTAAAAAAGTACCCTCTAGATAGATCGATATCTAAAACTATTTTACAGGTAGCGGTAAGAGTTACCCCAGACGGTATGAAAGCGTTTTCAATTTCTGAAATTAAAGAGGGAAAATTTACAGAGTTTATGAAGCTAGCATATGAGCAAATACTTTTATATTCCGGAATCGAAGGATATCGGTCAGATATAGAGGTATTCATGTCAGGTACCGAAGCGTTACCATTAGTAGGCCTAGACATGCCCGAACTATAAAATTGAATAATAAAATCCAAAGGAAATTATATTTCCAACTTTTTTTTTATATTTTTATATAAGTACTTTTTCTTTTATAAAGTTAAGAAAAGACAATGGTAGATACAACAGGTAAATGATCTGAACCATATTCTATAGGAGAATTAATACCTGGTAACATGTCTGTAATTACGTGGCTATCAGTAATATCTTGATATCCGGTAGCGAAAATATAATCAATTGGTGCTTGAGGATCAGCACCGAACTCTGCTGCTGTATCATTATAATAATTAAGTACTCTTCCTATTTCTGATGTATCGTCTCGTAGGTTAAAATCACCCATTAAAACTTGTTTTGAAGTTGTAGTTATCTCAGTTATTTTTTCAAGAAGAAAATCGACTTGAGCAGATTTATTTTCGGTTCTAATGCCGAGATGAGTACAGAATACATCAAGTATAAGACTTGAACTTATTTCAACAACACAATGGATAAAAGTCCGTTCCATGAGGATGCTTGGAATCTCATACCCTTCACTTAATGCTATTGGGTATTTACTCAGAATTGCATTTCCCAACTCGTGGTGATTGTTGATTGGATTGTAGTAATAATAATTCATCTTTAATCTTTTTGCAAGCCAAAATGCCATGTCTACTCCTTGAAGATAAGCACTGCCTACTCCAACTTCTTGTAATCCAATTATATCAGGATCATCGATTAATATATTTTGAGCAATTCGCTCTAAATTAAGTAAATCATCCATACCCTGCCCAAAATGAATGTTATAAGTCATGAAAGTCAATTCATTTTTGGGTGCCCCTTCTCTGGGGAATTCTCCTATACCAATTGTTACTACTGAAAGGATTAATGGCGAGATTATTAAAGCAATTAGAACACATTTAAATCTTTTATCCATCTGTTTATTCCCTCCTTGAATTTAAGTGTATTGAAATAATTGTTGAAGCAACCAAAAGAACGCTTGCTAGTAGTACTATAATCGGACCTAATCCCTTTAATGCCGATATTATAAATGCCCAATTAATAGTAAAAATGTGGAGCACAGTAAATAAAATGTAAAATACGAGTCCTATTGCAAAAGCATTAGATATTGTCTTGACTTTTTCCCATTTAAAATTAATAGTAGCCATTTGAACAAACAGTAAGTAGAAATTCAAATACATGATTATCAATGAAATCGATACCAAAATAGCTGCTATATATGTGAGGATTCTACCCATAAATAAAAATAAACAAAGTGATACAATCATAACACCATTCAATATTGCTACTATTTTAATATTTGATAGGGTTTGTCTTTTAACACGAAAGATGATCAAAATGAAGACTATTAAAGCAACGATACTTAAAATGTTATTAACATAATAGCTCGTTGCTGTATAATGGGCGATAATATTTGGATACAAGAATATGTTAAATAACAGAAACCAAAAAGCTCCAACTCCAGCGAAAATTAATGAATATCTAGTACTTTTTTTATTTTGGTCATTTTTCTCATCTAAATCCGAAGAAATAGTAAATCTTGGGAAATACAATCTCGTAAAATAGATACAGAAAAGTGTTAATGGAATTTGAATAAATAACCAAATATATTGAGTAACGTACCAAAATTCCGCGCTTAATCCCGGTGGTAATAAAGAAATATCCTGAGAGAAACCAATTGTTCTGATTAGATAATCCAGAAGAAAAGCGCACATTATGGAAAATATCACAAAAATTATCTTGTTAGCTGAATTAATTTCGATTTTTTCATCTTTAATCCAAAGTGTAAGGAACGTACTTATAAACATTCCATAAACACTTACCGCTATTCCAGAAAAGATTGTTTGCCAAATATTGGGTAAATGAAAGGCTATTAAAAGTCTACAAATCGCTATAACATAGATAGAAACCATTAAAACTCGCTTTATACCAACTTTTTTGCATATCGTGTTAGTTAGAGCTGGTAATACAAAAAAGACTAAAGTTAGAAGTATGGGTAGATTCTCAGCAATATTTTCATAAAACACCACATGAGATAGAGCGACGTACACCCCAGGTAAAAATACTCTTAAAGCTTGAATGAAAAATAAGGTCAGTATTACTAGATTGAAGAATAACGTATAAAATGGTTTAGATTGAAGTTTGCTCTCAATTTCATCGAAGGAAAATTCTAAATCTGATTTTTTTTCCATTTCTGTATTCAAATCTTGTTTTTAATAATATCTCCCTAACATTATTTATAAATTTTAATCTAAGGAGGTTTAATAATCTATTTTTTTGACCTTGATATTTTCCACATCATTAAAGTAACTTTCCGTAGTATAGATAAATATTTTCTGAGTTAACACTTCAGCAATCATTATTGCATCTACCATTGATAGGAATTTATATTTACATTTAAGTTCTCCAGCCAATATTGACACGTTATCGCTAATAGGTATAAACTTAATTATATTACTTTGACGGAGATTTTCCATAATAATTTGAGCGTTAATTTTTCCTTTTTCCCTGCATAAATGATTAAACAGTTCAATATAATTTAATTGTGAAGATATGAAATTATAATGATTTTTTTTCTTAGCTCTAATCTCTTTAATTGTTTCTTCATGATTACTTTGGTATAAGCTAATAACCCCCGAATCAAGAAAAATAATATTTTTCATTAAGATTTCCCCAGGTACAATTTGTCTTTCTCAATTTCTATTTCTTTTTTGCGTTCTTTCGAGATTTCTTCAATGATCTTGATACCTGTTTCTGTATCTAAGATTGATTGCATTTTCTTATCAGAAAGATGAGGCAATATTTTAATTCCTTCTAAAGGGTGATCAATTATTATTACTTTATCACCATCTTTCCACCCATATTTCTTCCGTATTCCTGAAGGAATCGTGATCCGTCCGTGATTACTTAATTTTATTATTGTCATGTTATATAAATAGAGCATTGCAAATTTAAATATGCTTATAATTTTCAGGATTTGCTTAGCATATCACTATTGGAATATCGAATTGCCATCCAAAATTCATTTAAAATTTGTTATTAAAAGTTGGTCTATACAAATTTTTTATTAGGCATGACTAATTTTTAAAGTATAAGTCAAAAAAAATTTGCTTTTTTTAAAGAAATTCTAAATATTACAAACCATAGGTAAATAAAAAATGAAGCATGACCATGATCGTAGATTGGGAATAGAAGCTCCACATTCTCATCTAATACAAGCTCTCTCTCCGATTATTTTTACAATAATATTGACTTTAGATTCAATAGTTTTCTCGTTTTCAGTAGTTCTAAATGACTTTGTTCCATTGATAGTTAGACTTATTATGTTTATTGTTGTAATCGCCATAGCTTTCGCATTTATTCGTGCTTCTCACAATATTTTATTTCGCCAACCTGAAAATAAGGATGAGCTCATAACTAATGGAATTCTTGGGCATGTAAGAAATCCAATGTATTTTGGTGTCCTCTTAATTTATCTCGCATTCATTTTCTTATCGATTTCCCTGATTTCTATAGTGCTTTGGATCATTATAATTGTTATTTATGATAAATTGGCTTCTTATGAAGAAAAACAACTTGAAAAACTATTTGGAGAAAAATACTTGGAATACAAGAAAAAAGTACCAAAATGGATTCCGCGTTAATTTTAATTTTTTTTTTTAAATTTTCAATTATAAAAGAGATATCATGTCTTTAATTGCTCTACTAACCAAATAAAGCTGGATGTTTCGGGCACCTCCTATTATTTCCTGAACTTTAGCAACCTCTAACGCTTTATCAATCCTTAAATTATCGGTAAAAGCTATTCCACCACACAATTGTTGGGTTTCATAAGAAATTTTATGAGCTAAATGTGATGCGAGATATTTTGTACCAGAACTAAAGGAAGCATTATATTTAATGAATTTTTGTTGATTAAAATGATTATGTTCAATTGTTTTGTTATACTCAATAGCAGATCTAAGTCCCAATTCTGTCGCGGCCATGAGTTCTATAAAATTCTGAGTTTGAGGAAAGGAAACCGCTTGAAAATCATATATAGGTCGGTTAAATTGAAATCTTAAATTTGTATAAATAAGTCCTGTAACTGCTGTTAACCACGCAATCCCTAAACTAGAACCAATGATCGAACATCTTTCAGCCACAAGCCCAGAAAACAAATTTTTATACCCTTTACCTTTACCTCCAAGAACATTTTCTCTCGGGATTTTAACAGAATTAAATAGAGTCTGCCCTATTTCGACCCGTGGGACAGATTGAATGCCAAGCCTATTTGTTGTTAATCCATCATGTTCTCTTTCAGCGATTGCTTGATACATGGTTCCTCGTGGATCTGACACATCTGAAACTCCATAGACGATAAAATAATCTGCGATTGGACCATTCGTCGTGTATAATTTTTCTCCATTAAAAATTAAATGTTCCCCTTTATCAATAACCGTAGTTTCCATGTTAACAGCATCAGAGCCATGTCTTCTTTCAGTGATACAAATACATCCAATCTTTTTACCTGTCATTATTTGATTCAAAATTTCAGAAATTCTATCTCCTTTACCAAACTGAAACAATGGATTAGCAAATATTACCCCCGTTACCACTCTCGCCAAATCTAATTCAGGATCAACGATCGATATTGCCATTGCTAAAAGCATTTCATAACGCATGTTATATTTTTCAAAATCTCCATGAGGATTTAATCTCTGAATATAATTTTTCTTGCCTAGGATTGGAAAAAGATCATAAACCTCTTCATTTAAATTTATTTTTGGCTCAATTTCTTTGAGTAAGAATGATTCTAACTCTTCTAAGAATTCCCGCTCCTCCTCTGTTATAAGTGGAATAATAAAGTTATTGAAAATTTTATATATATTTTCTGTTTTTAATTTTTCTTTTATTTCTTCCTCTAAAATATCAACACCGGTAATCATTTTCATTCATCTATCACCTTCCATTCTAACATGATTAAGATAATATAATAATTAGTAGAAATAACATACTTCAATTTAAAAAAATATGGAAAATAGGTATTGATAAATGCTTTTGATTTAATAAACTATAGTTATTAATATATGTTTAAATTCCAATAACCACAGTTTTTATATATTTAAAATCGTGATAAAAAAGATGGTGAATTTAGAACAAATTTATTCTGAAGTGGATAAATTTGATGAGAAAGAAATCATTGATGTTTTGCAAGCACTAATAAAGGTCAAAACAATAGTTCCCCCTGGTGACACATATCGAGAGTATGTTGATATTCTTATTCCTTACTTCAAAGATTTAGGATTTAATTTAGAAGAAGTAATCGTTCCAGAAGAACTTGTTAAAGAAATTCCTGGACCAATGGAGGGACCACGCATAAATCTTGTAGCAACAAAAGAATACGGTCAAGAGAAATATATAAGTTTTTATGGGCATATGGATGTTGTTCCAGCGCCCACCAAAGGAGAAGAAAAATGGCGTTTCCCTCCTTTTGAAGCAACGATGACTAAAAGAGGGAAGATTTATGGCCGAGGAGTCGCTGATATGAAAGGTGCTATGGCTGCTTTAATTTTATCTCTCCAAATAATTGAAAACTTAAATTTAACACCAAACTATAACATACGCGTTCTGAATTGCACTGACGAAGAAATCGGAATCTATCCTGGAGTTCGATATCTAGCTGAACAAGGATATGTTAAAGGGACAGTTTTCTGTATGGAATTTGCTATAATGCCCATTATCCCTATTGGATTTGCAGGTACTTTAAATGTTACCGTTGAAACAATTGGAAGGAGTTGTCATTCCGGTATGAACTTTTTAGGAATAAATGCTCTAGAAGAGATGATTCCTATTTTAAACGAGCTTATGGAATTGAAAAGAGAAGTCGAAAAAAGGGAAAGTGAAGATATCCCAGGCTTACCACTACCTGAAGTGAAAGGAAGAAGTAAAATGAGTCCTATGTTTAATTTGGATATAATTAAATCGGGTGAAAAATCAAATATTGTACCAGATCTTTGCCAACTAATAATTAATCGACGAATTATTCCAGATGAAAGTTATGAAGAGGTAAGAAAGGAAATTTTGGAAAGTATTAAAAAAGGAGAGGCAAGGAGTAAGGCATTAAAAGTGAAAACTCACTTTTCTTATGATTATCCTTCTTTAAGAATTAATCCGGATGCGCCTGATGTACTGCGGATGAAGGAAGTTATAAAATTAGTTCAAAATGTTCCTGAAGAAAAAATTCAAAAGATTGGAATGGCTGGGTCTTTAGATATGGGGTATGTGGCTCAGATTTTAAATACAGATGATATTATTGTACACGGTGTAGCGAACCCTGGCTCTAACGCTCATGGTGTGAACGAGACTATCAAATTAAGTGATTTTAAAACTTATATGAAAGAAATAATTGTATTTTTATGCGCAGATTTATAAAATAATAGTAATATTTTTTTTCATGACAATTTTATAATATGCTATTAAATAAAAAAGAGTAAAGAGGCTTGATATAGATGGAGGCATTATTAGGTTTTTTAATGATATTAATCATCAGTTTTTTTAGCTTAATAGGAGTATTCATGATCTCTCTCAGAGATAAGACTTTAGATAAAATACTATTCATTTTAATAGCATTTGCTACCGGTACAATTCTAGCTACTGCCTTATTTGATCTAATTCCCGAATCTCTCCACCATCTTGAAGAATTAAACGCAGGAGGTGCGGGTATAGCTGAAAATCTTCTCTTCACTGTAGTTATTTTCGGTTTTATAATCTTCTTTATTATAGAGCGCTTTATTTATTGGTTCCATGGGCATGCACATGAAACGGATAACCAATTAGTTTGTTATGACACTTTCGCAGAAGGCACCGATAAAGCAGTAAATAGAGGTAATAAGATAAAAAGTTTTGCACTTCTTAATTTAGTTGGTGATGGATTACATAACCTATTAGATGGTATCATTATAATGGTTGCATTCCTAAGTGGAATTGGGAATGGGATAATTGTCACACTAGCTGTTTTATTCCATGAAATACCACAAGAGATTGGAGATTTCGGAATTCTTGTATATGGGGGGTTTTCTAAGAAGAAGGCTCTTTTATTTAACTTTGGAAGCGCTTTAGTTGCATTACTGGGGGGATTAATTGCATTTCTCCTGGTAGATGCGATAGAGTTATTTAATTTCTTTTTCTTAGCTTTTTCTGGTGGTGGATTCTTATACATAGCGAGTACTGAACTCATGCCCGAAATGTTAGAAGAAAAAGACTTGAAGAAATCTATTATTCAAGCCTTAGTATTCTTAAGTGGCATAATTATTATTATGGCCTTAGTGATTGCTTTACCACATGAATAATTAGAAACCCTATTATTTTCCAAATTGGAAGACATAATCTAAATTTTTAAAATTTCTTAAAGATTATTCAAACTAATCTAATTAATAGAATGAGAAAGAAAAATTAATGACAATATTATTAAATCCTAAAAAACATGAACGTTATTATCCCGATGAGGATTCTAAGGAAATCATGCTTAAAACTATCGAATTTTTCGAAAATAAGGGGAAAGCGAAACTTAAGGAAGATGATCGTAAAAGAGTATGGTATTCTGATTTTATCGATTTTCAGGGTAACAATAATTTTTTTGCCAAGCTTTTAACACCCAGTCAATATGGCGAAAATGAGAACTATCGCTGGGATACTTGGCGTATATGTGAATTCAATGAAATTCTCGGCTTTTATGAACTGGGATACTGGTATACATGGCAAGTTTCAATTTTAGGACTTGGACCCATATGGATGAGTAAAAATGAAGAGATAAAAAAGAAAGCGGCGCGTTTACTTAAAGAGGGAGCAATATTCGCATTTGGCCTTTCAGAAAAAGCACATGGGGCAGATATTTATGGAACTGAGATGAAACTTACAATGCAACAAAATGAAACATATAGGGCTAATGGAGAGAAATATTATATTGGCAATGGTAACGAGGCAGAGATGGTATCCACCTTTGGAAAACTTGCTGATAGTGATGGAAATCTCCCACCGTATGACATGAAAAATAAAGATCAATATGTCTTTTTTGTCGCAAATTATAAACACAAGAATTATGATTTGATTAAAAATATCTGCGATAGTCAAAATTTCGTTGCCAATTTTGCACTTCATGATTATCCTATAATGGAAGAAGATATTCTCTCCAAAGGAGAAGAAGCATGGAATGCTGCACTCAATACTATAAATGTGGGTAAATATAATTTAGGTTGGGCTTCAATTGGTATTTGTACACATGCATTTTATGAAGCAATTCATCATGCTGCTAACCGGAGACTCTATAAAATGTATGTTACTGATTTTCAACATGTCAAACAAAGTTTTGTGGATGCGTATACTCGGTTAGTAGCTATGAAGTTATTTGGATTACGAACAGCTGATTACATGCGTATTGCCTCTAAAAAAGATCGACGATACCTGCTTTATGCCCCAGTTATGAAGATGAAAACAACTACGCAAGGAGAAGAAGTGATCAATCTCTTATGGGATGTTATTGCTGCCAAGGGTTTTGAAAAAGATATGTATTTCGAGAGCGCAGCACGAGATATTCGTTCTTTACCAAAACTCGAGGGCACTGTTCATGTTAATATCGCCTTAATTTTGAAGTTCATGCTTAACTTCTTCATGAATCATAAGAATTATGAGGAGGTTCCCAAACAAGATCAAGTTGCGAATGATTCCTTCCTTTTTGATCAAGGTCCAGCACGAGGACTTGGGCGCGTTCGTCTTCATGATTGGAAACCCGCATTCGAGAAATATAATTTACCTAATGTTAAAATTTTCCTAGAACAAATTAATTTGTTTAACCTTCTCGGCACTAAAGCAACTCCTGATATTGAACAACAAAAGGATATGGATTTCATGCTCTCTGGAATTGGTGAGATCTTTTCTCTTATTGTCTATGCTCACCTTATCATTGAAAATACTCCGATATACAACATTGATGAAGATACTGTTGATCAAATTTTTGATTATTTAGTAAGAGATTTCTCAAAATATGCTCTGAACCTCTATCAAAAATCAAGCACGACTCCTGAACAAATGGATTGGTGTTTAAAAATGATAAAAAAACCTAATGTAGATGAAGAAAGATTTAAGAGAGTCTGGAACGTTGTGCACTCTTTAAAAGACGCGTATCAAATGAATGATTAAAATTATCTTCCTATTTTTATTTTTATTATTTTGTAATGACTAACTCTATCTATTACCAAATCAACTTACTTCAACATGAGATTCGAGTTTTTTAATTTGTTCATCAACATAACTAGGGTCACTAATTTCGATGGAGATTGCTTCATTAGGGCAGGTACTTTCGCATCTTCCGCAGCCTAAGCATCGTTCCTGATTCACTTGTGCTATTCCATCATTCATTTCCATTCCCCTAAAGACACATACTTCGAGACACTCTTCACATCCAACACAAAGGTCTTTATCAACCTTAACAGTAACACCCTCCATTCTGTGGAATAGATTAAGACTAATTGAGCCATGTGTCAGAATTTTTCCATCTATACAACAACAAGGACAGCAAAAACACATGGATAAGAAATGTCCAGTATCTTCTACACCAAATCCTTCAGCCTCGTCCATGGCTCTTCCAAGTAATGGGATTAAACCATCTTCAACGGCAAGTTTCACCCGTTCTAAAGCTTCTTCTTTTGTCGCGACACGACCCTTGTCTTCAGTCATCAGTATTTCTAAAGTATCATCACCCATGTACATGCACCCATATGACTTATTATGATCTTTACAATCATTGATTCTTCGACAGGGACAATCATAAAGCATGACAATATTGCTCGCCTTATCAATAAAGTGTTTAAACACCTTAACTGGCATAACTTGACTTTCGAATGTTCCAAGAGATTGATTAATAGGAATGAAAACTCCGTAGTCATCATCTCCAAATAATGTTTTAACCAGACTTCGAAACATTGGCAATTTTGATAGTATAAAAGGATGATAGTCCTTTTTCTTGTTGAAATAAGCAGTTAGAAAAGGTTTCGTTATTCTTGTCCTTTTTTTACCTTTTTCTGTATCAACAATCTTCCAATCTATAGTCTTATACAATTTAAAACTACCTTTATGGCCTGGGGCGAACGTAAACTTAAAAACTTCATCCTTTAAGAATTCAAGCGCTAGATCTTTATCTTTAATTACCAAAGTAACATCAGGGTCATCTAATTTTTCTCCAAATTGGTAAGAGATTTTATCTTTTTCGAAGATTTGATATCCCCAGATTTTACAAATATTCCATTGGACCTTTAATATTTCAAAATCTTTTACATCTACCTGATATATTTCATCTGTCTGAGGTACGTTCTGTAAATCTTGCATCATTTTGATGAATAAAGATTCGATTTCTTTCTTTTTTTCCATTTCCATAATATCACCTTGATGCTTATTTAAATTAAATGTGAAAAAATAATGTTTTGAATTTTTAAAAAGTAAGCTCTTCCAGAATAGCTTTATTTTTTAGTATAATTTCTTAATTTCTAACTTTGTTTGCCGAAAAAAAAGGCGTAAAAAAAACATAAATATTCGGATTTTTTATATAAGACTTAAAATTTACTGCGACACTTCAGCGGAACGTAGCATTAGAAAGATTATCATTATCTGGATAATTTCCAACCTCTTTAATAATGAGGAAAAATTAAAAATTTATTTTTAATTTAATCGCATAAAGCTTTATATAGACTTTTTCCAATATTTAAATATTAAAAATTAAATATTTTTAATCGAGAAAATAAAAATGTCAAATCCTGAAGTAAATAGGGAATTTTCGGAATTTGGAGGTAGAATGAAAGTGATGGCAATACTTACACTTGTAAGTGTTGTAATTGGATTATTTACGGGGTTTTCTACCGATTTTGCCTCTGTTGGATTCGTGGATGCCGTAATAGTCTTCGTTGTATTTATCCTTTTTATCTTAGTGTTAGGAGATATAAAATCTGCAGGAACTATGCTGAATAATAAAAATCTACTTAGTTTTCGCTCCAAAGTTATAACTTCTTTCATAATCGGTATTATTGGAGCGATTATTTTTACAGCTGGGCTTGTTGGTCTTGGTATAACAATTTTTTTCATTGGTAGCTTTGTTCTAGCGATAATTCCTTTAACAATTTCAATTATTGGAATCATTTTTTTGGTAATTGCAGCAATATTGCAAATTCAAGCATGGGGCAGGTTAGAATACTTTTTTACTAATAACGCGACATTATTTTCGCAACAAGTTGCTGAAGACGCTAGAGCTGGAGCTAAACTTTGCAAGATCGGTGCCATATTAGATATAACCATAATTCTCACGTTTATTGGAGGAATCTTAAGAGTGATAGGCTATTTCAAATTGGCCGCATTAAAATATTCAGAGAGCACTTCAAAGTAGCCAATAATCTCCGAAAAAGTCCTAAACCCAGAAACGGCACGCAAATTTAGTCTGAATTATTTTCCTTTTTTTTCTTAAATGTTAAATAGCTAAAAAAAGTATAAAGAATATCTAATAGAATAATTTCTTTCAAATTTTCTTCCTTTTTTTCAATAATTTCACCTTGAGGATTCTTAGATAAAATTGAGGAAATTTTAAGTTTTCAATTATCTATTCTTTTTTAAGTTTCTTGTAT
>JAHLWT010000222.1 GCA_019057775.1 Promethearchaeota archaeon
ATGTTAAATCCGATCCATCAGTATCTCTTTTTGTTAAAATGCTCTTTTTAAAACATTCAAAAGCACATGACACTGCAACTGCTACATCATCATTATCCAAACCATATCGGCTAATCGTTTCAAAAGCTTTCAATATATATGATGGACTAGACATTTCAAGTCTACTTGCAAAGGCACAAAACGTATTATTTTCAGATATAGGCACTCTAAGTCCTTTATAAGGACCATGATCTGCCTCCATAATATATCGACAGTATTCAATAGGACATTTAAAACATGAATCCCACAATTCTTGAGGTTTTTTCCACTTTGACCAAGCTATACTAGAATTTTCTATATCCTCATAATGATCATCTTGTGTATTTCTATTTAGATTTTCCTTTAATTACTATATGGCTCCATTTAGTATGACCCAGTTCCGAACCTAAAAATCCACCAATATTAGCCCAATTTATTCCATTTGTCATACAATTTTTACTTTCAATATTTAATCTTCCTGAAGCAGGATAATTGGTTCCCGCTAACGATCATGCACTAAAGATTATTATACTATTTGAATCTAAAGGATTCGTTTCTCTAACAAGCTCATTAAGTAAAATCCAGGCACCAACTCCACGACCACCTAAAAATCTTTCATTGTATCTACCTGAATCTTCTTCAGAAAAAGACATAGATGAAAGGTCTACTCTTAATATTTTTCCATTTTTATTTTTCATTTAGATATTCCTTTCATTTTTTCAAAGCAAACAATATCTTTCATACTGTTTTTACTGCACAGGTAGTAATCTTTTCCCTCATATGAAATATTTTTCTTTAGATAAAATTGTATTACCAGATAATTTTATCGGGGATATTCACGACCTATTCATTGCGTAAGGTATCTGGCGCGTCATCAAAACTGATACAGTAAGTAATTATTTTTTTCATTCGTCTAACCTTTTTCAGATATTATATTATTGTTAATACTATAATTTTAGCCCCTCCTCTCTCTTAACGTCAAAATTTTATTTTAAATTGTATTTCATCTTAATTTAAAATAAGTTAATAAAGCAAAGTAAGCTAGGAATAGGTTTGTTTTTCTTGACAACCCTTTTAAATTTCGCAATGTTTAAAGGTTTCTTGAAATATATTTAAACTTCTTCGTCTTCTACGATTTTACCGTTCTCTTTCTTGTAGGAACATATTACTTTAAATACGCCATTATCCAGATGAGCAACGGAAGTTTCCACCCAGTCTTTCCATTCCTGCGTATCGGGAATATTAGCCAGGCATGATTCGATTTTTTCTTCACTCTCAATTTCATAAATCGTATAATATTCTTTAACTCCTTTACGTTCCATAACCAGTCTTTTCCCGGAAGTCATTTCCGGAACAGCTTCCAATATTTTAGGAATTTTCTCATTATAATATTCATTAAACTCTTTATCATGTTCCGGATTGACATTATATTTCACGATAAATAAAGGCTTCTTGCTCATTTTATTCTTCCTTTCTTATATAACTCATTTTTATTATGATGACTGCTATTAAGCCGTTAAAAAACGGCCCAACAGCAGAAAATGCCTTATTGAAAAATCGGTTAAATTTCCCGGGCTGCTTTTGAACCTTCATAAATTGCCTCTGTGGCGTCATTAGGAGTTCGCGCATCGCCAATGATATATACCTCATCGATCAATGAATTGACTTCATTCCCTAATTGTTGATTGGAAGCGGCGCCAACCGCCAGTATCATAGTTTCGATCCCTTCCAGTCTTTGCGCTTCTTTATTCTTTTCTACCACAACCGCGTCTTTTTCCAGTCCGATAACTTTCGTATCCGTTAATATATGCAGTTTGGTGTAATTCTTAATATCCTTCATGAAGATGACCCTGACTTCTGTTGACATATCCAAGGCAATATCAGATAACATTTCTATTAAAAATACCTCTCTTTGTGCAGTATCCATCAGATAATGGGCTGTTTCTGCTCCTACTGAACCGCCGCCGATAACAACAACCCGCTTTCCAGCCGAACATTTTCCGGCCAATAAATCATCACTGGTCATCACCTTGGCTTTATCCATCCCTGGAATACCCGGGATAAACGACTGCGCACCAGTAGCAATGATGACAACATCCGGTTTTTTCTGCATAATAAATGCTTTATCAACGTTTACTCCTGTGTGTACTTTGATATCCAGTTTTTTAATAGTTCTTTTTAGATATTCAACACCTTCCATATACCCTGCTTTATAAGGGGGCACGGAAGCCAATACAAGTCGTCCGCCTAATGTTTCATTCTTTTCGTAAAGCTCAACCTCATGTCCTCTGAGCGTTGCTACTCTGGCTGCTTCCATACCTGCCGGACCGCCACCGACAATAATTACTTTCTTTGATTTTTTTGCAGGTGTAATTTTAAATGTTGATTCTCTGCCAGTTTCCGGATTAATGGTACATTTTACCGACCGATCCTCCGCTTTTCGGTTATGACAACCCTTATTGCAAGCTATACAAGGTATAATTTCCTCTGCTCTCCCCTCTTGGGCTTTTCGGGGAAAATCAGGATCTGCCAGCAACACTCTTCCCAAACAAATTAAATCAGCCTTTCCGCTGGATAATATTTCTTCAGCCAATTCCGGAGTATTAATTCTTCCTGCAGTCATGACCGGTACTTTAACAACTTGTTTCACATTTTCTGCAAGATAAACATTGACCCCCGGTTGATAATACATGGGAGGAACAATTCGATAATAAGGGTAGGTATGAACAGAAACGTTAATTGCCGCTGCGCCTAATTTTTCTAAATATTGCGCAATTTCTCGTGCCAGATGCATGTCTATGCCGTTTGGCCTTAATTCATCTCCGGAAATCCTTACAGTGATGGTAAAATCGTCTCCGACTAATTCGCGGGCTCTTTCAAATATCTCTTTAATAAAACGCATCCTCCCCAAAAAAGAACCTCCATATTGATCAGCTCTAAAATTGGTCAAGGGAGACATGAATTGAGCAATTAAATAGCCGTGGGCACAATGTAATTCGACAGCATCAAATCCTGCTTCTTTGGCTCTTCTTACTCCCTGGGCGTAATACTCTACATAATCTCTTACTTCTCTCGTTGTAAGAGCTCTGGGAACAGGATATTCGGGAGTAGCAGGTAAAACAGAAGCGGAAACAGTAGGGTATCCTGTAATTTTAGGATTCGTTGCTCTTCCGGCATGATGAATCTGTGCCGCAACTTTAGTGCCATATTGATGAACCTTATCAACTAATTTTTTTAAACCGGGAATTTTATTATCATTATCAATGTATATTTGATAACCGAAATCACCATCAGTCTTAATCAATAAAGAACCTACAATAATTAAACCGACACCACCTTGCGCCCTTCTTTCAAACATAGCTATTTCCCGGTCATTTACAAAACCAAAACCCGACGGTTGAGTGGACATGTGCACGGCCATTGGAGCCATTACCATTCTATTTTTTAAAGTGATGTTTCCATATTGAATGGGAGAAAATAATTTTTCAAATGATTTCAGCATATAATATTCCTTATCTTTCTTTAATATATCTTAAAATAAAGTTTCTATATTTGTCATACGATAGTTTTCCAAATTTATTATCTATAACTTTTCATTTATTTCATATTAATTTAATACAGGCAGGTTTTTCGTAGCAAAACTATCTGCTACCCGATAAAAATATTGGCAAAAACTATGAAAAATCGATAACAGGCTTTATCAAAATTATAAAATATCCTCGATTAAGATACCTATTATTGGTATTAGTAACATTTCACTTAAACTATTAGCCTCGGTTATCATTTATCCTAATTTAATTTATTAACTCTCAAAAATTAATAAGTCATTATATAAAAGAACATCTATCCCATGAACAAATATGGAAGAAAAGTAGCTATTTCTATTATTTTGGCTTCGCAATATATATCACATATACAATATTTTATTTTACTTATATTTCTATAGCAGCCATGGCACCTTCATAAATCGCCTTAGTTGCATCTTTTGGTTTTAGGGCATCTCCAACAGAATAAACATCAGAGTTAAAATTTTTAAGTTCCTGTGCTAAAGTATTATTAGGAAGAACTCCGGCTGCCAATACCACGCTATCAATATTTTTGATTTCCTGCTCCTCGTTATCTTTTTTGATAATGACTGAATTTTTATTAATTTTTATGACTTTAGAGTTGGTTAATACTTTTAAATCAATCATTCTCTTTAATTCTTCTGTAAAAATAATATGAGCATCTTGAGGCATATCCGTAGCAATATCGGGTAACATTTCTACCAAAAATACTTCTCTTTGAGTAGTTCCCATTAGGTAATGAGCTGTTTCAGCGCCCACTGAACCACCACCGATAACCACTACACGTTTTCCAGCTTTTTTCTTCCCTGCTAATATCTCATCACTGTCCACCACAAAAGGTTGATCTACACCAGGAATATTAGGGATAAGTGTATGTGCGCCGGTAGCAAGTATAACCGTATCCGGATTTTGCTTCATAATTTCCCCCTTGTTGACACGAACACCTAGATGTACTTTAACCTTTAATCTATCTATTTCTTTTTTAAAATACTCTACAGCCTCTGCATAACCCGTTTTATTTGGAGGAATCGAAGCTAAAATCAATCGCCCACCCAATTCTTCATTCTGCTCATAAAGCTCAACATCATGTCCTCTAAGGGTAGCCACTCTGGCTGCTTCCATGCCAGCAGGACCTCCTCCTACAACAACCACTTTCTTTGATTCTTTTGCAGGTGTAATTTTAAATGTTGATTC
Source organism: Promethearchaeota archaeon (assembly GCA_019057775.1). The sequence goes on from JAHLWT010000222.1 coordinate 4,779, forward strand.
TCTGCCAGTTTCCGGATTAATGGTACATTTTACTGCCCGATCCTCAGCATTTCGGTCATGACAACCCTTATTGCAAGCTATGCAAGGTATAATTTCTTCTGATCTACCCTCTTGTGCTTTTTTAGAAAAATCAGGGTCTGCCAGTAAAACTCTTCCCAAACAAACTAAATCAGTCTTTCCGCTGGATAATATTTCTTCAGCTAATTCCGGAGTATTAATTCTTCCTGCAGTCATGACCGGTACTTTGACGACCTCTTTAATATTTTCTGCAAGATAAACATTGATACCGGGTTTATGATACATATTTGGACAAGTACGGACATAAGGATACATTTGAGCAGATACACTAATTGCCGCTGCGCCTAATTTTTCCAAATATTGAGCAATTTCCCGGGAGAGATGCATGTCTATGCCGTTTGGCCTTAATTCATCTCCGGAAATCCTTACAGTGATGGTAAAATCGTCTCCGACTAATTCGCGGGCTCTTTCAAATATCTCTTTAATAAAACGCATTCTTCCCAAAAAAGAACCTCCATATTGATCGGCTCTAAAATTGGTCAAGGGAGACATAAATTGAGCGATTAAATAACCATGGGCACAATGTAATTCGACAGCATCAAATCCAGCCTCTTTGGCTCTTCTTATTCCCTGAGCGTAATACTCTACATAATCTCCTACTTCTCGCGTTGTGAGAGCTCTGGGCAAATCATATTCCTCTGTTTCCGGTTCAAAGACAGAGGCTGATACCGGCTGGTAACCGCAAGTAGCAATATTGGTTTCACGTCCGGAATGATGAATCTGTGCTGATATTTTCGCATCAGCCTGATGAATTGCATCAGCCATTCTTTTTAAGCCGGGAATCCGACTATCATTGTCTATAAATATTTGACCTCCAAAATTTCCGTCAGCACGAATAAGAACTGACCCAATGGTAATTAGCCCAGTGCCTCCTTCGGCTTTCCTTTTATAAAAAATAATTTCTCTATCAGTAATTGAACCATCAGGGGGTGTTATATGTACTGACATCGGAGCCAGTACAATTCTATTTTTTAATTTCATGGTTCCGATAGTGATGGGGGAAAATAAATTATCGTATTTTTTTGTCATTTTATACTCCTTAATTTTTATATATTAGAATTATTTTCTTCTATACGCTAATAAACAACCGCCATCTACTAGCAAGGTATGTCCATTAATATCCCTGGCATCTTCCGAACATAAAAACATCGCTGCATTTGCTAAATCAATGGGATTAGCAATTCTCCCTAAAGGATAAGAGGTCCTGACCCATTCACCATTGAAATAATCGTCTCCAAATAAATCGGTAATCATTTGAGTTTTAGTTGTACCGGGAGCAATTGCATTTACATTAATATTGTAAGGGCCCAGAAATTCAGCTAATCCCGTAGTGAGCATTCGCACGGCGGCTTTTGAAACATCATATGCCATACTGCACCGGGTAGAAGTAATATAACCCGAAGTGGAAGAAATGTTGATGATTTTCCCTTTCTTGAATTCAGCCATGATTTTTGCTACCTCCTTTGACAAAAAAAACATGCCTTTCAAATTAATATCCATGATTAAATCCCAGGATTTTTCGGTGCTTTCAAAGATGTCTTCCTGAATGCATACACCCGCCACGTTAGCTAAAATATCGATTTTTTTGCCAAAACATTTTTGCGTTTCTTTCACTAAATTCTTTATACTATCCATATCGGTAATATCGGTTTTAATGACTACACTCGTTCCGCCCTGCTTCTTAATTTCTTGCATTGTCTCTAAAGACTTTTCTAAATTCACATCTGCAATAACCACTTTCGCTCCTTCTTTAGAAAAACTTAAAGCCATCTCTTTTCCTATTCCCTGTGCGCTTCCGGTAATGATAGCCACTTTCTTAGTAAATTCCATTAGTTCACTTCCTCCTTTCCGAATGATTATTTATTTTGACTTAAGCCACCATCAACATAAAGTATATGGCCTGTAATATATTCCGCTTTATCCGATGCTAAAAATGCAAAAGCTCCGGCCAAATCTTTTGGCAAGGATATTCTCCTTATGGGAACAGTGCTACACATTGCTACTCGGGCACCGGGAACGGAAAATGTATCTTTATTTAATTCGGTGTCCACATGTCCGGGAGCAACGGCATTAACCCTTATATTGTAAGATGCCAGTTCCAAAGCCATTGCTCTGGTTATTTGCGTTACTGCTGCCTTGGAAGCAATGTAAGATAAACTGCCTTCCCATAAAATAGGGCCAACAACCGATGCAGTATTCACAATATTTCCAAATCCCTGTTTGATAAAGGTAGGAACTATTAATTTACTACATAGAAAAACGCTCTTTAAATTGACTTCTAATGCCCGATCCCACATTTTACCTTCGATTTCATAAAATGGCTGTTTTAGTGGTTGAATACCGGCATTATTAACCAATATATCTATTTTTCCATAATCTTCAACAACTTGGTCAATTGTCTTTTTAATTGCCGATTCATTGGTTACATCTAACCTTACTGCCACGCAACTGTTGACAGCTTTATTAATTTCTTCAGCTGTAGTTTGAGCTTTTTCTTTATTGATATCAGCAATAATTACCTTCGCTCCCTCCTGTGCAAATTTAATAGCTATACCTTTTCCGATGCCTTGCGCGGCTCCGGTAATAATAGCAACTTTCTCTTTTAATAAATTCATTTCCATAAACCCCCCTTTTGTTATATAAAACAATTAATTTAAACTTAACTCTTTCTCACATCATTGATTCCAAATTTCATCAATAAAAGTGCAATAACTTCCATGAAAATGGCAATATAAAAACCTGCAACCAGTATACCGGTTAAATCGAATAAAAAACCTGTAATGATCGGAGCAACAAACATGGATAAACAGGCAAACGAATTAAAAACAGATAGATTTTTGCTATAGTTTTTCAATTTTGAAAATTCAGTAACCAAATAAATGTGGAGAGGAGCTGTACTTAACCTGCTGGTTAATCCGTATATAGTTAAAGCAAATATTAAAATATATTTATTCAAACTATTTATAATTAATAGTGTACTCAGTATATTCACACTCATAATCGATAATAAAGGTTTTTTAATTTTTTTTATGGTTTTTAAATTTCTCATACTTACAGCGATGATAATTGTTGCAGGAACTGCTAAAACATAAGCAAAAGATGATAAATTACCCGCATCTAAAGCATTAAACCCACCTTGACAGAAAAAATAAGGCAACCAGGTAATAATCGTAAAAAGAGTATAACCTTGAATAAAGGCAATAATGGACAAATTTAAAAGATTTTTATTCTTTGAAAATTCTTTCATGTATAACAATACTGATTTAATTTTATCAGGTTCTTTATTTTTTTCTTTAACTTTAAATAGTTGCTCTTTTTTCTCTTTTGTTAATAAATTCAGGATCAAACTGGAAACAATAATACCCAATCCAAAGATAATAAACGGAGTGCCCCAATACAGATCATACCGAAATATTATTTCGCTGGTAAGTACTGTACCAACGACAATACCTAAAGGCATAAAACTGTGTACAATTGCTATTCCTATTACCTTTTTTCTAAAAGGCAAGATAGAAGCTATGTAACCAAAACTGCTGCTGAAAATAGCTGCTGAAAAAACGCCAGTTAAGATTCTAAAGAAAATAAAGCTAAAAACATTATCAAAATAACCACAACCCACCACCGCTATTCCCTGTAAAATTCCACTCAAAATCATTATTTTCTTTCGATTCCATTTATCTGCAAGTAAACCACTCGGAATTTGAAAAATAAAATACGATAAATAGATTGCGCTTCCAAGCATACCTACCTCTGCTCCGGTTAATCCCCACTTATCCTGAAAAAGTCCCATTAGTGGTGAAAAAATTATTCTATTTGCAAAGGTACAAAACCATAACACACCCACTAATAATAAAATCCATCGCCGTCTATTATTATTTTTAGCTTGTTTCACTTTCAATTCCTTAAATTTCAAACAATTATCTTTTTATAAATTTATTTTGGAATATTTTCTTTATTAATGAACATACTTACTTTAATATATCTGTTGAAAAACCAATGAATTCCAAATCTTTTTGGTTTTTAAATTTATAAAATCCAATTTTAGATGTTTCCAATTCTCCATTACTCTGAAAAGAAATATCTCCGACAATTGAATTCATTTTTATTGATTTAATATTTTTTAACATATTTCCGCGTGTTATATCTGATCCACATTTTTTCATAGCATCAATCAATAGCTTGGCTGTAACATATCCTTCTGCTGTGTAGACCGAATATATTTCACCATATCGCTCTTTGAATTTAAGAGCAAAATCATGAGTTAGTTCATTTCTATATAAATCTGTACAAACATTACTTTGATATGGTCCATCAATATTGAAACCTGGAGTCGTTAAAAATTTAGAAGGTTTAATGGCATCGGTACCCAGATAAATACTTTTTAGTCCTCTTTCCCGTAGTTTCAAAGCTACTAAATTACAGATCGGCTCCATACCAGCGAAAAATATGTATTCTGGATTAATTTGAACCACCTTATCTATAGTATCTGTCAATCTATCCTCATCATCCTGAATTTTAATTTTATCAAGAATTTTTATATCTTTTTTTTGAGCATATTTTTCCATATATTTATTTAATCCTATGGCAAATTCAGTATCATCATTTATTAGTAAAAGGTGTTTTATTTTAAAAAACTGATCTAAAAAATTGGTGACAATCTCAGCTTGCATATCATCATTAGGAATTAAACGAAAAAAAGTGGAATAACCTTGTTGAGAAACATCTGTAATAGAGCCCGAATAAGTTATTTGGGGTAAACCAGCATTGTTATAAATAGGGGCGCCCGCTTTTGTTGCATCGCTTCCATTAGGTCCAAGTACTCCAACAATTAAGGGGTCTGATGAAAATTTTCTTGCTACTTCTACGGCTTTATTCGTTTCCGCTCCGTCATCTTCAATAATTAACTCCAAACCAAAATCCAAATCTTCTTCCTTTACTTCTTCAAAAGCAATTTTCACTGCTTCCACTTGGGCTTTACCATGTTTTTTTTCCACACCGCTTAACGCAGTAGAAAAACCAATTTTAAAAAGTTTCTTTTCAGCCATAATATGTTCTCCTTTGAGAAATTATGGAAATTTAAATTTGCTTCTTTGAGTATTATTTGTGAATCATTCTTTTATTTCTTAAAACTTCATTCCTTCTAGCAATGCTTTACGGTTAATATCGACAACTTTTGGTTTTGTTCTAAAATAATCCGACATCAATTTCTCAACTGACTCATATTTAACTGATTTTACCCTCTTTAAGTAGTTTCCCAATGCAACCATATTTGCTGCCTTAATATTACCAAGCTCTAAAGCAATATCATTAAAAAGGATCTTGACCTGTTGAACAGATTTTAACTCTGCTGTTTCAGAGATAAGGGAAGAATTAAGAATAATTAATCCTCCCTCTTTGACAAAATCCTTAAATTTCCAATAAGAAGGTTCGTTTAACATAATCATGCAATCAATTGAATCCGGTAAAGGGGTAATAACTTCTTTATCAGATATCACCACTGTACAATTTGCCGTCCCGCCTCTCATTTCCGGTCCATAAGCAGGTAAGCAAGAAGAATATTTATTCTCTTTTATAGCGCTAATGGCTAACAGAGTTCCTAATAACATAACACCCTGACCGCCTGAACCTCCAATTAATACTGTGTCTTCCATCTACGATTCCTCCTTGGGTACTTTAATCTCTCCTAAAGGAAAGATTTTAGTTATCTCATTTTTAATGACTTCGTTAGCATTTTCACGAGACATTTTCCAATTAGTAGGACAAATTCCTAAAACCTCAACGATCGAAAAGCCTTTTTTTTGGATTTGAACCTCAAAAGCCTTTTTAATATATTTTTTAGTCTTGATAATATTTTTAGGACTGTTTACAGCCCCCCTGGCAATATAGGCACTTCCTTCCAGATTAACAAGCATTTCGCATAGCTTAATCGGATAACCGTCTGATGCCTTTTTCCCAAAAGGTGAAGTCGTTGTTTTTTTACCTAAAAGCGTAGTAGGAGCCATTTGACCACCTGTCATGCCAAAGTTACCATTATTTACAAAAATGGCCGTAAAATTTTCACCTCTATTAGCTGCATGAATAATTTCCGAGATCCCAATGGCAGCGATGTCACCATCGCCTTGATAAGTAAAAACAAAACTATCCGGGTTTACGCGCTTGATACCGGTAGCTACTGCCGGTGCTCTGCCATGTGCACCTTCTACGTAGTCTATATCTAAAAATCGGTAGATAAAAATCGCACAACCAATTGGTGTCACCCCGATTGCTTTTTCCTGTAGATTTTTTTCCTCGATTAATTCAGCGATAAGTCTGTGGACAACACCATGGCTGCATCCGGGACAATAACTGGTAGGAATGTCGTAAAGAACTTTTGGTCTTTTTACTTTCAGTTTATCCTCTTTATAAATTTCTATTGCCGCTTCCGGACATACCAAAGCACATAATCCACAACCTGTACAACGTTCAGGGTCAACTTGTTCAATGAAAGTAAACCCCAATTTATTGAATTCTTTTGATTGAATTAAAAGATCATTGGGACAACTTTCGATGCAAGCACCACATCCTTTACATTTTTCTCTGTCTATTTTGATTTTATACATATTTCCTTTATCCTTTTTACAAAAATAACCTATTATTTTATGTTAATTTAGAAACTGCTGCTTTTATTCGGGGGATAGCCTTAACGATATTTTCATAAGAAGTAGCATATGACATTCTTATAAATCCTTCCCCGTTTTCCCCAAAATTTGTACCGGGAACCGTTGCTACGCCCACTTCTTCCAAAAGATAATTTGCAAAAGTTTCACAATCCATTCCTATCTTTTTAATATTTACAAAAAGATAAAATGCACCTTTTGGTTCTAAACAGGAAAGCTTTTCAATTTTATTGATATTGGTAACTAAATAATCTCTTCTTTTCCGATATTCCTCTTTCATTTTTTCTGAAGGCTGGCTATCTTCTGTTAATCCCGCTATTGCACCCCATTGAGCGAAAGAATTAGCTGAGGTCGTATTATAAAAACAGAATCGGAACATCGGATCTATTAATTTTTTATCTGCTGCTATATAACCCAATCGCCATCCGGTCATTGCAAAGTATTTAGAAAAACCATTCAGTATAATGGTCCTTTCTTTCATGCCGGGGAAAGAAGCAATGCTAACATTTTTCTCATTACCATAGGTTAATCTTTCATAAATCTCATCTGAGATAACGAGTAAATTATGTTCCTTTGCTAAATTAGCCACATCGAGCAGCGAATCCCTGTCAAGAATCGAGCCGGTTGGATTATTTGGAGAAATTAATACAATTACTTTTGTCTTTGCAGTTGTTTTTTTCTTTAATTCTTCCATATCAATCTGGAAATTATTCTCTTCTTTTAATGAATAGGTTTTTATAATTCCCTGAGCAATCTTCGGAATATAAATATAACTCAAGTAGCCGGGATCCGGGATTAATATTTCCTCCCCTTCATTCAAAAAGCACAGAATGGACGCAAGCATCCCTTGAGCTACACCCGTCGTAACTATAATCTCTTCAGGGAGATATTCTAAATTGTTCTCGTTTTGGAGTTTTTTACTAATTGCTTTCTTTAAACCATCAATTCCGGCAATCGGGGAGTAATGGACTTCTCCTTTATCCAATGCCTCTTTCGTGGCATTTTTTATGTGTTGGGGTGTATCAAAGTCTGGTTCACCCAAATCAAAATGAATAACATCTCTTCCCTGTTTTTCCAATTCATTGGCTCGTGCTACAATTTTACGAATACCGGAAAGCAATACATTTTCCATTCTCTTGGCTTGAGAAATTTCTTTTTCCATTATTATCACCTACTTATTTATGATTATTACAATGATTCCTTTATCCATTTTTCAATTTCTATAGGTTTCGGTACTTCGGCAGTGGCTTGTCCTGGCTTAACGTACAATGTTTTAATATCTATCTGACTTTTTATATCTGTTGCCATCTGCCCGGCAGACATTTCTATAATTAGCATCTTTTTATTTCCGGATAGTACCTCTTTTAATTTATCGACAGGAAATGGAAATAAAGTAATCGGACGAAATAAACCGACATGGTAGTTTTTTTCTCTCAACCTTGTGATAGCTGATAATGCATTTCTTGCGACGATTCCATAAGCAACAACAATCAATTCATTATTTTCATCAAAAAAATATTCTTCACTTCTTTGCTCTTTAGTAGAAATTGTTTTGTATTTTTCCTGTAATTGATGATGAAATTGATTGTAAATATCAGGATCAGGAAAATGAGCAATAGAAAGATTTCTTTTTCTGTTTTTTGCACCGGTTAGTGCCCAGTTCTTTTTAATGTTATTCTCTTGGATTTCATCATCAATAGTGACAGTTTCATAAGCCTGCCCAATAATATTATCTGCTAAGATCATTACTATATTTCGATATTTATCTGCTAAATCAAAAGATAATCTAGAAAAGTCATACATTTCTTGTGCATTCCATGGAGCAAACACTATATTTTTTTGATCTGCCCTACCACCTTTAATTGCTTGATTATAATCTTGTTGTGAAGGATGTAATGCTCCATTTCCAGGGCCTCCTCTCATGATATCAGCAATGACCACCGGTAATTGATGAGCATGTAAGTTACCTATTCCTTCCTGAAAAAGATCCATCCCCGGACCTGAAGAAGCAGTCATTACTCTTCCACCGGCAACCGCTGCACCAATCACCATATTAATAGCGGCAACCTCGCTCTCTGCTTGTAAAAAATTACCATTTGTTTCGACCATTCTTTTCGAGAATAATTCCATTACTTCACTCTGGGGAGTAATAGGATATCCAAAGAAATATTTACAACCAGCACTAATTGCCCCTTCAACCAAAGCATGATTACCCTTTAATAATATTTTTTCCTTCAACTTTATTGTCACCTCTCTATCAATATATGCAATCTATCACTAACATTTATCGAATGCTTTTGTTTTTACCATCAACGTCATCTTGCCTTCTTGAACGACGCAATCATCCTGGTTCATCACTTCAAAGTCTAAAAAAATAATTCCTTTTTCTTTATCCTTGGTCATCCTTTTTTCACTGAGTTTAATTTTGCAGAAAATTGTATCTCCTAATTTGATTGCATTTTTAAACTTCCAGCCTGTTTCTAAAAAAGCAAGTGCTGTTCCATCTACCAAACCCAACCTGCACCATAATCCAACGGCAATAGAAGCACCCAATAATCCATGGGCAATTCTAGAACCAAAAATTGTTTTCTTTGCAAATAAATCATTCGTATGAAGCGGGTTATAATCCGCAGTTAATCCGGCAAATAGACTTATATCAGAATCAGTAACCGTTCTAGAAGGAGATACAAATTCATCCTTAATTTTAAAATCTTCATAATACATGACATTCATGATTTTTCTCCATTTATTAGTTTTAGAAATTAACGTATCACTATATTCCTTTTCTGTTCCACATTCTGCTTAATTTTTCTATCTTCACAATAGTATGTAAAACGCTTAATTAATTCTTCTCTTAAATGTGATCCGACCACAATATCATCAATAAAGAATTTAGCAGCTGCTTTTAAAGCATTAATATTTTCCTGATATTCTAAACGTTTTTCTTCAATATATTTCGCTTTTTCATTTTTATCTTGAATTTCCTCTATTTTGTTAAAATATATTGCGTTTACTGCTGCTTCCGGCCCCATAATGCCAGGATAAGCTGTTGGCAATGCAATACAGGCATCAGGCATGCAAGAAGCTCCCGACATAGCTACATAACCAGCCCCGTAAGCTTTTCTTACAATAACGCTGATCCTGGGAACTGTACAGTTAAAAATAGTATTTAACCAACGTGCTCCTTTTCTAATGATGGCTTCTGATTCAACTTTCCTACCGATCATAAACCCGGAAATATCCATTAAAAATAAAAGTGGAATCCCAAAAGCATTACAAAGACCAATAAAATGGGACCCTTTTTCTGCAGTATCCGGAAACAATACGCCACCTCTACAATTACTCTGATTTGCTAACAAGCCGATGGTTCTCCCTCCTAATCTTGCAAAACCTGTAATTAATTCCCTTCCGAATAATTTTTTAAATTCAAAAAAAGAATCTTCATCCACAATTCTTTCTATCAGGTCTTTAACATTATAAGCAATTCTTTGATTTTCCGGAATTATTTCTTCAATCGGCCTGCCGTCTTTCGGCTCTCTACTTTCTTGCTGAAGAATTGTACCTTGCCAATTCTGAGGCATGTATTGCAAATATTTCATTACAATATCCATCGCTTCTTGATCGTCCTTAGCCAAATAATCACCCAAACCGCTTGTCTCGCAATGCATTCTGGCTCCGCCCATCTCTTCCATGGTTACTCTTTCCCCGATGACCATTTCAGCCATCCTAGGAGAACCGAGATAAACACTAGTATTTTTATCTACCATAATAACCACATCAGACAATGCAGGAATATAAGCGGATCCTGCCGGAGATGGACCGAATACAGCACTGACTTGAGGGACTACCCCGGACATCACACCCTGTAATCTAAAAATCATTCCAGCATGTCTTCGATCAATAAAAATATCAAACTGCTCATCCAACCTTGCACCTGCAGAATCAATTAAATAAAGAATGGGAATTTTTAATTCAAGGGCTTTCTCCTGAATCCTGATAATTTTTTCTATCGTCTTTGATCCCCAAGAACCTGCTTTCACCGTCATATCATTCGCCATAATACATATCAGTCTACCTTTTATTTTACCGATACCTGTTACAATGGCATCGGTAGGTAATTTTTCTTCCAAACATCTTGCAAATACACCATCTTCAACAAAACTGCCTTCATCTAACATATAGTCCAGTCTTTCACGAACATGCATTTTATTTTGCTGTCTTAATTTTTTTAAATAAGGTCTACTCTCAATATCAATAATTTTACTACGTAACTGGTTTACTCTTTCACTTAGGTTCATTTTTTTTCCTCCATTTTCCTGTTAAGAAAATAATATCCAATTTTTTATTTACGAATATTAATTTACTTTTACAATAAAACTTTCTCCCTGACCTATGCCTCCGCAGATGGTAGATAATCCACATCCGCCACCTCTTCGTTTTAATTCATAAATCAATGTCATCAAAATCCTCGCAGCTGATGCACCGGTCGGATGACCAATGGCAATCGCTCCACCATTAACATTGGTTTTATTTTTAATTTCTTCTATTTTTTTAGAATCATTATTACCCATGATAATTGCAGAAACTAAAGGCATCACGGCAAAGGCTTCATTGATTTCAACCAGATCAATCTGGTCAATGGTCATCTTTGCTTTTTCCAATGCTTTCAAGGAGGTGATTCCCGGAATGGTAGCAATACCACGAGGATGCCCTGCCGCCATGGCATGCGCAACAATAGTGGCTAATGGTTTAATATTTAATTCATTAGCTTTTTCTTTAGACATCAGTATAACTGATGCAGCACCTGTACTTAAACCCGGTGCATTTCCAGGGGTTACAGTTGGACTATCATAGACCGTGGAAAGCTTTGATAATTTTTCTAGGGTTGTATCAGGTCTGGGCCCTTCATCTTCGCTCATAATAATCATATCAACCTGTTTTCCTCTTTTCATTATTGGTATCTCAAAAAGAATAATTTCATCTTTAAACTTTCCCTCAGCTAATGCCTTGGCATATAATTGCTGGCTTCTCAATGCCCACTTATCCTGATCTTCACGACTGACCCCATATTTAACAGCATCTGTTCCTGCCTGCCAGGCTCTTCTTTCCCCTGTATAGGGGCAGCTTACCTGAATAATATCATTTAAAGTAATAGACCCTATTCTATTCCCCCAACGTAGTTCCGATAAAAAATAAGGAGTTGCACTGAGATTTTCTGATCCTCCCCCAACAGCTACATCAATATCCCCGCCCTTAATTGAACGATATCCGATACCAATAGCAATTGCAGATGAACAACAAGCTCTATCGGTTGTAGCGGCAGGGGTCGTCTCAGGTAATCCCGCTTTCAATGCAATTTGTCGGGCAATAGACCTGTTTTCACTTGGCATATTGACTCCGAAATAAACTTCATCTACTTCTTTATAGTCTAAATTTATTCTATCTAATGTACCTTTTAAAACATGAGCACCTAAATCAACAGTACTACTATCTCTGAGCAAGCCGCCAAATTTTCCAAAGGGTGTTCTGGCTGCACTAACAATCACAACTTCTTTCATTCACTTATCTCCTTTTTATTACTTAAACAACATGGTTAGTTTTTAATTTATTAATTTCATCTGCTGGAAAATTTAAAATTTCTTTTAATATTTCATCGGTATGTTCCCCTAATCTGGGAACCGTTTTTGCTTTTTCCTCTACCGGAATACTACCCATTTTTACCGGATTGCCAACGACTTTAATTTTCGAGGCAACCGGATCATTGATTTCCATCCACATCTTTCTTGCTTTTGCCTGAGGTGAATTAAAAATCTGTTCTGCATTGTTAACGATTCCGATGGGGACATTGTATTTCAGCATGGTTTCACATACTCCTTCACTAGTTTTATCTTTCATCCATTCATTGATAATTGGTTCTAACTCTAATTTATACTTAGACCTTAAACTTGCAGTTTTAAATCGCTCATTCTCAATTAACTCAGGGTGATTAATGGCTTGACAAAAACGTTTCCACATTTTGGATTCCAGAACAATAATGGCTACATAACCATCTTTCGTTTTAAATGAACCCCAAGGATAAATTAAACTTTCTTTCCCCCTGCTCATGACCTTTCCAGTCATAGAATAAAAATTTAAACTTCTTTCAGTTAAAGAAAGCATCACATCATACATTGCCATATCAACAAAATCACCTTGGCCGGTAATTTTTCGTTTGTACAAGGCAAGCATAACGGCATAAGCAGTCATCATGCCTGTTACGACATCTCCAAAGGCAATCATTGGATGTAAAGGTGGGCCATCTTCATATCCAATAAGGTCCATTAATCCTCCCATGGCTTGAATGACAATGTCATAAGCAGTCCGTTTTGAAAATGGACCTAAATATCTCTTATCAACACCAAAACCACTAATAGATACATAGACTATTCTTGGATTAATTTCTTTTATAGTTTCATAACTGAATCCGATAGAAGTTAAAAACCCGGGTTTTAAATTCTCAAGAATAACATCACTTTTTTTCAATAATTCAGAAAATATTATTTTCCCTTCTTCACTTTTTAAGTTAAGGGTTAAGCTTTTTTTATTTCTATTCCATCTCATAAAATAACCACTTATAGTACCACCTTTATCGTCCTTTAAGATAGGTCCGGGCTCTCTGGCAGCATCTCCTCTTCCAGGAGATTCAATCTTGATCACCTCAGCTCCTGCATCACCCAGCATCATGGTGCAATACGGTCCTGCAACCTGCGTTTCTATCGATAAAACCCTTATTCCGTCTAATGGTTTAATAGTTTTATTATGCATTATTTATTTTCCCCTTGTTATTTTTTTCACCAACTTATTTAGTGTTTTAAATTATTATCATCAATTGCTTGTAATCATAATATGTAGCTTTCTTTTATAAATATAAAAATCTAGAAGCTTTTCGTGCTTTGAAAAGATCCATAGACTTTTTTCAGGACATTTACGATTTCACCTAAAGTAGCATAATTTTTAACGGCTTCAACCATAGCCGGGATTAAATTCTTATCCTGAGTAGTATCTTCTTGAATCTGTTTTAATGAATTTTTGACTTTATCATTATTTCTGTTTGCTCTTAATTTTCTTAATTTTTCAATCTGTCTTTTTTCTGAACTACCATCTTGTTTGAATGTGGAAACAGAATTCTTTTCTTCTTCCTTGAATTCATTCACTCCGACAATAATTTTCTCCTTATTCTCTATTGAAGTTTGATGTTTGTAGGCTTCATTTGCCAACTCTTTTTGAAAATAACCATTTTCAATACAATTAACTGCTCCACCCAATTGGTCAATCTTGGTTATTAATTCCAATACTTTTTTTTCAATTTCACTGGTAATACTTTCCAGCGCATAGCTACCGCCTAACAAATCAACACTTTTAGTAATGCCGGATTCATAAGCCACTACCTGTTGTGTTCTTAAAGCAATATTAACCGCTTCTTTGGTAGGAATACCAAAAGCTTCATCATAAGAAGATGTAGCAAGCGTTTGAATGCCACCCAGAGTCGCCGCTAAGGTTTCTATAGCCACACGAATAATATTATTCAAAGGCTGTTGTGCGGTTAAAGTACTCCCGCATGTATAGGCTAAAATTTTTAACTTCATTGACTCAGGATTTTTTGCCTGAAAACGTTCTTTCATAATATGAGCCCAAATTTTTCTCGAACTTCGGAATTTTGCCAATTCTTCAATAAATTCAATACTGGCTCCGAGAAATGTAAATATTTTAGGTGCAAACTTATCAATATTTATTCCTCTACTAAGAGTTTCTTCAATATAACTAATACCATTGCTAAAAGTGTAAGCTAACTCTTGAATAACAGTACTTCCTGATTCCCTGATGTGATAACCGCTCATGGCCACAGAATTCCAATTAGGCAAATATTTTGCACAGTATTCAATGACATCCACAGTTAATTTCACGCTGGCTTTAGGAGAAAATATATATGCGCCTCTACCGATATATTCTTTTAATGGATCATTTTGAATAAAAAAGTTTATACTATTGGGATCAATACCATTTTTTTCAGCAAATGCAATATACCATGCAGTCATAATTGGTCCGATGGCATTTGCAGTAGTTCTTATTTGCTGAACCTTTTCAAAAGGAATTTTATCAAACAAGAAATTGATATCTTCCAATGAATCGATGGCTACGCCCACCTTACCGACTTCGCCCTTGCTTAATTCATGATCAGAATCTAAACCGATTTGAGTCGGCAAGTCAAGTGCTATAGAGAAACCGGTTTGACCTTGTTCAAGTAGATATCGGTAACGCTGGTTTGCTTCTTCAGCTGAACCAAAACCGGAATACAAACCCATTATCCATAATTTATCCCGGTACATGTTCGAAGTGATTCCTCGCGAAAAAGGATACTCTCCTGCATCATTAAGATCTTTTTTAAAGGAAAAATCAATTTTTTGTAAATCTTCTGGACCATAAATTCTCTTTAGTTCAATTCCTCCGTTAGTAGTAAATTTCTTGTCTTTCTTATTATGCAAGTCCATTTTTTATTCTCCTTGTCCTCTCCTATTTATTTTTCCAAATGGGTTTTCTTTTCTCAAGGAAAGAAGAAATTCCTTCTTTGGCATCTTCACTTCCCATTAAAATAGTGACCATATATCGTAAATACTTTATGGATTTCATTAACTCCATATCTTGAGTATTGATTAAAGCTTCTCTCCCCATACAAATTGCTAGAGAACTCTTTGAAGCAATATTATCAGATAATAATTTTGCTTCTTTTTCTAAATCTTCATGGGGAACGACCCTGTTTACCAAGCCAATTTTGAAAGCTTCTTCCGCTTTTACTATTCTTCCGGTATACAACAGTTCCATTGTTCTCTTTAAACCTATGATTCTTACAAGGGGAGCAGAAATGATTGCGCCCCAGATTCCAAGATTTATTTCAGGGATACCAAAAGTTGCTTTTTCTGAAGCAAGTGTGATATCACAGACTGCTGCAAGACCGCAACCTCCGGCTAGAGCATATCCCTGCACAACCGCAATAGTCGGTTTTTTAGAATGAATTAAAGCATCAATTAATTTGGCATAATTTCCGGTAAATCTTTCAATAGTAATGCTGTTTTCCTTCATATTTTTCATCATATTCTTTAAATCTCCACCGGCACAAAAAGCTTTATCTCCTGTACTCTGGATTTGAATGACTTTTACCTCGCTATCATGATTAAATTGATTTAATGCGTCAACGATTTCATTGAGAGTGCATTCGTCCAATGCATTTCTGGCTTTAGGTCTATTGATGGTTAAATATCCGACATTTTTACTTATATTTAAAACTACATTCTGAAAGTTCATCTTTTCTCCTTATTAAACTTTGGCATCAACAATAATGGCTATTCCCTGTCCTCCGCCAATGCACAGGGCTGCCAATCCATATCTTTTCTTTCTTTTTTTCAATCCGTAAAGAAGTTTGGTTAGAATAACTGTACCGGTTGCAGCGATTGGATGACCAAGAGCAATGGCGCCACCATTTACATTTAATTTCTCACTGTTAATATCAATGTTAAATTCCCTCAGACAATAAATTGTCTGGCAAGCAAAAGCTTCATTCAGTTCAATTAGATCAATATCTTTAATTTTTAATCCTGCATTATCCAAGGCCTTTTTAATGGCGGGAACGGGTGCAATGCCAAACAGAGAAGGATCAACGCCTACATAAGAAAAAGAAAGGATTTTAGCGAGGGGCTTTATCCTTAGATTTTTGGCTTTTTCCTGAGACATCACTACTGTTGCTGCAGCACCATCGCTCATACTGGAGGCATTTCCGGCGGTAATTGTTCCGCTAAACTCAATGGTTCTTAATGAAGAAAGGACCTTTAAATTAGTTCCGAATTTTGGACATTCATCTTTTTCAAACATGTGCTTAGTCCCACGATTATTTATTTCCAAAGGAACGATTTCTTCTTCAAATTCTCCATTCTTGATTGCTCTCTCAGCTTTATTTTCGCTTAGCACCGCATATTCATCTTGTTCCTTACGAGTAATATTATATAATTTAGCCAATTTTTCATTACTCTGAATCATGCTTAAATTAGAAATATTATCTCTCATTACCAATTGATCAATTAGATTTAAATGTCCTACCTTGATTCCCCACCTTGCCCCGGGAGCAAAATGGCAAGCTTTACTCATTTGTTCAATTCCACCGGAAATGATTACATCTGCTGTTTCGCTACGGATAGCCTGATAAGCATAAGTTACACTTTTTATCCCTGCACCACAATGTTTATTTAAAGTAAATTGTGGAATTTCATAGGGAAAACCAGCTTTTATAGCAAAAATTCGTGTCGAATTTGAATTAATAAGACCTGTACGAAAATTATGACCCATTACTAATTCATCTACTTCTTTATAATCTAGATTATTTGCTCTTTGCATGGCCTCTTTTATTACAGTAATCGCCATATCTGTTTCTTCAGCATGCAAAAGTGTACCTCCTAATTTACCTACAGGTAATCTAGCAGCACTAGCAATAACTACTTCTTTCATTTTTATATATCTCCCTCCATCATTTTTATATATCTACTTCCATTCTTAACAAAGCAGTACACATAGCTTTACCCGTTTGGTCTACTCTGAGGGTTTTTGTTGCTCCTCCGCCCAATGCTTGAGTCATCACAATTTGTATTGATTCAAGATTATCCAAAGGATAAATCATTACTTTGCCTTTTACCATAGAACCAAAAAAAAATTTAACTGCTTCCGGTGTTACCTCTTTTTTAATGATTTGATAATTCTTGTTACTTGTCGCAATCAACCCAATATTACTAATATCACCTTTATCTCCGGAACGACCAAAAGCCAAATCTTTTAATTGAACTTTCATTGTTATTCAACCTCCTTTATGGTAAATGTAGTTTTCACTTCTTCCCGTGGAATCAGAGTAGGCCATAATGAAATCACCGGTCGAGGTCGGTAAGGTGTGCCATACGCAGTTCCTACGCCACCTAATGTCCAAATATGAGTAGCTTCTCTACCAATTTTTGAAGCTTCTTCTCTGGTTTTTGTTCTGGCAACGACTCGTAAGCCTACTTCATTCAGATCACTTGAAGGTTCCGGGGCTACTGTTCCATGAAGCATATTAACTCCCACATAATCAAACTGAATTTCTTCTGCTTCAAGTTTTACAGTCTTAAATCTTTCCCGGATAATTTCTTCAGCCTGTTTTGCTTTCTCATAAGCATTTGGCCAGCTAAAATATATTTGACCTTCCCCAATCCATCCATCCTGATATCCAATTTGGACTTTTAATTTCTCCGGTCTCGGCTTACCACTCATATTTGAAAGTTTTACACGATTATTTCCTAAATCTTCCAGTTTAATCGTTGTAAAATCCGCAATACCATCCGGCATAATATAATTTTTGGGGTCATGAACTTCATACATTAGTTGTTCTTTTATAGACCATTCATTGACAACTCCACCGGAACCCGGCACCTTTTCAATGATCGCTTCACCATTCTCGCTGAACTCAAGAATTGGAAAACCGATATTAGCTACATTCTTAACTTTATCCCATTCATTAAATCCTCGTGTTGCACATTCTGCACATTCAATCACATGGCTGGCAATCTGTGCAGCAGCAATTTTTCCCCAATCCTTCTCAAAGGTCCACCCAAATTCATACATAATCGGACCTATATATAGTGCTGTATCTGAACACCGGCCGACAATAACTACATCTGCACCTGCAGCTAATGCCTCAATAATAGATTCTGAACCAATATATACATTTGCTGCAATGATATTTTCTCGAACCTTACTAATATCCTTTTCACCGGTATCCAAATTGGTTAAATCAACACCTTTAGCAATGAGTTCATCTAATTTTGGGTATAAATCATCTCCCTCAATAATGGCGATTTTCATTCCGTTAAACCCTAAAGACTTAGCTACTTGAGCAACCTGTTCTGCTGCACTTCTCGGATTTACGCCACCAGCATTTGTGATTAACTTAATTCTTTTCGGTTGAGAAATTGGAAGGATAGCTTCCATCCAGGGAATGATATCCCTGATATAGCCCATCAATGAATTTTTATTTTTTTGTCTTTGCAAAATAGACATCGTTAATTCTGCCAGATGGTCAAAACCCAGATATTTTACATTGCCTTTTTTTGCAATTTCAACTGCCGGTTCAAGCATATCCCCCCAAAACGCTGACCCTGCTCCCAAACGTACATTCCTCATTGTTTTTCCCCCTATTTTATTTGTTTTTCTTTTTACAAGCCATGAATTAACATATCTATTAAAATTTTTTATACAACTATAACTTTAATTTAGTATTAAATCTTTAACCAGAAAAGCTAGCGTGACTTTATTAAATAATTATTAAAATTAGCCTAAAGCCTTATATATATAAGGGTATTTACTTACATCTAATTGTATACGCTGAAGGGAATTTTGGTTTTCATTTTTAATTCACTCAGACCCATCTCTTCGGCAAGAACCTTGATATCAGGGTCCATCTCTTCCAGACGGTAAACTGCTTTGTATCTACCTTTAGTCTTCTGTAGGGGACTTTCGATAAAAGTTGCCAGTCGGATAGCAGAAAGTTTTTCTAGTAGAGCATCTGGTGTCCCCGTAAATCCCGCCTTTTCCCTTGCCCTCTTACTTGCTACCATGACCAGGAGAAAGGCCAGAAGACATATAAATCCGTGGACCTCTATCTTCTGGTCGGTCCAGTGGTATTGTGGTCTTAAGGCCAGATGAAAAGGATTCTTTATTCTCTTAAAAACACTCTCTATCTTCGATTGTCCCCAATAAGCTAAGATAATCTCTTTGGTGCTCCAATCGTGTTGATTGGTAATTAATATACGACGCCCAAATTTATGGTCTTTTAGAAGATTAAACTCTTTCTTGTCTACCCAAAAATCAAGGTCAAAGGCATCTTCTTTGACGTGCTTAAGTTTCCAGCGAATAAGATTTTCAGGAAGACAAGTAGTTAACGATTCTATCTTTTTCTCTAAGTCCTCCTTACTCCTTTTTTTACCCCTTTTGCTGGCTTGTTTAATCCTTGCTTTTAATTTATGAAGTTTGGTAAATATTCTTTCTATATCTTTTTCAAGTCCTTTGATCTGTCCTTTACGAAGTTTTTCGGAAATATATACCACACAAGTTAGATCAAGTTCCCAGATCCTGGTGCGGAGGCGGTAATACTCAAGTTCATAATTATTTACTGCTATTATCTTTAGATTATTATTAGCTTTTTTAATTAAATCTTTATGCTGATAAGGGGATAGGGCACCGATAAAATGAATATTCCGATCTACATCCTTTAGAATTTCCTTGGAGTTATTTCCCTGATCAAATACTAAGGTGATATTCTCCAGTGAACCGGCAATAGCCTTAAATCTGGCCAGTATCTTCTGGAAATTATCTTTAAAGACCACCTTATCAGAAAGGTTGCCTTGATAAACCTGGTGAAAAAGGGGAATCTGATCTCGAGACACCAGTAATAATAATCCGAATTGTCTTAGATCCATCCTCTTTTGTTTATTTCTACCCCTTTGGGCAAGGCTACGCTTTTGGTTATTAGAATCAATATAGGTGAAAAAATTACTGGTATCATAAAGTAGAGTATCAAGGGTTATTCCTTCTTTTTCTATTAGTACTTGAAGTATATCTTCTTCTACCTGGTGAATAGCGGCAAGCGGGAAGGCTTCCATCTGATCCCAAAAATGCTGACTGTCCAGTTTATTTAAAGACATCCGCAAAAGATAAGACAGACTGGTATACCTGGCCCATCCCTCATACCAGCCCCTTTTGCTGGTAGGTTTACCTATTCTACCTATAGCAGCCAATAATAGGGAACCACCTACGGTAAAACCATTCCGCAATTGCTTAGACTTTAGGTGTCTATTTATAGATGGTACAATTTGGAGTTCTTCCGCAATATTAAGCATAATTGCAACCAGCCCATGACTATAACTATGGACTTTTTTAGGGATACCTTCTTTTAGTCTTTTAAAAAGGGTGGCAGCGCTGCCGAGATATTCCAGGATAACGGGTCTTGGTTTACCATTAACCCTCCGGGATTCAACTATAGACCAGTAATTATGTCCTCTGGATTTTCTTTTCTGTAATGTTGCCATATTAGTGTATACCTTATCATAGATATATAGTGTTGTCAAGGTTCTTAGTAACAATTATTATTTATATATAAGGCTTTATATAATTGTAGTAATCTTGTAGGCTTTGTACCTATATCAGTGTATACATATTTATGGTATTATAATGCCCTCAAACCTATTGATTTTATTGGATAAATAAGCATTGGTACCTCTTTTAAGCTTGATTTTTTAGTAAACTCACGCTAGATGTTAGATGAGCCGAAGGTTGTTAAATATAAAGTGCTTATCATTTTTTT
>JAHLWT010000223.1 GCA_019057775.1 Promethearchaeota archaeon
ACTGTCGAATGATCTTTCCTCAAGAATTAGACAGTTTAATGCATTATAACGGTTTTAAAATACTCCAAAAATATGGAACACATGCTAAGCATCCATTTGGGAATGACTCATATGCTCAAATTATGATTTGCCAAAAGAACAATTAAATCAAAAAATACAACATACAAAATCAATATTCTTTAGATTATTTTGTCTTGCTACTTTTCTGGATGAATTATTATCATCTAAATAATTGTTTTCGTCTTTATTAATAAATTCTTGAAGGATAATTTACCATTCCTACTTTTGAGTCAATTAACACTATGATTAAAGGGCTCTCAAAAATAATAATAAAAAAAAAGGTTGATTACTATCATCACTTTTTATGAATATCTTTCATTGCTTTATCTAGTTTACTCGAAGCCTCAGTAATACTCTTCCCTTTAGCTAGTGTATCTATCCATATTCTGAACTCACTAATACACTTGCTCCAGCTGTGCTAATTGTTGCTGCTCCAGCTTGCACTCCTGCTCCGATAGCCTTTCTCTTCTCTACCACAATATCGAAGAATGTTATTGTTGGAATAAGTTGGGTTCGTATGAGCGCTTTGGAATAAGGAATATCTCGCTCAGATCTACTCGCATAATATCTCCATCCATGACCATATTTAGCAAATGCAGTTAATGCCTTCAATTCTTCATCAGGTTCCTTTTTATTCATGCAAACTAAGCGAACATCATTATAGAGTTGCTTTTTTAGATTTGGTTTTAAAAGTGTATGCTTTTTACCCTGATTTTTTACGATTCCTTGTTTTTCTAGGCTCTCCCATAAAGCTCGTTCTGTGGATCCCTTCTTCTTATATTTATCTCGGAACCATTTTACCCAATCAACAACTGATTGAGTTGTTTCTCCTTTTTTACTTTTAAAATCCTTGATAATATCTAGATATTCGTTCAAGAGGGGATGCCCTGCGGAGCTTTCATCAATGACTCGTATATGAACTGTATTTTTTTTTCCTCCCGAATCAAATAATTCTATTTTTCCTCTTAATCTTAAATCGGTAAGAACTGTGCTTGGACACCAATTTTTAAGCCCCATTCCAGATCCTCCCAAAGGTAACTTCCCATTTTCCTTTAAGATTAAGAGTAGATGTTTTTCTCCCGTTAACATAATTTAATTCTCCATTTATGTTAGTTAGTAACAAGAAATAATTGTAAAATAAATTTTATTCTTTTACTAACTATTTAGACTGAAATTTTCTTACTCGTCTTGATATCTTTTATTTTATCTCTTAAATACGCAGCATCCTCAAATCTGAGTTCATTAGCTGCCATAAGCATCTTACTTTCAAGATATTGAATAATAATATCAATATCCCCTTCAACTTCTAATTGTTTTATTTTATCATGGACAGATTGTTTTAGTCTTTTAACTTCCTTTTCTTTATATTCTTGTTCTTCTGAGAGTGAAGCTAAAATATTTTTCTGTATTGTTTGAGGAGTGATATTATTTAATTTATTGTGTTTTATTTGTATATTTCTTCTCCTATTAGTTTCATCAATTGCAGCTTTCATAGCAGTAGTAATTTTTTCAGCATACAAGATAGCCCTGCCATCGACATTACGAGAAGCTCTCCCTATTGTCTGGATTAAAGATTTTGTATCTCGGAGGAATCCCAACTTATCTGCATCTAAAATAGCCACTAATTGCACTTCTGGCAGATCTAGGCCTTCACGAAGAAGATTAATACCCACAATTACATCAAAAGTTCCATCCCGTAATTTTCTTAAAATCTCAAAACGCTCAATGGTATTAACTTCAGAATGAAGATACTCAATTTTTATATCAAACCCAGAATAATATTCAGCAATATCTTCTGACATTCTTTTTGTTAATGTAGTTATTAATATTCGCCCTTTATTCCTTACTACCCTTTTAATTTCTCCTAGTAAATCATCAATTTGGTTTTTTGAAGGCCTAATTTCAACCTGGGGATCTACCAATCCGGTAGGCCTTATTATCTGTTCAGCAGAAATTCCATTACTCTTTTCTAATTCATATTTTCCAGGGGTCGCACTCATGAATATAATAAATTTGATTTTATCTTCCCATTCTTCAAAGGTTAGGGGTCTATTATCATAAGCACTTGGTAAACGCCATCCATAATCTACAAGATTTTTTTTACGAGAGCGATCTCCACCTATCATTCCATGAATTTGTGGAATAGATACATGACATTCATCAACTACAATCAGAAAGTCCTTAGGAAAATAATCTATAAGGGTCATTGGAGGGGTTCCGGGTGCTCGTAGAGAGAGAGGTCTGGAATAATTTTCAACTCCTTTACACCAACCCATTTCTCGCATCATCTCCAAATCAAATTTTACCCTTCTCTCAATTCGTTGAGCTTCAGCATACAGTTTCCTAACTTTAAAATATTTAATACGCTCTTCTAATTCATCTTCAATTAATTCCAAAGCCTTTACTTTATTATCTTCAGGTATTATAAAATGAGTAGCGGGAAAAACTCTGAAATTCTCTAAATTTCTCAAAACATTATTAGAAATGGGATGAATTTCTTGAATAGATTCAATTTCATCTCCAAATAATGAAATTCGGATTGCGACCTCAGTGTAAGCAGGAAAAACATCAATAATATCACCATGTACTCTTACTGATCCAGGTTTAAAATCGGTTGTTTTTCTTTCATAACTAATTTTTACTAATCTCTTGAGAATTTCAGATCTTTTAATTAACTTTCCTACTTCTAAAGATAAGGTTACAGATTCCCAATACTCTGGATCACCTACTCCATAAATACATGAAACTGTAGCAACAATTATAACATCTTCACGTGTTCTAATTGCATGAGCAGCTGCTAATCTTAACCTTTCTATTTCTTCGTTTACATTAAAATCCTTTTCAATGTATAACCCAGAAATGGGCATGTATGCTTCTGGTTGATAGTAATCATAATATGAGACAAAATATTGGATTGCATTGTTCGGAAATAATTCTTTAAGCTCATTATACAATTGAGCAGCAAGAGTTTTATTAGGCGCCATAATTAAGGTAGGTTTTTGGATACTTTGAATGACTTGTGCTATAGAAAAAGTTTTACCTGTACCAGTAGCTCCCAATAATGTTTGAAACCTTTTTCCTTCTCTTATATTTTTTGCTAATGTTGCAATTGCAAGTGGTTGGTCCCCTTTTGGGGTATACTCCGAATCAATTTTAAAATTAGAGCTCATTTTTGCCAAAAACGAAAAAAACTATTATGACTAATTAAATTTAAGAATTATTTAAAGCATAACTCTTATGAAATCTAATGAAAGATCTTTTTTGTTAATTACTATTGGTTTAAGAAAAAACTATTTGCGCTTTAAAACCATTGTTAAGTAATGATTTCCTCGTGAATATACTCAGCTCCTTCTTTAGTGCGAACTAATATTTCTAATTTATCATCAACGCTAAGACCACTTAAAATAAAAGTCATCTTTATTGTTAATTCTAGCGAATTTCCAACACTTATGTTGAAGGATTGTGGGTAAAATCCGTTTAAAGAGATAAATGTATTATTAATATACACTGAATCAATGGTTATATTCTGCAATCCTTCATTTGTAATAAGAATTGTTAAATTTCCGGCTAAAACTGAAGAAGTTCCTCCATCATCAATAGTGATATTGTAATTGGTAGAATCTACAAATCCTTTGAGAGTTGAAGTTACTTGTGCCGTAGATGTGGTTGTTATGTTAATGAGTACTTCATCTGATTTATTTATCTTAATACCAGGGATATCAAAAGTAAGAATTGCACACTCTTGTATGTTCAAAGAAGGATTTCCATAAGTATATTCAATATTACTCATTAAAGTGTTATTAATATAGACATTATCTATTGTAATACTTTCATCTCCAGTATTTTTAATTAGCAATTCAGCCTTTTCATCTGTAAAAATAAAAGATGTGTTAATTCCGTCAATGTTTTCAATTAATTGAATGTCTGGCTTTTCCCTAATAGTATGAATATATCCAATATTAGAAGCTACAATCGTACCATTATTTCCGAAACTTCCTGCTACGCAAACTAAAATTTCTTCATTTATTTCTCCTGAAATATAGTCTGTAGCGTTAACAACTATAATATCTTCTTCGTTTCTCTCGAGGTTTATAGTTCCACTTTTTGTATAATAATCTTTATACTGGACTTCTGTTAAAGATTCAGTTAAAAATATAGATTCTAAGCCTACTGCACTTTCACCTGTATTTTTCACTTTAATCTCTATTATCGTAGTTCCATTATCATATGTGAAAGCATGAGTATTATTAAAGTCAATTGGAATATGATTTCTATAATTACTGTTGAATATTGCTAGAACTTCAGGAGAAACTATTCTCTCATCACTTAAAAGTGAGAGCGAATAATTTGCAAAATTTGAACTAAAGAGTACTTCATCATTGATATCATTTCTAGCGACAACTCCAATCTTATTATATGTTCCGATAGGGAAGAACTTAAAAGGGGAGCTTGACAAATAAATACTAGATTTTTCCCCGGGTTCTAATATTGAAGTGCCACTAAGATACTCTACGTAGTCTTGATTAAACCGATTTTCAATAGTATCATTATTAAAATAAAATCTATCTAATAAAACAACATTTTCACCAATATTTTCTACTTCTAAAATCGCTTCAATATTAGTATCATTAATTTGAATTATTTGACTATTTTCATAGTTTATTCTTATTGATCCCTCTTCAGCCTCTTTCACAAAAAAGTTTTCAGTCGCATTATTGAATATAAAATCATTTCCTGCATATGCTTCTGATTTAGCAGTAATATCAATGTTAACTACATCATCTTTCTGAAAAGAGGTACCTCCAGAGTCAACATCAATCCATAATATATCTTCTTCTCCCTGAGCCAAAGTATTAGTATTTCCTCTTCCAGAAATAAAATCGCATTTATTGTTATTAATATTCACATTTGTAATCAATAACTCCTTTTTACCCGTATTTTTCACTTTAACTGTCGCATAACCATTATCAAACGCTTCAGCATTCTTTATTGAAAAGCTAGAATCTAGGACGGTATAATCAACTTTATATAATTTTACTAATCCGTACAGAGAAAAATATTCTGGGATAAAAACCTTCAAATCATAGAATCCATTATCAGGGATGTGAGATTTCCATGAATCACCATCATCATCTAATCTTCTAGCTATTTCTTGAGCATAATTTTGGCTAAATTGATGCTGAGCATCATCAGGATTAGTAGGATAACCAAAAAACATTAATTTTGCTAATGTACTTTCAAACCAATTATCTTCCATACGTCCATTAGTAGCATTTTGATATTCAGCTTCATCAAAAACGGAATTATCTTTCCAATTATCCTCTTCCATACCCATCTTTTTATATTTCTCATAGTTATCATTACAGATTCTTACCATCCAATTCCATTTTCCTTCATCTCCACCCAATCCCGGATATAAAGCCCCAAAATATACTAAAATATAATCTGCACCCAATTTACGAAGAGCTTTAGCACTATAGACCTCACTAGTTTGCATCATCGCCATTCCTGTCAAACCAATTTTAGTTTGATTCTTTGTATTATTATCATTAACAGTTGTCACATTCCCAACAGGTGTTAGCCAATACCCGTAATCCCACCAAGAAACCACTACATCTGTTCCTTTTAAATTAGTTCTCATGTAGGTTAATGCTTCTTCCCAATCATGAATGAGTCCTCCCGGTACCATTTGAACCTGAGACATCTGATCAACAGCAATATCAGTTGTATGCACCACCTGAGCGATACATAAAAATCCAACAATCAAATAAACTACAACGACTTCTGAATTTCCCAAAGTACCTTTCAATTGCCTTTTCCGCTTCCTGCTTACTCCTACTTTTCTCTCCCCTATGAAACTGCCAAATATCCTTAAGATACTTACCAATCCATATGCTCCTACCAATGCTGCCGCAGGAGCAAAAATCAAAATAATACGAATCATACTACCGGTGAAATAATACATTAAAATCAAAAAAACGATTAAAAAAATATCCGCCGGATATAATCTTTTAAAGCAAAAATATAAGCCTAAAGGAACAAGTATCAGCGGAATCAATGTATTATAATAAAAAACGCTCCAAGAGCTAGGCATTTGTTCCGCTACGGAAGCGACTAAAGCTATTTGATCACGAGATAATGGATTAAGAATGGTCCAAAATCTTGCCCCAAAACCAAATGGGATTAATTCGGGCGCTACCCACGAGATTATAGCAACGACCAATATACCTGGAATTAATCCCCATTTTATGATGTACAGTAGATTATTGTATAGATTTGGATGATCCTTCTTTTTAGTATGAATCATATGAAAAATTAATAATATTATTGTTAAAAGGAAAATTCCTCCTATTTCTAAACTTGAGAGTAAAGCATCATAATTAAATTTCGAATATAACGAAAATACTAATAATCCGGTTCCTTGCACTCCAGCATAAGAAATCAAAATATTTTCATTATATTTATTTGTTAAAGTAAGAATAATACAAATAAGGGGATAAAGCAAAAAAACGAACTGATAACCACCCCAACTAAGTGATAAATAACCTAAAGCAAGACCACCAAGGATAGCATGAACAAATTTACCTGTTTTAATTGCTTTTATAAAAAACAAAAATGATAATAAAGTGGCAAAGACACCAATAGTTTCATTATCAAAAAACCCTGCTGTTGTACGTTGCAAATATCCCGGGTTAAATGCCAGGAAAAATGCTGCAAATAAGCCAGTTCCCCGGTTAAGAACTTCTTTGCCCAAAAAATATATTACTAATACTGTCATTCCTCCCATGAAAGCTGGAAAAAAATAACAGATATCATATAAAGAGATGGATAATCCAAAGAAATTTACAATTTGGTAGATGATTACTACTGTAAATGTCAAACCCGGTCGTAAATTTCCACGTTGAATCCCTTCAGGATACCAGCTTTTAGTATCAATCCAATGAAAATATTCATAAAGGGTGTGCTCATTTAAATACTCTGCATTATACCACTGTATCCATGGATCAAAAGCTTTAATTAATCGTATATCATATATAAGTGGACTGCATCTAATAATAATTGCGAGAGTTACTACTAAAAAGAGAGCAGTAAATAGTAAAAAATTACTAGTTTTTATAGAAATTGAGGTTCTGATGCGATCACGGACATTTCTTATCGAATCAAAGATTTTAACCATGAGTTTGCCTTTGAAATTAGTAATTTTTTAACGATATTTAAATTTAGAATATAAAAAAATCCTTAAGATTAAAATGTTTTTCTTTAATTTACCAAGTTATACCAGTCAAAATATTATGAAATGAGTTTGAAAAATTTTGAATATCATTTTTAAAAATAATTTGAACCGAAAGAGGAGAAGCTACATATCTAATGGAAAAATCTAAGTACCTCTTTAAAATTTTCTATATTGGGAAAAGAAAATATTATGGATCACAAAGACAAAGAAATACCATAACAATAGAACACTGCCTTCTAGATGTACTTAAAAAGAAAAATTATATTAAAAAAAGCGAAAATTCTGGATTTGAAGTAGCGAGTAGAACGGATCGCTTAGTTTCTGCTAGAAGTGCTTATTTCACGTGTATTATAGAGAAAAAACCGATTCTTATGGAATTGAATAGTGCTTTACCAAAAGAAATAGGAATTTGGGCGTATGCTAAGGTGCCTTTAGATTTTTCTCCAAGATATAATGCAATTTTAAGGCATTATGTATATATTGTACCAACACCACTGTCTTACTTTCAAGACTCACATTCTTTTAATATTGATATATTGAAAGAAGCTTGTAGCCATTTAGAAGGTAGACACGATTTTATTAATTTTTCAAAAAAAGAAAAAGAAGATAGATTAACAGTTAGAGATATGAATACTGTCAAACTATCAGTTATACAAGATTTCATGATTTTCCAATTTAAAAGCAAAGGATTCTTACGACAACAAATTAGAAGGATAGTTACAAAGCTTTTAGAATTAGGGAAAGGTGATATTGATTATGATACTTTTTTAAGTTTGTTTGATGCAACAAAATCTTTTTCATATCAACCAGCAGATCCTAAAGGCTTAATTTTATGGGATATCATTTATGATTCAGAAATAAATATAAAAGAAGATCTAAAATCTAAAAAGCGAATGGAAATATATTTTTTAGAGAAAAAATTGAAATTTGGTTTGAAGCACCAATTATTCAATATTTTGCATAAGGACAATCTTAGCTAATAAAGCTTGAAGTTGTATTACTTCTGTTCCTCCTTGACTTAATCGATATTCAAATTCAGCTAATAATTTAGATAACTCTATTTTCATTTCCTCTTTAATTTCTAATTCATATATTTCACGATGAATATTTTTAATTATGTTCTGTCCTGAAAGCCCATAATCTTTTATTAAATCATCCATCAATTTAATTGATAATTGTAATTGACCTTCCAAGGCGGTACGCAAAATTTCTTTTATTTTATCTCTCGGAACTTCTCCTGCAACTCTAAAAACAATCTCTTGATCAATTTTTTTAGATATAGTTCCGCATGATTGTAAATAATTAATTGCTCGTCTGCAATCACCCTTTGAAACATCAAGTATAGCGTTTTTCCCCCCAGGTGTCAACGCAATATTCTCTTTTTTCGCTACAAATTCTACTCTAGTTTTTATATCATCATTATTTAATGAGGAAAATCTAAAAACTACACATCTTGATTGAATTGGAGGGATTATTTTGTTAGAATAATTGCATATTAAAATCATTCTGCAATTTTTTGTATACCTCTCCATAGTTCTCCTTAAAGCCTGCTGAGCTGGCGCAGTCATATTATCTGCTTCATCTAGAATTAAAGTTTTAAAAGGGATGCTTGTGGAAGGACGAGCTTTCGCGAAATCTTTGATATAAGTTCGTATTACATCAATACCACGAGCATCACTCGCGTTTAATTCCAAATAAGTCTTATTTATTGCCATTTCTCGGCCATATAATCCTCTTATCATTGCTAATGCTGAAGTCGTTTTTCCTGTTCCAGCAGGACCCGCAAAGATAAGATGGGGCATGGAATTATCTTTTACAAATTGTTTTAATCGTTTAATTATCCCTTTTTGATTTACAATATCATCTAAAACTCTAGGGCGATATTTTTCAACCCAAGGTCTATTATCAACTCTATCAGTCATTGTATCAAATCAGAAATTTAATAAAAATCCTAATCTTTAATTTTAAGAATATGAATATAATTAAAGAAATCCTTTTAAATTTGTTTTATATTATTTTAGCTTGTATAATTATAAAATAATGATAAAGTGCAATTTCAAAAGAAGACAGAATTTTTATATTTATTATGAGAAGAAAAAAATGAATTTAAATTTTATATTGATATATTAACAATTAAATTTTCTTAATTCTTTATTAATAATCATATCAAAAATAAAATAAAAAAAGAGATTTAAATGACTGATTTTAAAATTACTAAAATTAAATCAAGGTGGATTTTAGATTCTAGGGGAAACCCAACAGTAGAAACAGATGTTTACGCAGGAAAGATTTTTTCAAGAGCCGCGGTTCCATCTGGGGCTTCAACAGGGGAGGCTGAGGCGCTCGAACTAAGAGATGGTGGAAAACCTTTTATGGGAAAACATGTCCTTAAGGCTGTTAATAATGTAAATAGTATACTAAGTAAAAAATTAGTAGGTTTTGACGTAAGAGAACAACAAAAAATTGATAATGAAATGATAGTTATTGACGGAACTGAGAATAAAGGTAAACTCGGTGCAAATGCGATACTATCTGTATCATTAGCAGCCGCAAAATTAGCAGCTCAATTATCTGAAAAACCATTATTTGCTCATCTCTATGACTTAGCGTATGGTAAAACAACAGAGGATTATTTACTCCCACTACCATGCTGTAATATTATTAATGGGGGAGAACATGGAGGAAATAATTTAGCAATACAAGAATTCATGGTCTTGCCTGTAGGAGCTGAATCATTCTCTCAAGCGATACAAAATGTATCAGAAGTTTATCAAACTTTAAAAAAATTATTAGCTAAAAAATACGGTCCTTCAGCTATTAATGTTGGTGATGAGGGGGGTTTTGCTCCTAATTTATCTTTAACATCAGAAGCTGTTGATGTAATAATAGAAGCAATTGAAGCAGCGGGATTTTTAATGGGAACTGATTTTGTTTTAGGGATGGATGCAGCTGCTAGCGAATTCTTCGAAGATGGATCTTACAATATCGATGGAAGAAAATTAAATGAAGAAGAAATGTTAGAATATTATCTGGATTTAAAGCAAGAATACCCTTTCAAATCTATTGAGGATCCTTTTGATGAGAAGGATTTTCGGAATTTTGCTAATTTAACAGCAAAAATTGATAAATCAATGCAAGTCGTCGATGATGATTTAACGGTAACCAATATAAAAATCCTTGAGAGGGCAATTAAAGAAAAAGCAGGAAATGCACTCTTACTTAAAGTAAACCAAATTGGATCTTTAACCGAAGCAATAAACGCTGCTAAAATGTCATTTGACAATGGCTTTAATGTAATGGTCTCTCATCGTTCTGGAGAAACTGAAGACACATTTATTGCTGATCTGGCTGTAGGCTTATGTACGGGACAATTAAAAACAGGGGCCACTTGTAGAAGTGACAGATGCTCTAAATTTAATCAATTATTAAGAATAGAGGAAGCTCTAGGAGATAACGCTATATATCCAAAGGATTTAGATTCTTGGAAAAATTTCCATTAAATAAACAGTTACACTTCTTTTGTAAACCTATAAACATCAACACTAATTTTTTTTCTTTTTTGAGTATGGAATAGATATGTATTTTCTAAGATCATATTAAAAGGAAGAATATTATCAATTTTCCACTCATATTTTCTAACATAATTCGACATAAATCTGCGAATTTTTAAACTACTGAGATGAATAGAATAAACAACATTTGAGAAAGAAAAAGCTCGATTTAAGAAAATTCTATCAGCATTTTGTGTTTGTACTCCAAAAGGAGGGTTCATGATCGTAGTGATTCTTATATTATTTGTTAACCATGTTTTTGAGATTTCAAAATGTCCAATATCAGAGCAAATGGGAAAGATAATTTGGTCTAATGCTAAAGAATTTACATTTCTCTTTAATATCTTAATAGCCTCAAAATCAATATCAATACTCAAAACATAATTTGCGTTTAAAAATGCACTAGCAATTGATAATCTTCCTGTACCAGAGCCAAGATCAATAACAAAAGCATTGTCTATATCATTATTTTCAAAACCGGCATAGTAAATAAGATCTACAGCACAGGTTGCATTGATACAATACTGTTCGAACTCTATTTTTGGATTGTTATAGGTTTCGGTGTTTTGAATTATAGATATTAAATCTCTTTTGCTAAGTTTCATCCGAAAAAATGTACCCTCTTTTAAAATTAATACAATAAATTTATTTATTTTATTTAATAATATTTACTTAAAATAGAAAGAGAATAAGAAATTAAAAGATTATTGTCGATAATAATGAGTAAAAAATCTTTAAAAGATAATGACATTGCTATCACCGGGGACTACCTCGGTGTAGTAGAAGAATTTCTTCCAGATAAACAATCAACTTTTGTAAAAGAAGGTAAAATTTTTGCTACTAAAACCGGTCTTGTTGACCTTAATAATGAAGAGAAAAAACTAAAAATAAGAACTCTTCAAGAATCTAATCGAAAAGTTGTTAAAATTGGAGATTTTGTAATTGGAACCATCCTATTTTTACGTCAGTATTCTGTTGGGATAAGTTTCTTTACGATCAACAGAAAAGTTCATTTTAATTCAGGATACTTTGGAAATGTTCATGTATCTCAAATCTCAAATAGATATGTAGAAAAAATTCACGATGCGTTTCAAATCACCGATATAATACGCGCTCGTGTAATTGAACAGAATTATAATGAATATAAATTAAGTACAACAGGTATTAATCTTGGAGTTTTATATACTGATTGTGTAATTTGTGGAAATTCCTTAACTAAAATAGGATTTAACAAACTAAGATGTGAACGGTGTGGAAATATCGAGACGAGAAAGCTCGCAGATGATTATGGAGATGTAAAAAAAACTTTAAGGTTTTAATTTAACATTCTGTTTTTAAAAGGCGTAATAAAAGATAGAGGGTTTATTGTTGAGAAAATCTGGAAAGCGAGTAATTCATTTTTATAATAATAGCGGCTCTTTAGAAAATGTTGTTAAATTCCTTGAAAATATTCAAAAAAAGATTAATTATCTTAATTTAAATGTCTCGGTTGAAGGAAAAAACATAAAAATAACACTTTTTGGCACAAGAGATCTCCAATATCTAGCAATTGAAAGATTAAAAGAATTAGCTAATCGTTTTTTATGAAATTTAGAAAAACATTATAAAACCATAAAAAATTTAATTTGTCTTTAATTATTTTTATAAAGGTTATATAATCCGAAATGAAAGGAGTTAAGTTAATGGCAAAGAAAAAACTAGTTAAGTCAGAAGATGATTTAGAAGATGATTTAGAAGATGAGTTACTAGATGATGATGAAGTTGAAATTGACATTCCTAAAGTCAAAGAAAAGGAGAAGGATGTAGATAGTACTGACATTGATGATACTGTGGAAGAGGAAGAAGAAGATTTCGAAATTGAAGAGGAACCTAGATTTACTGATTATAAATATATAGATTTGAATCTGAAAAGAGGTCCAGGAGAAAGTGATTTTGAATTAATGATTGAAGGTCAAACACATGGCTTTTGTAATGTTTTCGTTAAACATCTTTTAGAAATTAAAGGGGTAAATATGGCAGCATATAAAGTTACCGGAATAGAACTTCCTAAAATCTATATACGTCTCGATAATCTAAATGATTATGAAATTAAAAAAATATTATATAAAGCAATAGAATCTCTTCGAGGGGAAGTAGTGAGAGTTCAAAAAATATTCCAAAAACTTGTTTAATATTATCTATTTTGAAAAAGAGTATAAAGCTTAAAAAGTCAATAATATTAACAAATTTATATATTCTGTAAATATTTTATCTAGAAAATGAAGGTATCCTTTTTCTCAGACTCTCTCAAGCGTTTTTGGAGTTTTTTATAAGTTTCGAAATCTAATTCTTGAAATAAATCATCTGATTGTTCTATACTTAGCTCATCTAGATATCCTTCTATAATTAAAAAAACCATTACGTTTAGGTTTCCATCACGAAACCTCTTTATAATTTCCTTTTCAAATACCTGCTTTGCAATTATATCACCCGCTAGAGTTAATTTCCTTAGTAATGGGAATGCTAAATTACTATGAAGTAATTGCGTATCGTATCCATGCATATACCATGCTTCCAAGTTTGATGAATGTGCCCAAAACTCGACTTCAGGAGGGATGTCATTTTCATATTCATCAATTAACTCTAAGGAATGATTCAAATTTTTAGATTGAGTATCAATTGATAATTTTTCCAAGTTAAACTCTTTAGTTTCACTGTCAATGCTTAACTCGTTCAACAATAAGTATTTGCATTGGATTATTTTTACATCGTTAATGTATATTATAGTTTTGTTATCCTCCAATTTAAGTTTAAGAAGATCACTAATTTCAAATTCATTCATTGCTACTTAGTTAAAGATAATTATCTTTATCTAATAAATATTCCACGAAAACTTTATAAGAAGTCTAAATTCAACTTATCTTAATGGATTACGAGTTTTTAATTAAGGATTTAAATCTTAATAAATCCCAAAAGATTATTGGTACAGATAAGGGCTTAGCGAAAATTGGGGATGCCGTTGTAAATTTAGCTTATTCTGTAGCCAAATCTAAATACCTAACCAAAAATAATCCAAATAATAAACCTATTAGAACAGGTAAGAAAGTAGGGAGAACAATATTAGAAGCAGCATTAAAAAAAGCTGGGTTAAAAAACTTCGCTAAAAATAGAGCAAGTGCTCATGATTTTGCTGACACAGTTGAAGCTTTAGTTGCATATGTGTGGCTTGCTAATAAAATATCTATAAAAGAAATAATTGATCTTCTAACTGAAAACTTGGTAGGTAATCTCTATGATCGCCATGAAGAAATTAATAGTGCTACAATCGCATTTACCGAACTTCTAAATTCCATTAAAAAATTTTTACCTGAAAAATAAGAAATGAAAGATCACCCTATTACTATTGGAATTGATGACGCAACGTTCGAACTAAAATCGAATTCTAAAAAAACACAGCTTATCGGCGTTGTATGTCAAGGTATTAGAATGGTAAATGTAGTTAGAAAAGAAATCGAAATTGATGGAACGGATGCAACTGAAAAATTAATAGATTTAGTTAAACAAAATGAAGAACATGTACAATTTATTCTTACACACACTATAACTTTTGGGGGTTTTAATCTAATTAATTTAAATCGAATTTATGATGAATTAAAAAAACCTGTAATCGCAGTTAATGATCGTGAAGTAGATATTGAAGCGGTAGTAAAAGCCTTAAAGAAAAATTTTCCAAAAACCTATAAAAAAAAAATTCAGCACATAATAGACTCTGGAAATTTATACAAAACCGAGATAAAAACCGCTGGTGGAACTTCAAATATTTATTTTCATTCAAAAGGCATTGAAATTAATGAGGTAGAATTACTTTTACAAAAAGTTTGCATAGATTCTAAACTCCCTGAGTGTATTCGCTTAGCACACTTAATAGGGAGGATATTTTAATAGCTTTCTACTACACTATAGTAGATTCACGCAAAGAATTTTATTTTTCAGTTGCACTTTCATACTCTAAAATTTGTTGTAATCTTTCTCTAAGATCTAATCTTATTGCAGACATTCCATAAGTACGGATCCCTAATTTGCTTTGCACCTTTTTAGCACTCAATGCTCCAGGAAGGTCTTGTTTATTGGCGATTGCAATGCTTTTAGCACTTAAATGCCGTGAAAATTTATCTAAAATCTCTTTTGTTTTATTTACGTTTTCCTCTGTTGAGTCACACACCAGTACTGTTAATCCAGCTCCTCGCAGAAAATCTTGCCACATGAATTGATACCTTTCTTGACCCCCAAAATCCCACACGTTGACTTTATTTCCACTAATTATTGAATTCTCAATTTCTAATCCCACTGTTGGATTTTTTTCTTTTGAAATGTCACGTCCTTGAAGTAAATTTAATAAAGAAGATTTTCCAACCCTACTTAATCCCAATAGACAAATTTTTTGTTTGGTCGAGCGAACTCTTAATCAACCTTTCTAATTTAAACGAACTTAATTAGAAAAGGCAAATAATGTTTGAAATAACAAAATGATATTAGCGTGTTACCTGAATATTTTCTGAATATCAATATTAAAAATATTCGTGTGTTTTCAGAGGATTATAATATTTTATGACCAAACTAAATGATATACAAATAAAAAAAATTTTTCAAAAAAACGTATATCGATATAGAGAATAAGATGATATAAAAAAAATCAAAAGTAGAGTTTTTCGATTCCAGTGCCGACGTCGATCTTAATACATCGAATGCGAAGAAGACGATGGGAAAATATATCAGGATAAACTTTTTTAATTTACTTGAAGAATTACAAATTCTTTTTACTATAAAATTGATAGATATAATTTCTAAAAATTAAATGAATTACTAATGTAAATTTAAAAAAAAATATAGAATAAAAAAGAATCTTTTAGGCTTTCTTGTCTTCGACAATAGATGTACCTACGTCAATATCTTTGACAATGCCGACCGCGACTGTACATTGAGTTTAAATGAGAAGCTCATTTAAAAGTCCCATGTCGCGGACAGCGAATCGGCCCATCTCTGGAAAATCATTATATTTTTCAAGGCACATTTTTTTGATCGGCTGTAGTTCAACAATAGCAGATTCGTTTTTCTTGAGAAACTTTGGAGAATCTTCAATAACAGCACCAGTTTTTTGATCAAGCTTCTTTACTAGACTTACAAACTTTGCTGCTACTTGAGCTGTGTGTGCGTGAACTACTGGACAATACCCCTGTGCTAAAGCAGTGGGGTGCCAAATCACTATAATTTGTCCTGTCCATTTTCCGTTTGGGTTAATAACCTTTGGTGGATCACTTGGGTGTCCTAGACAGTCACCCCGACTAGCATCCTCAATTGTAATACCTCGAATACTGAAACCAATATTATCTCCTGGGATTGCTTGAGGAATCTCTTCATGATGCATTTCAATCGAGCGAATTTCTCCTTCAAAACCAGTGGGCATAATAATAATTTTATCTCCTTTCTTTAAGATACCTGTTTCAACCCTTCCAACAGGAACAACACCAGTTCCTTTAATTTGATAAGAATCTTGAATAGGAATTCTTAAAGGTTTGCCAGTAGGTTTCTCAGGAAGGACGAATTGATCAATCGCTTCAATTATAGTTGGTCCATCATACCAAGCTAATTTATCACTTTTCTTTGACAAATTATCCATGGCCATTCCTGATGTTGGGATATAGTTTACATTTTTGAAACCAATACTCTTAAGTAAATCCCCAACTGCTTGTTTACATTCATTAAAGCGCTCTTCAGAATAATCATAGACATCAGCTTTATTGATTGCAACAACAAGTTGTTTTACACCTAAAGTTTGTGCTAAATATGCGTGTTCGCGAGTTTGACCATTTGCAGCGATTCCAACTTCCATTTCTCCTTTCTTTCCAGAAACTACTAAGATAGCAGCATCCGCTTGTGAAGCTCCTGTGATCATGTTCTTTACAAAATCAGCATGACCTGGAGCATCGATGATTGTGAAATATCTTGATTTAGTTTCAAACTTTCTAAAAGCCAAATCAATTGTAATTCCCCGTGCTCTTTCTTCTTTTAGTCTGTCAAAGACAAAAGCATATGACCATGAATCTCTATCAAATTCCTTTGCAAGTTTCTCCAATTCACGTGCTTCCCTTTCGGAAACAGCACCAGTTTCGATGAGTAAGGCACCCATCATTGTCGACTTGCCGTGGTCTATGTGACCGATTACTACAAGATTTAAATGTTCTTTTTCAGAAACCATTTTTAATCAATTTCCTTTATTTTTTATGAATTATTGATTTTAATTTTAATATTAAATATAAATTAATTTTTATATAGATGATAATTGTAAATGTCGATGAATTTATATTTTTTACTATTGTAAATGCTTTTATCTATATATTAAATTTAAAATTTTTAGTCTGTCTTCGAAAAAAGTAAAGAAGATATTCAATTAGATAATGTATTTTTCTCCATTATTACTCACTTATTTATATGGAATTTTATAATTATTAAGTTAAAAAACTACTTTTTTAGGGTGGGCACCTCTGAGGAGGGAGATAATCTTTATGATTTTATTTTTTCTTTTTGGATTTTTCTAAATTGAAAAGATATTCTCCTTTTAAATCCTCATAAAGTTCATCCTTATTTTCTTTTATTATTCGAAAAACCTCATTGATTTCATCTTGAAAATTTATTACAGTTCCTTGAGAGTCAGAAATATCAACTACAACTTTATCTTGTAGAAACTTTTCAAAAACCAAATCAATATTATGTATGTCAATATGAGTTTCTTTAAAGAAGTCTAAGAGATGATGTAAGTATACTGCTTTTATATATCCTTTCTTTTTTTTTTTCTTCTCA
Organism: Promethearchaeota archaeon; assembly: GCA_019057775.1. The sequence continues at coordinate 17,683 of JAHLWT010000223.1, forward strand.
TAAAGATATTTTAATTGCTGGTAAATTTTAGTCTCGTTAATTTCCTCTAATCTACTGTCTTTTTTTTCATAGAACATCCAATTAAACCCATAATCTATGACTCTATTCACATAATTGGCAATATTTTTCCTCAATCCGGCTTTTTCAGCCCATTTATTATGAATATACCAATTAGGAATTATTAATCACCTTATTATACCTTTATAGTTAAAAGAATAAAAAAAATAAAAAATAATAGATTATTAAGAAATATAAAGAATTAGAAAACTAAAATTAGTATTATGGTAAAAAGTAGAACCAAATTTCCCCGAGAGGGAGAGTTTATAGTATGTAAAGTAACAGAAGTACAACACCAATATGTTTATGTGGATCTAATTGATTATGAGGGATTGCCATCAGAAGAATTGGCTAGAGGAATGATTCACATCTCAGAGATTAGTTCTCGGTGGATAAAAAACATTCGAAATTTTGTAAGGATAGGACAAAGGCTTGTATTGCGTGTGTTAAGAATAGACCCGGAAAAAGGTCATATTGATTTATCATTAAGAAGAGTAAATTCTGCTCAGAAAAAAAACAGAATTAAAGAATGGAAATATGCTTTAAAATTTGAGAATTTATTACAATTCCTTGTTGAGTCAGAAGATATTGACCTTACTCTTGATCAAGCTTATGAATTAATAGGGTTTCCTGTGCTAGATTTTTTTGATTCTTTTCAGGAAGCTGTAGAAGGAGCTAAAGAAAATGGGAAAGAATTATTATCTAATTTAGATGGCGTTTCAGAGAAAATTCAAACTACCTTATTAAAAATCATTGATGAAAACGTAAACATCTCAACTGTAAGCATTTCAGGTAAAATAAAATTATCCTTTAATTCTGAGAACGGTATTGAACTCATTAAAGATTCACTACTCGAGGCTTTAAAATTAATTGATTCAACAGAAACGAGAAATGTGAGTATTAGTTATATTGCGGCCCCTTTTTACAGGTTAGAAATTGTGTCAAAAGATTATTTAGATGCAGAGAATATTCTGTCAGATGTTTTAGAGACTATAGAGCAGAAGAGTGGAGGATCTAAAAGATTCTTTGAATTTATTAGGGATTAATAATAAGCTTGAAGGTAACATAAATGACAAAATATCTTCAAAAATGTAGGGAATGTAATAAGTACGGATTACATAATACTGAATCTAAGTGTCGCTATTGCGGAGGACGATTAGTAACCCCTCGACCTCCAAAATTTTCTTTATTAGATAAATATGGAAAATATCGTATGAAATATTTTAAAGAAGAATTTGATAAGAAGTTTAAGCGAGACTAGGTTATATCTATTTCTTCTGCAAACTTTTCATAAATAAGGATTTTTGCATTTTTAGCAGGGAGATGTGCAATATCTTCTTTTTTAAAAGGACCATAATTTATGAGATCAATTCCTACGATTGCTGGAGTTTTTTCCAGAATTCTAATGAGTGTATACTTAAGATTTTTGTCTGATGTCTTAGGTTCGATTAAATCTTCTTGAGGTATCAGATGAGAAGTTTGAGGAATTTCTGTTATTTCATTTAATTCGGTATTCGTTAACTTAGTTGATTTAGAGTTTTCCTCTTCCTCATATAATGAAATAGCTTTTACTTTTTTATATCCTTTTAATGAACTTACAAGATTTTGAAAGAGAAGTTTTTCAGCTTCAATCATTTTATCTAAATCCATTTCTTTTAAAGATAACGCTGATTTGATTATTTTTACTTTACGCAACTTCAAAAGATCTTTAAAAAGATATTTAATATTATCCTTATATAAATTAAGTAACTGCTCCTTTATAATATCGCTTGAATCATCTCGGTATTCTTTGATTTGTTTAACAAACTTGTTATATTCATTATATAATTCCAGAGTCAACTTTGTTAAGTCGGAGTTTTGAAACTCTTCAAGCCAGTGATTAAAGAGCTTTTCATAATCTTCTGTTAAATCCATAAAAATCGATAATTACATTATATATTTATTAAGTGAAAATAAAATTTTAACTTATACCATTTTTGCAACACCTTTACATAATAAAAACACAGCAAAATGGTGTGGTAACTCTATTACCTCTCCTTTCATATAAGGGCCAAAGGTTTCACCCTTCAAATTTGTGGCAGGTACTTCAAGTTCCGTAATTTCTAATTTTTGAGTGATCTTCTTTTTACTGAGAAAAACAATAGGATCAAGTCTCTCATTTCCTTCATCTAAAGGATTAAAATTATCAAGATCATCGGGATATAATTCTTGGACTTTAAACCCTGATTTACCATGTAAAGATCCGGGATATCGAATTAGTCTATGTATATCAACGCTAACAGGTATATCTACTTCAATTCCGATATCAGCAACTATTGTTTTTAGGAATTTAATCCACGTAATCAATCCAAAACCTTCGATAGTCCAAATATTTCTCTCATTTTTCATTAACATTTTTAAAAAGTCATCCTTGTAATTTAAAAAGCTTTTGATAAGATTTTGATTGAAACCAAACCTATTTTTATTTAAAAGTAGTTCCTTTATTTCGGAATTAGGTTTTCTCAAGAATTCTTCCATTTTCCTTATTATTTTTTGAGCCCAACCAATGTTTTCACCAGAAAACCCAAAGATCGTTCCCTGTTTTTCTTGTAAGCCCAAAATATCGAAAGAAATATTCTCTCCAGTAATATAATCAATAATATCTCGCCGTTCTTCACTAGTTAAGGTTCTTACTTTATCATTCTCAATTTTTAGGTGATATCCCCTATGTCCTGAGAAGGCAATTTTAATTTGCCCTATATCAATACTAAAATCAGGGATCAAGAATTCATATATTAGCCTTTTAATCTGAGTTTTCGCTTCATTTAAACAATCTTTGCAAATCCATGTTAATGTACTCAGTTTTTGTTTTTTACAACTGGGGCATTTTTTTGGCATACCTTTTCCACTCTTGCCACATTCTTTACAATGCCAAATATCATGGTCATCTTTACAGGGGGTATAAAAGTGATCTACATCAATGTCAATAATCAAATCGCAACCTTGATAGCCTTTACCTTCCATGTCTTGAATTTCTGGTTGTAAATAAAGTGAACCACTACTGTATGCATGTTTGGGAGTGTTAGTTATAAGATATTTCTTTAAATTTGTAGGTACACTAAATCCAATATGCCTATTCATTATTTGCTTCTCCCATGGAATGAATCCAAATTCTCGCTGCTCAATAAGGTTAATAATAGGAATTTCGGATTGTTTCTCTCTGTAATATGCTTGAAACAATCGTTTCAAAAAAATATTATCACTCATTTTCTTTTAGGTCCTGATTTGTTGTTTTATGTTTTTTTCTTGTAGTGCGATATTGCTGTATTCGAACATACGCTAAAGGATGAGCGATTTTTCGTTGTTTTTCTTGTATTTTTGAATAGTATCCTTCTAAGCACAATTTGTCTTTATATTTTGATGCCATACATAAAATGTTAGACTTCAAAGTTTGACATGAATATGGAATATATCCTTTTTTCTTTGCATATTTTACTTGGTAAGCTGTTTTTTCTCTATTAAAATCTGGAAGTGTTGAAAAAACTTCAACTATCATTTCTTCAGGATACTCAAGTGCATTAAGAAACCATACGATAAATAACCTTTCAGTGTGGATTAGATTCTGTCCTTCCTTGGCTTTGGTTAGTATTTCTTTAATGCAAGGTGGAAGGATTTGACCCATGTCTTCCCCTTTCTTAAATTTTATATCAAAAGAATAATCAAATTCTTCCTTTTTATATTCCCATATTGCTGATATTGTATCGTAGATATCCTTAAATTCCTCAATATTAAATAGATCATTAAATTTACCAAGATTATTGGAATTATGAGACAAAAATTTCAACCGTACATATTCCTGTATTAAACGATTAAGACTTTTTGGTTGTATATAAACATAACCATCCATTAAAGCATTATTTACCAATTTCCTGTTTTCATCTTTAAGATTAGAGGCGAGTTTTAAATAATCGATGAAATGGATCTTAAAATTTGTACTGATTGACTCTTGTTGGCCTTTTAGAACTTTTTTTTTGTAAATGACTGGTTGTTCCTCATATTGAACTTCTAAATTTAAATCCTTATATATATAAAATAAATTATATTCGTTTTCCTTATTTAACTCCTTATACGTAGTTTTAGAATATATGTTAGCTACTCGATTAGATATAATTCGATTATCTAAAATATAAAGTAGTATTCTTAAAAATAAATATAGGTGGATGTTACTTTCATCCCCTTCATAATCCGATATCTCTTCAATATTTTCAAATGCCTGATTGAATAAATTCAAAATTTTATTTTTTAAGTCTTGGAAAGATTCAGATGTGCTAATATCTTTAATAAATTCTATAGGATTTTTTGATGCTAAATCAGAATAATATTTTATTAATGAGGGAAGCCAAGGATATCTTTTTACTAGGTTAAAAATGTCACTCATTATCCTTAAAATTCTTTATTTCTGAGGTTATTTCTTAAATATTAACATTAGTCTTAACTTTAATAGATTAAGAGTAAATTAGTTTATTGACAATTTGAATTAAACTATTAACAAACTAATACTTGTTAATTGAACTTATAATTGATGGATTTTCGATTATTTCATCGTAATTACATCATCGTAATTACAATTTACAGTTAAAATTCGTCCATATCATCATCATCATCTTCAAATTCAGCTTCTTCTACTCGCGGAGCTAAGAAATAACTTAATTCGCCACCCTCAAGAAGATTAAAAATCATTTTTAACGGATGATCAGTTTTTAGTGATATCTCGAGTTTCTCTGTTATAGAGGCTATTTTTAATATCGCTTTTAGAAATGTAAGAGAATATGCTCCATTGCTAGATCCTTCAATAGCAGTCTCAATTAAATCATCTTCACTAAGGTTATACTCCATTTCACCAATTTGTCCTGTAGAGGTGAAAATAAGACCCTTACCTTCATTTGCAGCGATATTAAGTATTTCAGAATAGATTTCTGCGTCTTTTATGGCTTCGACTAAAAACCCTGGTTCAATCACCCATTTTGAGGGGTATTCAATTTTTAATAAATTATCCATCGGGATTTCTTCTATTTCTATATCTAATAATGCCAAGCTAAATGTTCTTGTGCGGGACATTCCTTCTCGTTGCATCTTGATCTTTATTTTTTGATCAGTCTCATTAAAGTTAATTTCGACTGAGTCATTAGCAGCACTTCTTTTTAAGATCTTATCAAGATCATCTAAGTTTAATCCTACTTTTGATTCTTTATTACATTGGTATTCATCAAAATTCTCTTTTTTTAACGAAAGTTTAAGCAAACAGATCCGGCTAGGATCCATTGCTGAAATTGTAAACTCTTTAGGAGTTACTCGAAATTCTGTTTCATCAATAATACTGGCAAGAGTTTCGACTATTCCTTTCAATATCCGACTATTTTCTAATTTTAACGTAAAACTCATATTCATTCAGCGCAATTATTTAGTTATAATTAAGATAATATAGTTTTTTTCACATTATTAATAATATTTGATATTAGTCTTTTAATAATGACAATTTTAGGTTTTAAATTAATTATTTATACTTATCTTAAATTTTCAATTTTGTATTAAATAATATTTTGAGTTTTTAAAAAAAATGTCTGAACAGTATGCTAAGCAAAGGATAGTAAAAGATATCTCCAATAATGATATAAGAATTCAAGTAACAGGTTATATTAGGAGTCAAATAGATGATGATATTATCATTTTGGATGACAAAACTGGTGAAGTTAGAGTAAATAAAGCCAATATTGATAATTTTAAGTTTAAGCAAAATGATCTAATTAACGTAATTGGAGATCTGGAATTCCATTCTGATGGAGAAAAAATAATCAACGCTGAAATTGTTCAGGATATGAACAAATTAAACTTTGAATATTATCAGAAGATATATCAAATGAGAAAAGAACTAGATTCTGATTAAAAGCATTATCTTTTTTAAATTTCTTTTACTTAATCCAAAAATTCTTGAATTTCTATTGTATAACCATTAGGATCTTTAAAGAAGAAGTGATAAATATTAAATTTATGATTAATTTTAGGCTTCTCTGTAAGATTCAATCCTTGCTTCAATTAATCTATTGTAGATTTCATCAACTTCCTCGGCAACAAATGTTAGAATTGGATTTTTATCCTCATGAAGAATTGACATGTGTGAGCAAAATCCGATTTTGCTTTGAGAGTTTACATTAAATATTAAACAAACTCTTTGATCCTTATAGATTGTTAACCCTAGAATATTTTGATAAAAATCTGAAGTCTCTTTGAGATCTCTCGCTCCTAAAAATGTAATAAATTCTTTAAACATCATCAAAATCACGAAATAATAATCAATTATGTTAAAAGTTTAGATTACTTTACATTCATATAAAAAATTCATATACATTTATCGATAAGATAAAATTTTTTAAATACTAATGCATTATACAGTTAATGTTTGATAAGATACGGAATAGTAATTGATATGGTTGATTTTTGCCCCGATTGTTCAAACCTTCTCCGCAAAAGAAAAGAAAACGATGAAAATTTTTTAGTTTGCAAATGTGGCTTTCAGAAGGAAATATTTGTTGATGAGATTAAAAGAGAAAAGAACGTTCAAAAAAAGAAACAAGCTTTAGAAAACAATCTTTTAATTGTTTCTGAGAAAGATAAAATTTCAGTTTATCCTAAGACTAAGAAATTCTGCCCTAAATGTAATAATAAGGAAGCTGAAACCTGGCAACAACAAATGCGGAGTGCTGATGAACCAAGTACTCATTTTTTTAGATGCACTAAATGTAAACATGTTTGGCGGGAATACTAATATAGTTTACATAAATAAGAATTCAATTAATAAATCGATTTTTCAATAAAATTGAAAGAGAATCGTTGTTTAAACACGCTTTTAGAAAAAGATAAAAAATAATATTAATTCTGATATATAACGCTATAATTATCTTATTTACTCTTATTTTCTCTCGATTTATATGAAACGATTAAAAAGCCTTGATATGGTTAGAGGATTAGCAATGGTATATATGATAGTGGGACACTTGATTACATGGTGGCCTGTTCCTGAAGAAAAATGGATTTTAATTAGTTATGTATCTATTCTTTCCACATTAGGAGCTGTTGGATTCACTTTTATATCTGGAATAAGCACTATGATATCGTATAGGAATAGAATTATAAAAGTTGATAAAGATGAAAATTATAGTTATCCTCAAGTAAAATATGAATACCTTTTTAGAGCGGCGTTCATAATAACTCTGGGTTTAATTTATAACATATTTGTAGCGATCATGTTCATGGATCCCTCTCTAATATGGACGTGGTTCATATTATTGACGATAGGTGTATGTCTTTTTATGTCGTGGCCACTATTAAAGACATCAAAAGCATTTAGAATATCTATTGGAGCTCTTATTTGGATATTTAATCAAATAATCTTAGTTCTATTGACTCCATTTAAGGGACAATTTAACTTATTCGGTATTTTATATCATATCTTATATAATAGTATAGACCAAAATATTATATTATCATTTTTCACGTTATTTTTAATAGGAACAGTTATAGGTGACATAATCTATGACTTCTCCCTTATTGAAAATGAATTGGAGAAGAGGAAAACAGTAAAAAAAAAGCTGTTATTCCCCTCTTTTTTAATAGGGACAATTCTAATTGTCATCAGTTTTTATTTTTTATTACCTTTTTTATTTACGGAAGAAATCTTATCAGCAAAATCAAATTTATGGTGGTTAATTTATTCTTTAGGAATAGAGATAATTTTTATTTCAATTTTCGTCACCATTGATGTGTATGAATTATTTAAACCTAAAAAGAGCTATAGGTTTTTATATTATTTTTCTTACTATTCCCTAACTGTTTACCTAATACAAAATATTAATTATTTCCTTTTTTATCAATCTTTGCATTGGTATAATCTTTGGTTTTTTATTCTAATAACAGTAATACTTTACGGAATATTTTTAAGGTTCTTCCATCATAAATGGAGTTCGAAACTGTCTTTAAAGATACAGATTGGAAGATTAGCATCAGGAGCGACTCGAAGGGTTATGAAAAAATCTAAATATAATTAGTGTGAATAATTTTTAATTTAAATTCTTGAGTTTATAAGTTATTACTTCTTCATAACTTCTTCTCTCTGTA